>JAMLJC010000001.1:3847717-4171521 GCA_023953845.1 Rhizobiaceae bacterium | reverse complement strand
AAACCGACGCCATTGTTCATGCGATGGGCGATGGCGCGCGAGCGCGCCACGATCGCCTTGAGGTCGGGCGAGACGGTGCCCTCGATCTTCACGCCGTAGTCGCCGGGATGCTGGGCGTAGTGGAATATCTCGGCCGAACGCAGCAGCGCCTTGGTCGGGATGCAGCCCCAGTTCGAGCAGATGCCGGCAAGATGCTCGCGCTCCACCACCGCGACCTTCAGGCCAAGCTGCGCCGCGCGGATCGCCGCAATGTAGCCGCCAGGCCCCGAGCCGATGATGATCACGTCATAGGATTCAGCCACGAAAGGCTCCTTTCAGGTCAAAGGCCAAGCGTCTGCTTGACGAGAGGCGCAAGGGCACGGCCGATGGCCCGCGTGTTCTCGGCGTCCAGATGCACGCCGTCGATCGGCGTTGTTTTGGCGACCGTGCCCGCTTCGAAGAAGGTGCAGCCAAGCTGCGCGGCATATAGACGGTAGGCCTCGGCCAAATGAGTGGAGGAAACGTTCGCGCCTTCGAAATACTCGGAAAACTCGACATTGTCGGTGCGCGAGACGGCCGGCGGCGACACCATTATCACCTGCGGCGCGGGCGCGTTGAAGAAATAGGTATGGCCGCGCACGATATTGACGAGACGCGCCATGCCGTTCGCCGCCACATAGGCGCGGCCGTGAATCCACGGCTTCATGTCGTTGGCGCCGAGCATGATGACGACCAGATCAAGCGGCGAATGGGTTGAAAGGCTTGTCGGCAGCGTGCGTGCGCCGTTCCGGTCTTCCGCCACGAGATTGTCGTCGAATGCTGTCGTGCGGCCGTTGAGGCCATCCTCGATCACATGGGCGGCGCTGCCGAGCTCCGCCTGAAGGACATTCGGCCACCGCACGTCGAACGGATGGCGGGATAGCGTCTCCGCATTGTAGCCCCATGTCAGGGAATCGCCGTAGCACAGGATATTCTTCACGCAGTCCCTCTCCTATCACCTCACGTCAGGCTTACGTGACGCCGACGCTCAAATCCCATCGGGCCAGTACGGTTGTAAGCCACGCCGTTCCGGTATGCAGAAGCGCCTCGCCCGATCAGATCTTGCGAAGTCCGAGCGCCACGATCAGCAGGAAAATGCCGTTCGACAGCAGTTCGACCGCCAGCAGGATGCCCAGGATAGTCGTGGCCGACCATGGGTAATCGGCGATGATCATGAAGCCGAGCAGCAGCGAGATCACGCCCGACAACACCGCAAAGCCCCATCCGGAGATCGGCCGCAGCGAAAATCCGTACATGATCTTCACAACGCCCAGCACCAGGAACAGCACGGCGACGAGCATGGTGAGCGAGAGCGCCCCCGCGACCGGGTTGAACAGCAAGGAGATGCCGACAGCGACCGTCAGCAATCCGAGCAACAGCGACCACAGGAACCCCGACCAGCCGGTGATCCTGAACGCCTGTATGAGCTGCACCACCCCGAACAGCAGGAAGGTCCAGCCGGCGAGCAGAACCGCCGCCAGCGTCGCCGCGAAGGGGTTGAAGAGGGCCAGAATGCCGCCGATCAGCGAAATCGCGCCGAGCACGGCGAGCCAGACCCACGACGTTCTCAGTCTTTCAACATGCGCTCCGGTAGCCATGGCATTTCCCTTTCGACAGGTTCGACGATCAGACCAGCATCCCCAAAGGATTCTCGATATGCCGCTTGAAGGCGCCGAGCAGTTCGGCGCCGAGCGCGCCGTCCACGGCACGGTGATCGGTCGAGAGCGTCACCGACATGACGGTGGCGACCGTGATCTCGCCCTTCTTCACCACCACGCGTTCCTCGCCGGCGCCCACGGCGAGGATCGTCGCATGCGGCGGATTGATCACGGCGGAAAAGTCCTTGATGCCGAACATGCCGAGATTTGAGACCGCCGTCGTGCCGCCCTGATATTCCTCCGGCTTCAGCTTGCGCGTCTTGGCGCGGGCCGCCAGATCCTTCATCTCGTTCGAGATCGCCGACAGGGATTTTTCGTCCGCCCGGCGCACGATCGGCGTGATCAGACCGCCGGGGATAGACACGGCGACGCCGACATCGGCATGCTTGTGCTGGACCATGTTCGCATCCGTCCAGGAAACATTGGCCGTCGGCACGTCGCGCAGCGCGAGCGCCAGCGCCTTGATGACGAGGTCGTTGACGGAAAGCTTGTAGGCCGGCTGATCGCCCTTTTCGGTCTTCCTGACGGGTGCGGCGTCGTTCAGCTGCTGGCGCAGCTTCAGCAGCGCATCAAGCTCGCAATCCAGCGTGAGATAGAAATGTGGGATCGTGCTTTTGGCCTCGACCAGCCGCCGCGCTATCGTCTTGCGCATATTGTCGTGCGGAACAAGCTCATAAGAGCCTTCCTCGAAGAGTTTCAGCACCGCGTCGTCCGACACAGGCTTCGGCGCGGCCGGCGCTGAAGCCGCCTTCGCTGCGGCCGATGGCGCGGCCTTGGCGCCGCCGCTGGCGATCGCGGCCTCGACATCCGACTTGACGATCCGGCCGTGCGGACCGGAGCCCTTCACCGCGGCGACGTCGACGCCGGCTTCCTTGGCGATGCGCCGCGCCAGAGGCGAGGCGAATGTGCGCTCGCGGGAACCGTGCTCGCCCTTTCCAGGAGCCGGCCCAGCCGCTTCGGAAGCCGCCGGCTGCTGCTTAGGCGATTCTGCTTTTGCAGGCTCGACCTTGGCTTTTTCCGGCTTGGCCGGCGCAGCTTCCGCCTTTGCAGGCGCGCCATCGCCGCCCTTGGCGGCAGCGGCGACATCTTCGCCATCGCCTGCCAGGACAGCGATCAACGCATTCACCTTCACGCCTTCAGTGCCGGCAGGCACCACGATTTTCGCGACGGTGCCCTCGTCGACGGCCTCGACCTCCATCGTCGCCTTGTCGGTCTCGATCTCTGCTATCACGTCGCCGGGCGAGACCTTGTCGCCCTCCTTGACCAGCCACTTGGCGAGATTGCCCTCTTCCATCGTGGGCGAGAGCGCCGGCATGGTGATGTTGATGGGCATCTAGCGGTCTCCTGCGAAGAGGGCTTGCGGGTCTTCATGGAGACCCAGCGGGTTGTCGAGCGGCCATAGGTCCGCGAGAGAAAGCGATATTGCGTCGAAGGGCGGCACGCTCGCCCGATCGTCCGAAAACCAGCCGCCGAGCCTTGTCCATCCGCGTTCAAGGTACTGGAACGCCTCAAGCAGTTGCTGCCGGGGGTCGATGAGCCAGAGATAGGCCACTTTTTCCTCGCCGTAGATGCGCATTTTGGCCGTGCGATCACGCGTTTCCGTCGATCCGGAGAGGACTTCGCAGATCCAGTCGGGCGCCACCTCGAAATATGCTGTCGCTGGCAGCTTCGGCATTCGCTCGATCCGCCAGGCCGCTATATCCGGCACAAGCACATGATCTCCAAGATGCAGTTCAGGCTCCACGGCGAATATCCAGCCGCCAGGCCCGCCACGCCCTTTTTGGAAAGGGCTGGTCAATTCGTCCGTCAGGCTATTGGCCGTGACGGAATGCCGGGGCGACGGCCTGGGATGCGTTCGCAGCACACCGTCGATGATTTCCGCGACGAGATGTTCCGGCGCCGCTTCGATGTCGGCGTAGGTTGCCAGCTTTTTTCCCGTAACGGCCATGGCAATCAGCCCCGAAACGATCCCGACGGCATCAGCATCCTGTCACGACGCCACCACATCAACATCCGCTCAGCGGTAGGTCACGGCCTTCACCGCCTCGATCACCTCGCCGACATTCGGCAACGCAAGCTTCTCGAGGTTGGCCGCGTAAGGCATCGGCACGTCCTTGCCCGCTATGGTGATCACCGGGGCGTCGAGATGGTCGAAGGCGCGTTGCGACACCTGATTGGCAATGAAATCGCCAACCGACGACTGCGGGAAACCTTCCTCGACCACGACCAGCCGGTTGGTCTTCTTCACGGAGGCAACAACCGAATCCAGATCCATCGGGCGGATGGTCCTGAGATCGATGATCTCGGCATCGATGCCCATGCCCGCCAGTTCGACCTTGGCCTTGACCAGATAGGTCATGCCGATGCCCCAGGAAACGAGCGTCACGTCCTTGCCGGCCTTCTGGATTCGCGCCTTCCCTATCGGCAGAACGAAATCGTCCAGCTTCGGCACGTCGAAGCTGTGGCCGTAGAGAATCTCGTTTTCGAGGAAGATGACCGGATTCGGATCGCGGATCGCCGCCTTCAGCAAGCCTTTCGCATCGGCCGCGCTGTAGGGCTGGATCACCTTCAGGCCTGGTATATGGCCATACCACGCGCCGTAGTCTTGGCTGTGCTGGGCGGCAACGCGTGCAGCAGCACCGTTCGGTCCGCGGAACACGATCGGCGCGCCCATCTGGCCACCGGACATATAGAGCGTCTTCGCCGCCGAATTTATGATCTGGTCGATCGCCTGCATGGCGAAGTTGAAGGTCATGAACTCGACGATGGGTTTCAATCCGGTCATCGCCGCACCGACGCCGACGCCGGCAAAGCCGTGTTCCGTGATCGGCGTGTCGACCACGCGCTTCGGCCCGAATTCCTGCAGCAGGCCCTGCGTGATCTTGTAGGCGCCCTGATACTCGGCGACCTCCTCGCCCATAACGAATACACCGGGATCGCGGCGCATTTCCTCGGCCATGGCGTCGCGCAGCGCTTCGCGCACGGTCATCGACACCATTTCCGTGCCTGCGGGAATGTCCGGATCACCGGCGACTTCCGTCTTCGGCGCAGCGGGAACCGGCGCCGCCTGTTCCTTCCCGGCATTGGCCGGGAGAGCCTCGGCGGGCTCCGAAGGCGCGTCTGCCTTGGCGGGCGCCTCGGCCTTGGCAGGCGCGGCCGCCTTGCCAATGTCTCCCGCGCTCTCGCCTTCCTGCAAGAGCACTGCGATCGGCGTATTGACCTTCACGCCCTCAGTGCCTGCCGGCACGAGGATCTTTCCCAGCGTACCCTCGTCGACGGCCTCGACTTCCATCGTCGCCTTGTCGGTCTCGATCTCGGCGATCACGTCGCCGGATTTGATCTGGTCACCCTCGTTCTTCAACCATTTGGCGAGATTGCCCTCCTCCATCGTCGGGGAGAGCGCAGGCATCAGAATATCGATCGGCATGGTTCGCCCTCCCTCAGAGATACACGTCCGTCCAGAGTTCGGACGCATCCGGCTCCGGATCGGTCTGGGCGAAGTCGGCGGAGTCGGCGACGATGTCGCGAACCTCCTTGTCGATATTTTTCAGTTCGTCCTCGGTTGCCCACTTCTTGTCAAGAACACGCGCCTTCACCTGCTCGATCGGATCGTGTTCGGAACGCATCTTCTGGACCTCGTCCTTCGAGCGGTATTTCGCCGGGTCGGACATGGAATGGCCGCGATAGCGGTAGGTGAGCATTTCGAGGATGATCGGCCCCTTGCCGGATCGTGCCCATTCGGTGGCCATCTCGGCGGCCGATTTCACGGCGCGCACATCCATGCCGTCCACCTGGATGCCGGGGATGCGGAAGGAGATGCCGCGATGCGAGAAATCGGTTTCCGCCGACGAGCGCGTCACGGAGGTGCCCATGGCGTAACGATTGTTCTCGATCACGTAGATCACCGGCAGCTTCCACAGGGAAGCCATGTTGAAGCTTTCGTAGACCTGCCCCTGATTGGCCGCGCCGTCGCCGAAGAAGGTGAGGGAGACGTTGCCGTTGTCGCGATATTTGTTGGCGAAGGCGAGACCCGTACCAAGCGACACCTGCGCGCCGACGATGCCGTGGCCGCCGTAAAAGTGCTTTTCCTTGGAGAACATATGCATCGAGCCGCCCTTCCCCTTGGAATAGCCGCCCTTGCGCCCCGTCAACTCGGCCATGACGCCGCGCGGGCTCATGTCCATCGCCAGCATGTGACCATGGTCGCGATAGGCCGTGATCATCTGATCGCCCTCGACCAGCGCCATCTTCAGGCCGGTCACCACCGCTTCCTGACCTATATAGAGATGGCAGAAGCCGCCGATGAAGCCCATGCCGTAAAGCTGGCCGGCCTTCTCCTCGAAGCGGCGGATGAGCAGCATGTCGCGATAGGCGCGAAGCTCTTCTTCCCTGGTGAATTCGGCGGGCTTCGGCGCCGCCGGGGTCGAAACCGACGCCTTGGCGTCAGACCTGCTTTTTGATTTGGTATCAGACTTGGCTTTCGCCGGCGCTTTTCGAGCGGCAGTCGCCATGCGTCACTCCCTATGTCGCGTCTCTTCCCGGACCGCAAAAGGGAGTTCAGGCGGCGCCCCCTCCCCTCTGAATTGGAGAGAAGCTAACATGCAAAAACATTCTCGGCCATGCTGAAAAATGCATGGCTGACATGCTTTCAAACCCTTATAAATACTGGATTTCCAAGCAATTAACTTGATTCTGATTAATTAGAAAGGGAGCGGTCAAGCAGGACCGTCACCTCGTCCTCCTTCGACATGCTGAGCGCGCGGCGCGCCTGTTCGTCAAGCATATCCTTCTCCAGCGAACCGTCGCGCAGAAGGTTCGTCCGCCGCTCGATATGCATGCGCTCGTCGTGCAACCTGCCCAACCTGGCCGTCAGTTCGGCACGGCGCGCCTCGAATTGCGCCTTGGAATTGATGCCGTACTGGCCGTTATAGGCATGGTAGCCGAAATAGCTCAGAAACGCAGCGCAAACCGCCGGCAGGATGAGCCGGCCGGTGTTCCTGTTCTTGTGATGGCGTGTCCACATCGCGGAGAGTCCCTGCGGGATCTTCCTTGTCGCTCAACCATGCTTAACAGGCGGTTACACCAGATCCGAAGCGTGGGCGATCGAGCAAACGAAAATGGCCGGCGCACCAGCGCCGGCCACATGCCGCGAAGACTGTGCGGTGGCGTCAGCCCTTGAGGATCGAACGCCCGGCGTACTTCGCCTGCTTGCCAAGCTCTTCCTCGATGCGGATCAGCTGGTTGTATTTGGCCAGCCGGTCGGAGCGCGCCAGCGATCCGGTCTTGATCTGCCCGCAATTGGTGGCGACGGCGAGATCAGCGATCGTGGAGTCTTCCGTCTCGCCCGAGCGATGCGACATCACGGCGGTATAGGCGGCCTTGTGCGCCGTCTCCACCGCGTCCAGCGTTTCCGACAGAGAGCCGATCTGGTTGACCTTGACGAGGATCGAGTTGGCGACGCCCATCTTGATGCCGTCGCGCAGCCGGGCGGAATTGGTGACGAAGAGATCGTCGCCGACGAGCTGCACGCGCTTACCGCAGAGATCAGTCAGCGTCTTCCAGCCTTCCCAGTCGTCCTCGGCCATGCCGTCCTCGATCGAAATGATCGGATAGTCAGCGGCCAGCTTGGCGAGATACTTCGCCTGCGTCTTCGGGTCGCGCGTCTTCCTTTCGCCTTCGTAGACGTAGTTGCCGTCCTTGAAGAACTCGGTCGATGCGCAGTCGAGGCCGAGCGCGACCTGCTCGCCCGGTGTGTAGCCGGCCTTATCGATCGACTCCATGATGAAGTCGAGCGCGGCCTGCGCGCTCTTGAGGTTCGGCGCGAAGCCGCCCTCGTCTCCGACATTGGTGTTGTGGCCGGCGTCCTTGAGCCGCTTCTTCAGCGTATGGAAGATTTCCGAACCCCACTGGACGGCCTCGCGGATGTTCGCGGCGCCCACCGGCATGATCATGAATTCCTGAAAATCGATCGGATTGTCGGCATGCGCGCCGCCATTGATGATGTTCATCATCGGCACCGGAAGGACATGCGCGCCGGCGCCGCCGACATAACGATAGAGCGGCAGGCCGGCCGCCTCGGACGCCGCCCTGGCGACGGCAAGCGAGACGCCGAGAATGGCGTTCGCGCCAAGCCGGCTCTTGTTCGGCGTGCCGTCGAGATCGATCATGGTCTGATCGATATGGAGCTGGCTTTCGGCTTCCATGCCGCCGATCGCCTCGAAGATCTCGCCGTTGACAGCTTCCACCGCCTTCAGCACGCCCTTGCCGAGGTAGCGCTTGCCGCCGTCGCGAAGCTCGACCGCCTCATGCGCGCCGGTGGAGGCGCCCGACGGCACCGCCGCGCGGCCCATCGAGCCGTCTTCCAGCACCACGTCCACCTCGACCGTGGGGTTGCCGCGGCTGTCCAGTATCTCGCGGCCGACGATATCGACGATGGCAGTCATGGCAGAACCTCTTGGGCTGGTGCAGGAAAATCGCGCTCCTCTTAGCCGAAGCGCGTCAAAACGCAACGTGGCGAACCGCCGATACCGGCCGCCTCACGCCGCCGGCTTCACCGTCGACCTGAATTTCGACATGAGGTACGGCCCGGATTTGACGGACTCATAACGCGGCGTCTCGCCGGGTTCGAGACAGGATTCGATGCAGACGATGTCCTGATCCCAGTTCGGCTGATGGAAGAAAGCCAGCGACTGGCGGCGCGCCGGATTCCCGTCGCTGACCACGCGATGCAGGGTGGAGACCCAACGGTCGTTCGTCCATAGCGCCATGAGGTCGCCGATATTGATGACGAAGGCGCCCGGCACAGGCGGCACCTCCTTCCACGCACCTTCCGGCGTGTAGATTTGCAACCCGCCGGAACCTGCCTGCGGCAAGAGAATCGTCAGGCTGCCGTAGTCGGTATGCGCCCCCGCTCGCAACTGGCCCGGCTGCGGCGGAACCGTCGTCTCGGGATAGTTCAAGGCACGGAGAGCACTGATCGGCCTGTCGATCGTCGGATCGAAATAGGTCTCGGGCAGCTTCAGCGCCACGGCGAACACACGCATGATGCGCGCGGCCAGATTCTCCATCGCCCGGTAATAGGCCTGCCATGCCTCGACAAAGCCTGCCGGCTCGACCGGCCAGATGGTTTCGGCATAGCAAAAGGCCAATGCCTCGGGGTCGGAGAGACCGGGCGGCACGGAAAGCGGGCCACCATTGAAGCTCTCCTTCAGGTCCGGCGGCGTATCCTGGCCTTTGGACTTGGCCAGCGCTTCGACGCCCGGTCCGAGATAGCCGTAGGGATACCCGGGAAACGGCGCCCTCGCCTTTTCCTTTTCTTCGGCCGGCAGATCGAAGAATGCCCTCGCCTTCGACCAGACACCGTCGATCACGCCCTGCGGCACCGAATGCCCGCCGATGGCGAGGAAGCCGGTGGTCCGGCAAATATGATCCACCTCGGCGCCCAGTTGCGCGCGCTCGATAGCGCCTGCGCCTTCAAAACGTGAGAGATCAAAGACGGGGAAGTCGTGCGAGGTCATATCGGGCTCCTTAACGCGGGAGCGTAAAGCACGAGCGGTCCAAAACAAAGCGGCCCGGCGATTGCTCGCCGGGCCGGGTCCGCCGCATCTCGACTTGAAGGTCAGTTCCAGTAGGGATCGACCTTGTAATACTCATATGACGCGTCGCGGGCCCTCTGGCCGTCATCGCCGGTCAGTTCGTTGATCGAATAGGCCGGCGCGGCTTCAAGCTGGTCCTTCGAGAAAGGCACGACATAGCCGCCCCGCTCGACGCTGTAGTCGAGCGCCGACCAGGGGACCGCGTGATATTTCTCGCCGATGCCAAGGAAGCCGCCAAAGCCGATCACGGCGAACATGATCCCGTTTGAGGTCTTGTCGAGCATGACGTCCTCGATGGTTCCGATGCTCTCCCCCGCGCCGTTATAGACGGAGGTGCCGATTACCTTGGAGGCCGGGATGGCGGCCGTGTGGCCGGTATGGGTAGTCATGGAAACACTCCTCGTTCGTGCCGGGTGGATCTGCCCAGCACAATGACCGAGGAACCGGAAAGTTCCGGCTTTCAGTTCGTCTTCGCCTCGTCGGGCGGCGGCACGTCGGACTTTTCCTTGCAGCTTTTCAGCCACACGTCATAGACGGGATGCTCCACGGCGTTGAGGCCGGGGCTCTCCGCGAACATCCATCCGGTGAAGATGCGTCGAATCTTGCGGTCGAGCGTGATCTCGTCCACTTCCACGAAGGAGTCCGTCTTCGGCTCCTCGTCCTTCGATCGCGAGTAGCAGACGCGCGGTGTCACCTGCAACGCGCCGAACTGCACGGTCTCGTCGATATAGACGTCGAAATTGATGATCCGGCCGGTGATCTTGTCGATGCCGGCGAATTCCGCGACCGGATTGGTGAGGCGTTCAGCGCTGGCCGCGCCCGCAAACATACCCGCGGCGAGCATGGCAAGAAGGCCAACACGCAGGCCTGTGGCGACACCATTTGCCGAAGGAAACATCGCTACCGATCTTTGCCGCACATTCGAAGGAACGCACCGCCCGGATCGGCGGCGTTCAAGCGCCTTAGAAGTCAATTGTGGCGATAAAAGACCGATTCGCGGTTTCCAAGAAACCCGCGCGTCTTTCAACCGCCAAAGGAGGGCTTTACGAACCCGGCGTCCAGGCGTCGTAGTCGCCGGTGACCTGCGGCCGATGCTGGTTGCCGAGGATGGAACCCTTCGGGCGGTAAGCCTTGGGGCTGCCGGTAAGATTCGGCTCGTGCGGCTTCTGCCATTCGCGCGGCTTGTAGTTTTCCTTCACCGGCGGCGTGTCCACACGGTGATGAATCCAGCCGTGCCAGCCCGGCGGAATGATGGAAGCCTCCGAATAACCGTTGTAGATCACCCAGCGGCGCGTCTGGCCGTCCGAGTTCACGCCGCCCTCATAATAGATGTTGCCGAATTCGTCCTGGCCGACTTCCTTGCCGTACCGCCAGGTGTGGAAACGCGTGTTGAGCGTCTGCCCATTCCACCAGGTGAAAAACTGCGTCAGAAACTTCATCATGGACAACTCATTGGACGCGTGGGCGAACCGGCGCTGCGTCGCTGCCGTTATGGCTTCCTGCCCCGCATCTGGCAAGCATCCAATCGCGCCGGCGACATCGTGACAGCAAAAAGCCACCGTTTCGGCGGATAGCCAGCCCGGTGTGCATCCGGAAAGGAAGGATCTGGTCGGGCATGACGAATTTCGTGCGCGCATCCGTCGCCGTTGCGGCGCTTCTTATCCTCGCGGCATGCCAGAGCGACGTGTCGACGGTGAGCGCGAGCGGCGAGAATGGCGCGGGTGTCCCTTATCTGCGTGAGATTCGCGCGGAGGCCGGCATGCCGCTTCTCCTTCCCGACGCCGCGCTGGAAAGGGCGGCGCTGCAGCAGGCATCATTCATGGCCGGAGCCGGCGCCATGAAACACACGACCGGCTTTCGCCGCGCCTTCGACCGGCGCATGCGCCAGAATGGCGTGCCGGGCGCGGCGGCCGAGAACATCGCGCATGGCGCGTTCGGCGCCGAAGAGCTGTTCCGGCGCTGGATGGACTCGCCGCCGCATCGCCGCAACATGCTGGATCGAAGCTATACGCGCTTCGGACTGGCCGCCGCGGCCGACCCGCTTGGCGGCGGCAGGCGCTATTGGGCGCTGGTCCTCGCCAGGTAGCAGCAGGGGCGCGTCCGGCACTGTTTGCGCAGTGCCTCACTCAATGCCGAGCTTCGCCTTCACCAGATCGTTGACGGCCTGCGGGTTGGCCTTGCCGCCGGTGGCCTTCATGACCTGACCGACGAACCAACCCGCCAGCGTCGGCTTCGCCTTCGCCTGCTCGACCTTGTCGGGGTTGGCGGCGATGATGTCGTCCACCGCCTTCTCGATTGCGCCGGTGTCGGTCACCTGCTTCATGCCGCGCGCCTCGACCACCGCGCGCGGATCGCCGCCCTCGTTCCAGACGATTTCGAACAGGTCCTTGGCGATCTTGCCCGAAATCGTGCCTTCCTTGATGAGATCGATGATCGCGCCGATCTGGTCGGGCGAAACCGGAGCGGATTCAATGTCTTTTCCGGCCTTGTTCAACGCGCCGAGCAGATCGTTGATGACCCAGTTCGCGGCGGTCTTGCCGTCGCGGCCGGAAGCGGCCTTCTCGAAGTAATCGGCGATCGACTTCTCGGAAACCAGAACCGACGCGTCATAGGCCGACAGGCCCATCTCCCTCACGAAACGAGCCTTCTTGTCGTCCGGCAGCTCCGGCAGGTTTTTGGCGAGATCGTCCACGAAAGCCTGATCGAACTCCAGCGGCAGAAGGTCCGGATCTGGGAAGTAGCGGTAGTCGTGCGCCTCTTCCTTCGAGCGCATGGAGCGCGTCTCGCCCTTGCTCGGGTCGAACAGGCGGGTCTCCTGATCGATCGAGCCGCCATCCTCCAGAACGGCGACCTGGCGCCGCGCCTCGTATTCGATGGCCTGTCCGACGAAGCGGATGGAGTTGACGTTCTTGATCTCGCAGCGCGTGCCGAAAGGCCCGCCAGGGCGGCGCACCGAGACGTTGACGTCGGCGCGCATGGAGCCTTCGTCCATGTTGCCGTCGCAGGTGCCGAGATAGCGGACGATGGTGCGCAGCTTGGTGAGATAGGCCTTCGCCTCGTCGGCCGAGCGCATGTCCGGCTTCGAGACGATCTCCATCAGCGCCACGCCGGAGCGGTTGAGATCGACATAGGACATGGTGGGGTGCTGGTCATGCATCGACTTGCCGGCATCCTGCTCCAGATGCAGGCGTTCGATGCCGACTTCGATATCCTCGAAATTGCCCTTCGAATCGGGGCCGATCGACACCGACACGATGCCCTCGCCGACGATCGGCTGCTTGTACTGCGAGATCTGGTAGCCCTGCGGCAGGTCCGGATAGAAATAGTTCTTCCGGTCGAAGACCGACTTGTGGTTGATCTGTGCCTTGAGGCCGAGGCCGGTGCGCACCGCCTGCCTCACGCACTCCTCGTTGATGACGGGCAGCATGCCGGGCATTGCCGCGTCGACCATGCTGACATTGGCGTTGGGCGCGGCGCCGAAGGCCGTGGAAGCACCGGAGAAAAGCTTGGATTCGGACGTCACCTGGGCATGGACCTCCATGCCGATGATGATTTCCCAGTCGCCTGTGGCACCGGGGATCAGGCGTTTCGGATCGGGCGTGCGCGTATCGACGAGCGTCATGGAAACCTGCGAATATCGAATCCTGTCGGCGAGCCGGCCGTCTGCGGCCAGCGTCAGCCTTCGCTAGTGCAAACGCCCGGCATAGGCAAGCATCGCGCGGCGCATCAGGTCGTGGAGAGAGGCCCTGCCCGCCATCGGCATCTCCGGGCAGGGTACATTATTTCGATGGTGGCGGAGGGGCGAATTGGTCAGCTCACCTCGCGAGAACGCACAGGAAAAGTCGTCGGGAGGTTGCATGGTAGCGGAGGAGGGATTCGAACCCCCGACACAAGGATTATGATTCCTCTGCTCTAACCGACTGAGCTACTCCGCCCCGGTGCAATTCCGCGAGAGCGGCGAACCGCCCGGCGGGTCGCCAAGGACGCGCGGATATAAGGTTGAGCGATCCGGCCTGTCAAGAACAGTCGGCGCAAGGATTCGCTTTGTTGCGGTAACCGTCGTGGGTGCCGCTCAATACCGCCGCTGGCGATTGCCTTGGCGATGCCTACATAGAGGCGCTATGCGATTCTTCCCGGCAGAAAGGCCATGAGCCAGCGCAGCGGCAGCGCCGACCTGCCCCTGCACGGCGGGCGCGTGCCACGCTGGCTTGCCGACCGGATGACGCGTCTCGGCGTGCTGATCGCTGAATCGATCGTGCAGCACTACGGCCGCGATGAATTCCTGTGCCGGCTGGCTCACCCCTACTGGTTCCAGTCCTTCGGCGCTGTGATGGGCATGGACTGGCACTCTTCGGGGATCACGACCAGCGTGCTTGGCGCTCTGAAGCGCGGGCTGGCGCCGCGCGCCGGCGAACTCGGACTGCATGTCTGCGGCGGACGGGGTGCTCACTCCCGCAAAACGCCGGCCGAATTGCAGGCCATCGGCGGACGCGTGGGATTTGACGGCGAGGCCCTGGCAACCGCCAGCCGTCTCGTGGCGAAGGTGGACAGCGCCGCCGTGCAGGACAGCTTCGATCTCTACCTGCACGGTTTCATCGTCACAGACGACGGCAAATGGACCGTCGTTCAGCAGGGCATGAACGGCGACAGCCGGCAGGCCCGGCGTTATCACTGGCTGTCGGAAGGGTTGAAAAGTTTCGTGGATGAACCGCACGCCGCGATCGAGGGCGAGCGGCAGGGCGACATCGTCAACCTCGTGGACCGTCGCGCATCCGCGTCCCGCACGGGGCAGATCGACATCCTGCGGGATCTCGGACCGGACCGGATCGTCTCCGAGCTTGCCGCGCTGGAACCGAACGAAGCGCCCCAGCCCGATCAACTGAGCCTGCCGCACCTTGTCATGCCTGCCCACCACGACGTCCGGGAGAGCGACATTGTCATGCGCCGCCTGCACGGCAACATCGCCGCCGCGACCGACCGGGGGCCGGAAGATTTCGCCGAACTTCTGTTGGTGCCCGGCGTCGGAGCCCGCACCGTGCGCGCCCTTGCGATGGTGGCCGAGGTCGTGCATGGCGCGCCATGCCGGTTCTCCGATCCCGGACGTTTCTCGCTCGCCCATGGCGGCAAGGACCGGCATCCGTTTCCGGTGCCTTTGAAGGTCTATGACGAGACGATCAATGTCTTGAAGTCGGCGGTGACGAAAGCGAAACTCGGGCGCGACGAAGCGGCCGGCGCGCTGAAGCGGCTGGACGATCAGTCGCGCCGCCTTGAACGCTACGTCACCGGCCCGAGCCTCAAGGAGATCGTCGCGGGCGAATTCGACCAGTCGCATCTGTTGGGCGGAAGGAGCGTCTTCGGCTGGGAACCGGCGCCCGATCGTCCGCCCATGCCGGACGAAGGTGGTTCGCCCAAGGGTTCCGCAAGCGGCAGCCGGGACGAGACAGGCTGACCTATTCGGTCAGCCGGGCATAGGCCGCGGCAAGCAGCAGGATGATGAGACCATAAAGGATCTGCTTTGTCGGCTCGTGGACCTCGAGCAAGGTCAGCAGGCTGGTCAGTACGGTGAGGATCAGCGCGCCGACGATCGTGCCGGCATAGCCGCCCCGTCCGCCGAAGATCGACGTGCCGCCGATGATGACGCAGGCCACCGACGGCAGCAGATAGGCGTTCGCCAGGCTGAGATCCGACGCGTTGGTTCCGCCCACCAGCACCAGTCCGGCGACAGCCGCGAGAACGGCGCAGACCACGTAATCGACGAAAACCACGCGCCAGACGCGGATGCCGGCGAGATGGCAGGCGTCGCGATTGTCGCCAATGGCGTAGAGCAGGCGGCCGTAGCCCGTGCGATGCAGCACGAACAGCACCAGCCCGCCAATGACCACCCAGAGGAACAGGTTCACCGGCACAAGGCCCATCACCTTGGCCGAACCGAGGAACTGGATGATCGCCGGCACATGCGGCTGGCTGGCCATCATCTGCTGGCTGTAGACGATCATGACCCCGGCGCACATCAGGCCGGTGCCGAGCGTCATGATCAGTGGCTGCACCCGCAGCAAGGCCACGCCGATACCGTTTACGACGCCGACCGCCAGGCCGAGCGACAGTGCGATCGAAATCGCGGTGATGTCGCCGGACGTGGCGTTGGTGGCGAGCAGGTAGGCCGCGCCCGTCGCGACGCTCGCGACGGAAAGATCGATCCCGCCGGTCAGCATGACCATGGTCTGGCCGGCGCCGAGGATGGCGAGAGGCGCGGCGAACAGGATCATGTTGGAGATCCAGAGCGGCGTCACCGTTCCCGGCCGCGCGATCTCGATGCCGGCGACGAAGACGAAGAGAATGGCGATCAGCGCATAGATCGTGTTGTTTCGCAGGAAGTCGAGCGCCGCCGTCATTTGCGTTCCTGCATGAAGGCCACGAAGCCGCCTACCATGACGACGAGCACGATTAGCGTGCCCTGGATCACCTGGCCGTAGTTCGGGTCGATGTTGAGGAAGATGAGATCCATCGGGATCAGCGTCAGCAGAAGCGCCGCCGCCACCGGGCCGACCATGCCGCCGCGTCCGCCCGTCAGGCTGACGCCGCCAATGACCGCCGCCGCCACGCTGCTCAGCGTATAGTACGTGCCGGCCAGCGGCGCGCCGATACCGGTCGTCATGGTGAGCCCGATGCCGCCGGCCGCGCAGGCGACGCCCGCGAAAGCGTAGGCCAGTGTCCGCGCGACGCGCACATCGACGCCGCTGCGGAAGGCCGCGACCGGATCGCTGCCTGCGGCATAGATGAGCAGACCGATGCGGCTCTGTCGGACAGGCAGCCAAATCGCCGCGATCACCACGACGATGACGATGAAGGCATTCGGCACCCATTCGGAGAAATCGATGCCGGAAGCAATGTTGAGGAACGCCGCCGGAGCCCCGCCGCCCGGCCGCTCCATGATGAGCAGGGCTACGCCGCCCCAGATGAAGCCGGTCGTAAGCGTCACCACCACGTCGGGAATGCGCGACAGCGCTGCCACGATGCCGTTAAGCGCGCCGATGACGCCCCCTGCCAGGAGAATGAGCACCGCGATTGCGAGCGATTCCTCGAAACTCGCATTCTGCATCAGCCGCGCCGAAAGGACGTTCGCCACGGCGATCTGGGAACCGACCGAGAGATCGATGCCGCCGCTGATGACGACGATGGCCTGCGCGGCGGCGGCCATCGCCAGCGGCAGCGCCCCGAGCGCCAGCGATTGCAGGTCGAACGAGCCAAAATTCGGATGGATGATCGCGGTCGCCAGAATGGCCGCGACGAAGACCAGCGGCATGCCGAATTCGCGCAGAAGCCTGCCGGCCGTCCTGAGGCCTGCCGATCGCGTCGGAGGAGTGGCCGGCTGCGTCATGCGTGCACCTTCGAGACATCCGGCGCCAGCCCGTGAGCGGCGTGGAGAAGCCGCGCCTCGTCGGCCTCATGCGCCGGCATCTCTCCGGAAATCCTGCCGTTAAAGAGAACGATCGCACGATCGCAGGCGAGCGGGATCTCCGGCAACTCCGACGTGAACAGCAGCACGGATGCGCCAGTGCCGGCGATCTCGCGCAGCAGCGCGTAGATCTGCTGCTTGGTGCCGATGTCGATGCCGCGCGTCGGATCGAAGCAAAGCAGCGTGCGGAAACCCGAGGCCAGCCAGCGCGCGATCACCACCTTCTGCTGATTGCCGCCCGACAGGCGGCGCAGTTCCGGGGACGCGCGGGTATCGATCTGCAGGCGGCGGATCGCGTCGTCGACACGGCTGCGCTCGCCGCGCATGTCGATCGGTCCCCAGCCGGCAAGGCCGCCGAAGCCCGCCAGCGCCACGTTCTCGCGGATCGAGCGCTGCGGCAGCAGCGCCTGCAAACGGTTCGCCGGGACGAGCACCAGCCCGGCCGCGATGGCATCGGCAGGATGGCGCAGTTTGAGGACTTCGCCGCGCGCGCGAATTTCGCCCGAAGCGATGCGCCGCACACCGGCGATACAGTCGAAAAGTTCATCCTGCCCCTGCCCTTCGAGCGCCGCGACGCCAAGCACCTCGCCCGGCGCCACGCTGAAGGACAAGTCATGAAGCGCACGGCCGTAGCTGAGATTCCTGATCTCAAGGGCCGGAACGGCATTCGCATCGGCCGCGGTCGGCTGCCGGACGTGGGAGGCGGCTGCCCTGGCGACTTCCTGACCGAGCATCATGTTGACGATCCTGGCCTCGGCGCCCTTCGTTTCCGTGACGCCGACCGTGACGCCGTCTCGCAGCACGGTCGCCCGATCGCAAAGCGCCGACACCTCGGCCATGCGGTGGGAGATGAAGATAACGCTCTTGCCGCCCTTGCGCCATTCATCGACGACGGCAAAGACGCGCTCCGAAAGATCGGCCGGAAGCGCGGCGGTGATCTCGTCAAGCATCAGGATGCTCGGATTGGAAGCGATGGCGCGGGACAGGTCGATAAGGCGCAGGATGGCGAAATCGACGTCGCGCGCTACCGTGGAAAGATCGACGTGGTCGACGCCGAGCTTGCGCATCGCGGCCTTGACGGCGTCGATGGGGACGCGCGCCAGCCGCATGTTCTGCGCAACGGTGAGATCCGGCACGATCGCCGGGTCCTGATAGACGGAGACCACGCCCGCCCGTCGCGCCTCGGCCGGCGAACGGAAACTCCGGTTCTGGCCGGCGAGGCGGAACTCGCCGGCGTCGGCAGGGAAAACCCCGGTTATGATCTTCACAAGAGTCGACTTGCCGGCGCCGTTGGCGCCCATCAGCGCATGGACCTCGCCGGCCCGCACCTGAAGATCGGCTCCGCGCAACGCGACGACGGACCCGAAGCGCTTGGCTACGCCACGGATGTCGAGAAGCAGAATTTCGTCCGGGGTCATTTTCACCGCAGCCATGCCTGCCGCCGAAAAAGCCGGCGGTCCACCCGCCGGCTCGTCCGGTTCACAGCTCGAAGGCTTATTCGCCCGGTCCCTTGCAGGCCAGGATCTGGTCCTTCGTATAGGTGGTGTAGCCTTCGACGGACACGGCGACGCTGTAGAACGGATCGAGCTTCGGATCGTATGAAGCCTTGATCGTATCCATGCCGGTATCCGTATCCCAGACCGTGGGCGTGATCTTCACCTCGTGCGGATGATCCTTCTTCTTCTCCAGAACGTCGAGCGCGAGCGCGAGCCCGGCACCGCCGACCGCCGGCGGATTGGAAACCGCAACGCCGGACAGGCCCTTGTCGTGCTGGTCGATCAGAGCGCCGAGGAAGCCGTTATTGTCGGCTCCGACGACCGGCACGAAGGGCTTGCCCGCCGTCTTGTAGGCCTCGACCACCGGCAGATCGAGACCGGACGTCCAGATGCCGTCGATCTGCTTGCCGGAGGCGAGCAGGTCCTTCATCGTCTGCGCGGTCTTGTTGAGGGCCCAGTCGGTGAACACGGATGTCACCTTGATGTCCGGATAGTTCTTCATGACCTCCTCGAAGCCGGCGTGACGGTCGGCGTCGGCCGGAACGCCGTCGATGCCGCGCATCTCAAGCACCTCTCCCTTGCCGCCGAGCTTCTCGGCCAGCCATTTGGCGCCCGCGCGGCCGTATTCGGTCTGGTCGTTGGAGAGCACATAGGCTTCCGGCGCGGACACCGCCTGGTCGACCGCCACGACGACGATGCCGCGATCGGCCGCCTGCTTGATGACCGGGTTCAGCGCCTCGCGGTCGGAGGGATTGACGATGATGGCGTTTGCGCCTGCCGAGATCAGGTTGCGCAGGTCCGCGATCTGTTCGGACGGACCGCCATTGCGGTTCGCGACGATAACCTTCGAAACCAGACCGGAGGCAAGCGCCTGCGCCTTGACCGAGCAGATCATCTCCTCGCGCCATCCGTTGCCGATCAGCGTGTTGGAAACGCCGACCACATATTTGTCGGCCATAGCGCTGCTGGCCGCCGTCAAGCCGGCAGCCAGCGCGACGCCGGCCAGAAGATACCTGGTGTTCATATTACTCCTCCTGTTCATGCGCTGCCGGCGGGCGCCGGCAGACAACGCAAGCTCCCATCAGACGAGACGCGCGGACGTCCACGCGCCGTTGTTTCGCGACGAAGCCACGGCGGCCTCGACGAATGCAACTCCCCTGGCGCCATCGATGACATCCGGCGTCGCCGCCAGCGCGGCCGGGTCGGGCACCCTGCCCGCACGCCGCGCCCGTACCAGTTCGGCCGCATCGCGGTAGAGATTGGCAAAACCCTCGACATAACCTTCCGGGTGGCCAGCCGGCATGCGCGAACCACGCCGCGCCTCATCCGAATTGGCAGGCCCACCGCGCACCAGCAAGCGCGTCGGCTCGCCATAGGGGGTGAAGCGCAACACTTCGGGCGTCTCGCCTGCCCATTCCAGACCGGCCTTCGTGCCGAATACCTTGAGGCTCAGATTGTTGAGATTGCCAACGGCCACCTGACTCGCGGTCAACAGGCCGCGCGCGCCGTTGCCGAAACGCAGCATGACATGCGCGTTGTCGTCCAGCCGCCGGCCCGGAACAAAGGTCGCAAGGTCGGCCGAAACCTCGGCAAGATCGAGTTGCGTGACGAAGAGCGCCAGATTGTGGGCATGCACGCCGATGTCGGCAAGACAGGCGGATGCCCCTGCCCGCGCCGGATCGGTTCGCCACTCCGCCTGTTTCTGACCATCGGAATCGATCGGATTGGTCAGCCAGTCCTGAATATAGCTTGCGTGAACGACACGCAGGTCGCCGAGTTCGCCCCCGGCAATCATCTCGCGCGCCTGACGCACCATCGGATACCCGGTGTTGTTGAGGGTCACGGCGAAGACCAGCTTCCTTTCGCGCGTCAGCTCAACCAGTTCCCTCGCCTCGCCGAGCGTCGCCGACAGCGGTTTGTCGCAGATGACATCGATGCCCGCCTCCAGAAACGCCTTGGCGACAGGATGATGGAGATGGTTCGGCGTGACGATGATGACGGCCTCGATGCCGTCGGGACGCGCCGCCTCTCGCGCCGCCATCTCGCGATAGTCCGCATATATGCGGTCGGGCGCAAGGCCGAGATCCAGACCGGACAAACGCGCGTTCTCCGCATCGGAGGACAGCGCGCCGGCGGTCAGGACGATCAGATCGTCAAGCCGCACGGCCATGCGATGAACCGCGCCGATGAACGCGTTACGGCCGCCGCCGACCATACCGACCCGCAGGCGTCCGGCGCCGACCCCGCCATCCGAAGTTGCATAGACCATCGGGATCAGCCTTCGCGGATCAGTTCGATCCGGGCTGCCGATCCCGCGTCGAACGCGGAAACGCCTTCCGACTCCTGCGCCATCCGCATACTCCTCCCAGCAACACGGTACGGATTTGCCGACGTCCTTCTGCGGGACATATCGGCCTCAAAACGATCATCGACACAATTCCCGCTTTGTCAATTTGAGTGTAATCGATTTCCAATGCACTTGTGAAAAGCGCTGTGTTCTTGCGCGAATGCTTCCGCCTTCCCGGCAATTATAATATTTCCCTCTGAAATCGCAGGCGAACGGAGCGAAAGAAAGCGGTGGATACGACAATGAAAGGACGCGTCGTCCTGATAACCGGCGCGACGCAGGGAATCGGTCGCGCAGTCGCTCTTCGTGTCGCGCAGGAAGGTGCCGACGGCGTCGTCATCACCGGCCGCGACGCCATTCGCGGAGCCAGGGTCGCGGCCGAGCTCGAAGCCGTCGGTGCGGAGGCGCAGTTCGTCGCCGCAGAACTTTCCGCTCCGGACGGACCGGATACGATCATGCGTGGCGCGCTCGACCGTTTCGGACGCGTCGACGCGCTGGTCAACGCGGCCGGCGCGACGGATCGCGGATCGGCCGCAGACGCCACGCCCGAGCTGTGGGACATGCTGTTCGCGGTCAATTCACGCGCGCCGTTCTTTCTCATGCAGGCGGTCATCAACCATCTGCGGGGCCGCAAGGCGCCGGGAGCGATTGTCAACATACTCTCGATCAATCTGCATGGCGGGACACCCGAACTCGCGGTCTACGCCGCGACGAAGGCAGCGCTGGGCATCCTGACCAAGAATGCCGCCTACGCGCATCGCTTTGACCGCATCCGCATCAATGGCATCAATGTCGGCTGGACGGACACGCCGGCCGAGCGCCAGATGCAGGCGGTAACGCTCGGGCATGGCGAAGGCTGGCTCGACAGGGCAAATGCGGCGCAGCCGAGCGGCAAACTCCTGTCGCCGGACGATATCGCGCGGCTGACGCTGTTCCTCCTAAGCGACGCATCCGCGCCGATGACGGGATCGCTCATCGATCAGGAACAGACGCTCATCATGGGTTTGCGGGATTAGAACTTATCGCGCGCCGCCTCGACTTCATCGGGTGAGGAACGGAATAACAGGCGCTTGCAAATATTTGCAGGGATATCCTCAGCCGGCGATACGCTCGCCGGCGACCCAGACATCCGCCAGACCGAGACGCTCGTCCAGCACGACCACGCTCGCCAGCACCCCCGGAGCGATCCTGCCAAGGTCGTTCAGGCAGAGATATTCCGCCTGGCGCGTGGAACACAATCCGGAGGCCTCCTCGATCGACAGGCCAAGCGACATCAGGTTGCGGAAGGCGTCGATCATGGTGATGGCGCTGCCGGCAAGCGTCCTGCCGTCGCCGAGCGTGATCGTCAGGCCGCGCTTGATGATGGTGCGGTGATCCATGGCGTATTCGCCATCGGGCCGGCCGGCGAATTTCGTCGCGTCGGTGATTGCATAGAGGCGCGGAATGGCGCGGTGGGCGGCAAGCAGAACGTCGGGATGGACATGATTGAGGTCGCAGATCATCTCGGCATATCGGCCATGCGCCAGCGCATAGGCGGCGACGCCCGGATTGCGATGGTCGACACCTGACATGGCGTTGAAAAGATGCGTGAAACCGGCCATCCCGCGTGCGAAGGCGGCGGCTGTCTCACCGGCGGTGGCGAGGCTGTGACCGATCTGCACGCGGCATCCGCGCGCGGTCAACGCCTCCATCACCGCGATGCCGCCCGGAATCTCCGGCGCCACCGTGGCGACGACCAGCTTGCACGTGTCGGCCCATCGCAGCGCCAGCGCGACGTCACCCTCGAGCGGCACGTTCATCTGCGCGCCGAGCTTGTCCGGATTGATGAAAGGTCCTTCGAGATGCGCGCCGAGCACAGTCGGCTCGCCCGGCTGCCTGTCGTTGCGGATCGCTTCGATAAGACCGAGCGAGCGGGTCAGCACATCTGCCGGCGCCGTTGCCGTCGTCGGCGCGATCGCCACTGTGCCATGCGCCGCGTGGAAGCGGAGGAACTGGCGGATTTCTGCCGCACTGCCGAGATAATCTTGCCCGTCGCCTCCATGGACGTGAAGATCGATGAAGCCGGGAATGACGTAGGGCGCGGCGGGCGCTTGTCCGATTTCAAACGGCGTTCCCTCGATCCGCAGGATGCGTTGACCGCCGACAACCGCCGCACCCCGCACCCATCCGGCCGGCGTCAGGATAGAACCGGAGATGGAATGCGTATCCGTTGCCTGCATTTCGAAAGGTCCCTGGCCTGAATGGCTCTCGCGCTCATGTGGATCGCCCGGTCAGAGCTCGATCATCCGCCCTTCCTTGATGCTGCGGTCGGCAGCTAGCACGATCTTGAGGCTGTTGACGGCAGCCTCCATCCCCTCGCCGATATCGCGATCGTTGCGGATGGCGTCGAGCAGATAAAGTTGCTCCAGCCGACAGATCTCGTCGTGGTCCGGCTTGTCGATTACCGGAATCACCTCGTCACCCTCGACCAACCCCTGCTCGGCATTCAGTCCCGCGTGATGAACGAGCACGGCGTCCATCGCGCCGTGCGTGTGGATGTCGGAGGAAAACGTCCACGTCGCGCCTTTTCCGTAACCGAGTCTGTGCGACGGCGGCACGACGCTCACCGATCCCTTGGGTCCGACGATATCCTTGACCATGAAAGCCGCCTCGCTGATCGACGGCCCCCACGCCGCCTCGTACCAGCCAACGGAACCGTCGTCGAAGAAGACCTGAAGGTGCCCGTAATTGTACTGGTCGGGCGCGATTTCGTCCGACAGCCGTGCGCCCATGCCGCTGACGCGCACGGGCTTCGCCAGCGTCATCTGGCACATGGCGTCGACGTAATGCACGCCGCAGTCGACGATCGGCGACAGCGAGGACAAGAGGTTCTTGTGCCAGGTCCACGAAGGACCGATCGACTGCTGATTGAGATTCATGCGCATGACCAGCGGCTTGCCGAGCCCCTGCGCGATTTCGACCACCCGCTTCCAGATCGGGCTGTGGCGCATCGAGTAGCCGACCAGCATCTTCCTGTCGTGCCTGCGAGCCGCCGCGACCACGCGTTCGGCATCTTCCACCGTTTCGGCGAGAGGCTTTTCGACGAAAACATGCGCCCCGGCCTCGAACGCGGCGATTGCAAACGCCGCATGCGTATCCGGCCAGGTGTTGATGGAAACCACATCGGGTTTCAGCGCGGCCAGCGCCTCGTAGTAGTCCGAAAACCGCGGCAGATGACCCCAGGCCTCCGGCAGGTCGGCACGACTCTTCGCGCTGCGGGCGCACAGGCCGACGATCTCGTAGCCGTCGATCTTGTCGTAGGCGCGGCCGTGCGCGAGACCCATATGGCCAAGGCCGACGATCAGGACCCGCAAGTCCGCCATGATGCTTTCTCCCAAACAGATGCCGGCTGGCGAAGGATTTTCTACCAAGCGGCGCAACAGGGGCAGATCGATAGGGCCGGCACGCCTTGGCCGTCAATCGCGCAGATGACGAAACTCGCGCAAGCATGGATATGCGCCGGTTCCGTCCCCATATCGGGAATGTCGCGGCGACGATTGAGCATCTGCCGGCGAAACCATGCTGCGGGATGCCCGTTGAGATCGGCATGGAGAAGTATGGAAGAGGAAATGCCGATATGAGCACGAAGATTCTGGCCGCTGCCACGCTGCTCCTCCTCGCGGGAAGCGCGCTGGCTCAGCAAAGGCAGTTTCCGCCGCCCGGCCAGCTATGCCCGGACGGCTCCGATCCCCAGATCACCGGCATAGGCTGCGTGCCGATCCAGCAACGCAACGCCGTGGATGAAGGCAGGACCTCAACGACGCTACCGCAGCAGACCGCTCCTATCCCGGTGCCGAACGATCCGCTCGGCCAGTCAGGCAACAGCGTGCCGATCAGCCCGGTCAATCCCGGAGGTTTCGGCAATCCGGCGATCCAGCAGCCGCTCGTCCGGTAGCCGCATGGATCTGATCAAAGAGCGATCCGGTAGAGCGCGAAACCGTTCTCCCCTTCGCCGGCCGCCTCGATCGACACGCTTTTTACGTCGCCAAGAAAATCTTTGGCTTTCGGGCCTGTTTCGAAGAGAACCGTAGCGCCCGCTATGGAAGCGAAAGACCAGTTGGCGTCTGCCGAAGGATTGATGGTTTTCTGGTCGATGATGTAGCGGACGATCACGTCCCGGTTGGTGTCCGGCGCTTCCAGAATGACCTTGGAGCCGTCGATCTCCGGGAAATTGCCACCGCCGCCGGCGCGATAATTGTTGGTTGCCACGACGAACTTCTGCGCGGGATCGATCGGCTTCCCATCGAACATCAGATCCCTGATCCGGCTGGACCCGGCATCGAGCACTTCGCCCTTCGGCCCGTATTTCGGCGGTTGCGACAGGTCGATGCGATAGGTCACGCCGTCGATCACGTCGAAATTATAGGAGGGAAAGTCCGGGTTGATTAGCTTCTGGTCGGCTTTGCCCGGCTCGATGCGATTGAAGATGCCGGCGGACATTTCCAGCCACTCCTTCACCTGAGCGCCGGTGATTTCCACCGCGCGCACCGTATTGGGGTATAGATAGAGATCGGCGACGTTCTTGATGGCGATGTCGCCGGCCGGCACGTCCGTGTAGTAGTCCGGCCCGCCCCGGCCGCCCGACTTGAACGGGGCGGCGGCTGACAACACCGGCAGGTCCTTCCACTGTGTGTTTTTGAGAAGGTCCCTGACGTACCAGGTTTGCGCCTGACTGACGATCTGCACCGAAGGATCGTCCGCGACCAGCGCGAAGTAGGAATAGAGCGGCGCCGACGTCTTGCCGACCGGCCGCCGCACATAGGCGAGCGTCGCTTCATGATCCGGCTTCAGCGCCGCGACGATGGTCTCGACATCGCCCACCAGCGCCTTGTTCTTGTTGTCGATGCGCTCGTAGATCGGCCGTGCTTCCGACGTCGCCGAAACGACCCGCCACGTCGACCCGTCCCGCTCGAGGAGCAGGTCGATCAGTCCCATATGCGAGCCCCAGAAACCCGCCATGACCGCCGGCTTGCCCTGCAGCTTGCCGGCCGCGGCGTCGACGCCTTCGAGATCGACGAAATCCTTCGGCCCGGGAAAGACCAGATGCTGGTGCCCCGTGAACACCGCATCGATCCCGTCCACGCCGGCAAGGAAGAAGGAAGCGTTCTCCATCATCTCGCCCTGTTTGACGTCGATGCCGGAATGCGACAGCGCGACGACGATGTCGGCGCCCTCCTCCTTCATCTGCGGCACCCAGGCTCTTGCCGCCTCGACAATGTCGCGCGCCAGTACGTTGCCGGAGAGATTCTTGGCATCCCACATCATGATCTGCGGCGGCACGAATCCGATGATGCCGATCCTGACCGGATGCTCCGCGCCGCTGCCGTCCTTGATCGTGCGATCGAGTATCACGTATGGCTTGAGATAGAGCTTGTCGTCGCGCGGACTGGCTGCGAGTTCCGTGCCCCGCACGAGATTGGCGCAGACAAACGGGAAATTCGCGCCGGCCAGCACCTTGTCCATGAAAGACAGGCCATAGTTGAACTCGTGGTTGCCGAGCGTCGAGCAGGAATAGGCGAGTTCGTTCATGCCCTTTATGACCGGATGGACATCGCCGTCCTTCATGCCTTTTTCGTAGGCGATGTAGTCGCCCATGGGATTGCCCTGCAGAAAATCGCCATTGTCCACCAGCATGGCGTTGGTGGCCTCCTTGCGGATGGCATCGATCAGCGACGCGGTCCGCGACAGGCCCATCGTGTCGTTGGGCTTGTCGGCATAGTAGTCGTAGGGCAGCACATTCACATGGATGTCGGTCGTCTCCATGATCCTGAGATGGGCCTGATTGGCCTGGGCCCTGGCCGAGAACGGATGCAGCGCGATCAGCGCGCCCGCTGCACCGGCGCCGGAGAGAAAATTGCGGCGGTTGATCGAGGGAATCAGTGTCGACATGTCGTCCTCCTGTTGCTCGTCGCCTGAAGGTCATAGCGAACGCAAATAACGGTCATTCGACAAGAGGGAAATTCCGGACGGACAGCAGACGTTCCTGCTGCGCGACAG
Source organism: Rhizobiaceae bacterium (assembly GCA_023953845.1). Lineage (NCBI taxonomy): Bacteria > Pseudomonadati > Pseudomonadota > Alphaproteobacteria > Hyphomicrobiales > Rhizobiaceae > Rhizobiaceae bacterium. The sequence goes on along the minus strand of JAMLJC010000001.1, from coordinate 4,144,915 downwards.
CACATGCGCCAGACGCGCGCGACATTAAACATAGCTGACGGACAGGATGGTGGGCGATGACGGGCTCGAACCGCCGACATCTTCGGTGTAAACGAAGCGCTCTACCAACTGAGCTAATCGCCCGAACGGCCGGAGGTGTAGGCGGTCGGTTCGTATTTCGCAAGGCATAAATGCAGCGCCGCAAGGCGGCATATGCTGCCTCGCGACTTTCGATATCCACAGGGAATGTTCCTCGGCAAAGCTGTTTTCGCGCGCTTGACACTCCGGTACGAACCCCTTAAGTGACCGCCTCGACGCCGCCGATTTGAAGCGCGTGTCGCAAAGCGCGGGTGTAGCTCAGTCGGTTAGAGTGCCGGCCTGTCACGCCGGAGGTCGCGGGTTCGAGCCCCGTCACTCGCGCCAGTTTCCCCTTGATGCTTGCAGCATGTCGCCATCAGTTACGGTTTGGCCTTGCGTTCGCCTCAAGATGGTCAAATTTGCCTGCTTCGCGGAGCATTATCGGGCGCCGTTCCGGCAATGCCGGTGCGCGGTAATGCCGGATTAACCAAATCCCTGGAGGATGGATCGTGGCGTATCGACGCCCGGTTTCACAATGTCCGAAGAGATCGCGAGCGGTAAGACGTTGCATCGCCTTTTTCTCCGAATGACCATTTTAGCGGCGGCCGGACTGCTGCTCGCCGGATGCGTTTCCAGCGTGCTCGACGCCGATCAGCGCGGTTCGCAGCCGATACCGACGGCGCTCGTCTCGAAGATGAAGGCAAACGCGATGTCGCCGGCCGATCCCATCGTCGTGCGCATCTTCAAGCAGGAAAGCGAACTCGAGATCTGGAAGCGCACGCGCACCGGACAGTATGCGCTGCTGAAGACCTATCCGATGTGCCGTTGGTCGGGACAGCTCGGGCCGAAGAAGCGCGCGGGCGACCGGCAGGCGCCGGAAGGTTTTTACAGCATTCCGGCGAGCATGCTGAACCCCAAGTCGCAGTACTATCTCTCCGTCAATCTCGGCTACCCGAACAGGCTGGAGGCGTCTCTCGGCTACACCGGCGAGGCGTTGATGATCCACGGCGCCTGCTCGTCGTCGGGCTGCTACGCGATGACTGACGAAGGTGTCGGTGAAATCTACGCGGTCGGCAGGGAGGCGCTGAAGGGCGGACAGCGCGCATTCCAGGTCCAGGCATATCCGTTCCGCATGACCGCGCAGAACATGGCGAAGAACCGGAACGATCCGAACTACGCGTTCTGGCAGAATCTGAAGAGCGGCTATGACACATTCGAGAAGACCCGGCGACCGCCGCAGGTAGGCTATTGCGGCGGAGGCTACGCCTTCGCGGCGGAAGGCCAGGCCGCGCCGATCTCCGATCCGCAAGCCGCCTGCCCGCCGGACGGCAATGCGCTGATCGCTGCGCGCGAGAATGCCGACGATGCCGCGATCTCCTCTATGGCGACGGGCAGCATCGCCGTTTCGGAGCAGGCTTATACGGATGGCGGCATGCATCCCGTCTTCCGCAAGATGCTGGAGCGCAACGGCGCGACAAGCCTTGCAAAGCGCACCTCGAAGACGGCAGTGCCGATCAGCCGCCCGGAAGCCGCGCTGGCAGATCCTTACGTGCCGGCGAAATAGCTGCCAGCAGTTTCGGCGGGACGTCTCTTCCTGCGCTCATACCGCTTGCGGCCGGCCCGTTCGCGAAGATTCCAGTATTGCGTCGATCAGACGGTGCACCTTGAGCGCCTCGCGCCCCGTCACCTTCGGATCGCGTCCGTCCTCTATGGCGTCGAGGAAATCCGCCAACACCGCGCGATGATGTTCATGCGGGAAGGCCATGGGATCGGCGCCGGCGCCGCCGCCGAGGCTCCCGTCGTTCTTCCTGATCTCCGTGCCGTCATGAAAGGCGGCGTGCAGTGTCGTCCCATCGATCCGGGCCGTCCCCTTCGACCCGATGATATCGACCGCATCGGCCATGCCGGGATAGGCGCAGGTCGTCGCGCTTACCGTACCGATGCCGCCATTGCCGAAGCGGATGGCGGCCATCGCCAGATCCTCGGTCTCCATACGGTGGATCGAACTTGTCGCGACGTAACCCGTGGCCTCCACGGGGAGACCGGCAAGCGAAATCATGAGGTCCAGCGTGTGGATGCCCTGCGTGAGCAGCACGCCGCCGCCGTCACGCGCCAGCGTTCCACGCCCCGGCTGGTCGTAGTAGCTCTGCGGTCGCCAGTTGTAGAGGCGGGAGGACGCGCTGACGATCTCTCCCAGCCTCCCCTGGCCGATCAGCTCCGCCAACGCCAGGGTGATGGGCCGGAACCGGTGCTGCAACACGACGCCGAGCCTTATGCCGGCGGACGCCGCCGCTGAAACAAGCGCCTCCGAGCGCTCGCGGCTTATTTCGAGAGGTTTTTCCAGGAGCACGTGCTTCCCCGCCTCCGCCGCGCGCCGCATCAGTTCGAGATGGCTGCTGGGCGGCGTCAGCAGCATCACCGCATCGATGGAAGCATCTGAGAAAATCCGCTCGGCGCTGTCGCAGACCGCAAAGCCGTGAGTTGCCGCAAAAGCCTCGCGCCGCGCCGGGCTCGGGCTGAAGGCCGCCACGACTTCGACCCTTTCTCGCAGATCGGCAAGGCTGTGCGCATGCGGACCCGATGCCATGCCGAGACCGATCACGCTGATTCTGACGCGCCCCATTCAAACCTTCCCCATGCTTACTCTCCCGTAGCGGGCATTCTGCGTAGTCAGGCGATGATGACAATGCACCGTTGCAGTCGCAAAAGTCATCATACAAGTTAGACTTTTTTGTATGTTGACACATGAATCTGCCTCTCGATAGGCTTGCCGTGCCGATCAGGGAGGACTGCGGCACGATGAGCGCGTTGGTCGCGGACGATCTTCTGTTTTCGGCGGAAGCGACCGCCCGCGGCGTGGCGCGCGCACTCTACGCGTCGGTGAAGGAACTGCCGATCGTCAGCCCGCACGGCCACACCGACCCGCGCTGGTATGCGCTCGACGAGCCGTTTCCGGACCCGGCGCAGCTTCTGATCGTCCCGGATCACTACGTCTTTCGCATGCTTTTCAGTCAGGGAGTGCCGCTGGAAGATCTCGGCGTTCCCGCCCGCGACGGCTCTCACGTCGAGACGGACGGGCGCACGATCTGGCGACGCTTCGCGGAGAATTTTCATCTTTTTCGCGGCACGCCGACACGGCTCTGGTTCGACTACGTTCTTTCCGGCGTATTCGGCATTGACGACCTGCTGAATGCCGCGACAGCCGACCGATCCTACGACGCCATTGCAGCCCTTTTGCAGACCGAGGCTTATCGACCCCGGGCGTTGTTCAAGCGCTTCAATATCGAAGTTATCGCCACGACCGAGGGCGCGCTGGACGATCTTCGGTATCACCGCCAGATCCGCGACAGCGGCTGGGACGGCCGCGTCGTCACCGCCTACAGACCAGACTCGGTGGTCGATCCGGATTTTGAGGGCTTTCTCGATAACCTCGACCGTCTTGGCGAAATCACCGGCTGCGATACGGGCACATGGGCGGGCTATCTCGAGGCCCATCGCGAGCGCCGCGTCTATTTCAGGGAATTCGGCGCGACCTCGAGCGATCACGGCCACGCTACCGCCGACACGGCGAATCTCTCGTCCGCGGCGGCAGCGGAATTGTTCAACCGCATCCGCGCCGGATCGGACGATGAACGCGAAAGACGGCTGTTCCGCGCCCAGATGCTGACGGAAATGGCGAAGATGAGCCTGGATGACGGGCTGGTCCTTCAGATCCACCCCGGCGCATGGAGGAACCATTCGCCCGCCGCGCTGCAGAAATTCGGCCGCGACAAGGGTTTCGACATTCCGACCCGCACGGATTACGTCGCCGCGCTGAAGCCGCTGCTCGACTGCGTCGGCACCGAGCGCGACCTCACGGTCATCGCCTTCACGCTTGACGAGTCGAGCTACGCGCGGGAACTGGCGCCGCTGGCCGGCGTCTATCCAGCCCTCAGGCTCGGACCGGCCTGGTGGTTTCACGACAGCCCGGAAGGGATACGTCGTTTCCGGGAGATGACCACCGAGACGGCCGGCTTCTACAACACGGTGGGTTTCAACGACGATACCCGCGCCTTCCCATCCATTCCGGCCCGCCACGACCTGGCGCGCCGCGTCGATTGCGCATTCCTCGCGCGTCTCGTCACGGAACACCGCCTGCGGGAGGACGAGGCATACGAGCTTGCGCAGGAACTGGCCTATTCGCTCGCGAAGCGCGCGTATCGGCTCTAGCGAAACCAACCGGGAGGAGATCATGATGCATTTTTCGAAACTGGCGGGAGCGACGCTCCTTGCCGCCGCCCTCATGACCGGCGCCGCCGCGGCCCAGACCGTGCTGCGCTCGTCGGACACGCATCCGGACGGCTACCCGACCGTCGAGGCGGTCAAGTACTTCGGGGATCTGGTGAAGGAGCGCACCGGCGGCCGGTATTCGGTCGAGGTCTATCACTCCGCGCAGCTCGGCCAGGAAGCCGACACGATCGAACAGGTGCGCTCGGGTGTCATCGACCTCAACCGCGTCTCCATGGCGCCCTGGAACAGCCTTGTCCCGCTGACCAAGATCCCTTCCCTGCCCTATCTCTTCACCTCGCCCGATCATGCCCGCAAGGTGATGGCAGGCGAGATCGGCGACGAGATCGCCAAGGGCTTTGACGAGCATGGCGTGGTGGTGATCGCCTTTTACGATGGCGGCGCGCGCTCCTTTTACAATTCCAAGAAGGCGGTCAACACCGTCGACGACCTGAAGGGCATGAAATACCGCGTCATCCAGTCGGATGTTTTCGTGGACATGGTGGCCGCGCTCGGCGCGACGGCGACTCCGATGCCGTATGGCGAGGTCTATTCCTCGATCGAGACCGGCGTCATCGACGGCGCCGAGAACAACTTCCCCAGCTACGAATCGGCCAAGCATTTCGAGGTCGCCAAGTTCTATTCACTCGATGAGCACACCATCGTGCCGGAAGTGTTCGTCATGGCCAAGACCGCCTGGGACAAGCTCTCGGACGAAGATAAGGCGATCTTCAAGCAGGCCGGCAAGGAATCCATGGAGAAGCAGTGGCAGCTCTGGGACGAGCGCGTCGCAGCCTCCCGCAAGATCGTCGAGGATGCGGGCTCGCAGATCAACACCCCGGAAAAGCAGCCGTTCATCGACGCCATGGCGCCGGTCTACGAAAAATATGTGAACACGCCTGAGCTCAAGGCCTTCGTCGAGCGTATCCGCGCGGTGAAATGATTGGGCGGATCGGGTCCGGGCCGCCTGCCCGGACCCTCATTCCTTAGGGAGGACAAGGTGGCCCAGCCGATCAGCATCGGAGAAGCTCCGCCCGAACGGCGACGCCTGACGGCGGCCGGCAAGCTGCTCGCAGCCCTGTCGGACGGCGCTCTCTACATCGCAGGCATCGGCCTGGTGGTGATGACCGTTCTGGTCTTCTGGCAGGTATTCCTGCGCTATGTGCTCAACCACAGCAACGCCTGGACCGAGCTTACGGCGATCATGCTGATGAGCTGGTTCATCTTCCTCGGTTCCGCCGTCGGCGTGCGGGAAAACTATCATCTCGGCTTCGACGTGCTGCTCTACGTCCTGCCGCCCGGCAGCAAGCGGATATTGCGCACCATCTCGGACCTCGTCGTGCTCGCCTTCGCCTTCGGCATGATCTGGTACGGCATCTCGCTGATGAGACTGCAATGGAACGAAGTGCTGCCTTCGCTCGGTATTTCGGGCGCCTTCCGCTACCTGCCGCTGACGGCCGGCGGCGTGCTGATCACGCTGTTTTCGCTGGAGCGGATCGTGCTGCGGTGGTCGGGAGTCGACGTCGACATGGACGCGCATGAGGAGGACGTGCCGTCGCTCTCGGAAGTGAAGGAAGTGTGATGGCTTCGCTCATCCTGTTCGGTGTCTTCACCCTGCTGATGCTCATCGGCACGCCGATCGCCTTCTGCCTCGGCGCGGCGAGTTTTGCGGCGATCCTCTACATCGGCCTGCCGCCGCTGGTGATCTTCCAGCAGATGAACTCAGGCATGAGCGTCTTCACGCTGCTTGCCATTCCTTTCTTCATCTATGCGGGTGACCTGATGGTGCGGGGCGGGATCGCCCAGCGTATCGTCAACTTCGCCGGCTCGCTCGTCGGCCACATGCGCGGCGGCCTCGGACAGGTCAATATCGCGGCTTCGACGCTTTTCGGCGGCATTTCCGGCTCTGCCGTCGCCGAGGCCGCGGCGGTCGGCGGGTTGATGATCCCGCAGATGAAGGCGCGCGGCTACGGGGCGGACTACGCCGTCAACGTGACGTCGATGGCGGCCCTCATCGCGCTCCTGCTGCCGCCGTCCCACAATATGATCATCTATTCCATTTCGGCCGGCGGGAAGATATCGATCGCCGATCTGTTCACGGCCGGCATCATCCCCGGCCTGCTGTTCGCCCTGTCGCTCATGGTGACGGCCTATATCGTCGCCCGCCAGCGGGGCTATCCGACCGAGCCGTTCCCGGGCTTCCGGCGCGTGGGCTGGTTCTTCCTCAATTCGCTGCCGGGTCTGCTGCTGATCGCGATCATCTTCGGCGGCGTCCGCTCCGGTGTCTTCACCGCGACGGAAAGTTCCTGCATCGCGGTCATCTACGCGCTGCTGGTGACGCTGCTGATCTATCGGCAGCTCAACTGGACGGCCTTCGTCCACGCCACGCTCGGCGCGGTGCGCACGACGGCCATGGTGCTGCTCATCATCGGAACGGCCGCATCCTTCGCCTGGCTGATGGCTTACCTGCGCATCCCCGCCCAACTGATCGCCTGGATGGGGGCGGTGTCGGAAAACCCGCTCATCGTGCTGCTCCTGATCAATCTCATTCTGCTGATCCTGGGCACTTTCATGGATATGGGCCCGACCATCATCATCGCGACGCCGATCTTCCTGCCGGTCGCCCTCCACTACGGCATCGATCCTGTGCATTTCGGCGTGATCCTGATCCTCAATCTGGGCATCGGCCTGAACACGCCGCCAGTGGGCGCCGTGCAGTTCGTCGCCTGTGCCGTCGGCCGGATCACCGTGTGGCAGGCGATGCGCTCGATCTGGCCTTTCTACGGCGCGAGCCTCGTCGTGCTCGCGCTTGTCACCTACGTGCCGGCGCTGTCGCTTTGGCTGCCGAGCGTCTTCAAGTAGGAGACGGCATGGCACCCAGCGATTCGACCGACATCAGAACCGAAAGACGGCCCAAGCTCTCCGAGCGCGTGGTTGCGGCATTGCGCGACCAGATTCTCCGGGGGCAGATTCCATCAGGCCAGAAATTGCCTACCGAGAGCCAGCTGACCGAGACCTTCGGCGTCTCCCGCACGGTGATACGCGAGGCGATCGCCACTCTCGCCGCCGACGGACTGGTCGAGCCCCGGCAAGGCGCGGGCGTCTTCGTCAATGAACGGCCGACACAGGCGTTCGCCGCGATCAGCGCCGGCAGCAGCGGCATGAGCATTTCCAACGCGCTCAATGTTCTCGAAGTCCGCATGGGCATCGAGATCGAGAGCGCGGGCCTCGCGGCGCTGCGCCGCAACAGCGCGCAGGAAGCGACGATCCAGGAAGCGTTCTTCGAGTTCGAACGGCTGCTCGGCCTCGGCAAGCCGACCGGCAAGACCGATTTCGCCTTCCATCGCGCCATCGCGGCCGCCACCAACAACCCGTTCTACGTCGATGTGCTTGATGCGCTGGGCAGCCGCACGATCCCCTGCGACGTCACCTCGCCATGGGGCACGGACAGCGTGCTGACCCGAGAGTATCAGGAAGGGCTGCAGCGGGAACATCTCGTGATAATGCGCGCCATCCTGCGAGGCGACGCCGACGCGGCGCGCGCCGGCATGCGCGCGCATCTTGGCGCCAGCCAGCAGCGCTACCGCGAGCGTCTCGACGGCCGCTACGAGGAATATCTTTCCGCCATGCCCCGGCTGCGCAATTCCCAAACCTGAAAAGAGAAGACCAATGACCGGAACGCACGGCCACACCGAATACACATCGCGCTACGCGATCGATCCGCAGGCGGCCGCGGCCATGGGCACGGACGAATTGCGCAGCCATTTCCATCTGCCTGCGCTGTTTCAGGCGGGCAGCATCAACCTCGTCTATACGCACTACGACCGCATGGTCGTCGGTGGCGCCATGCCCGGCGCGAAGACCTTGAAGCTTGAGGCGATCAAGCCCACCGGAACGCCGAATTTCCTAGACCGCCGCGAAATGATCGCGGTGAACATCGGCGGAGCTGGCACGGTCACGACCGACGGCGTCATCCATGCGCTGGCGCCGCGCGATATGATCTATATCGGCAAGGACACCGCCGAGGTCGTCTTTGCCTCGGACGCCGCCGTCGAACCGGCGAAGTTCTATCTTCTCAGCGCGCCGGCCCATGCGCGGCATCCGACGAAAACGATCAGGATCGGGGACGCCAAACGGCTCGATCTCGGCAGCCAGCTAACCTCGAACGAGCGCTCCATCTGCCAGTTCATCCATCCGGAAGGCGTGAAAACCTGCCAGCTCGTCGTCGGCATGACGCAACTCGCGCCCGGTTCCGTGTGGAACACCATGCCCTGCCACGTGCACGACCGCCGGATGGAGGCGTATCTCTACTTCGACCTGCCCGATACGGCTTGCGTTTTCCATTTCATGGGCGAGCCCGACGAGACCCGACACGTGGTGATGAAGAACGAGGAGGCCGTGCTTTCGCCGGGCTGGTCGATCCACTCCGGCTGCGGCACCTCAAACTACGCCTTCATCTGGGCCATGGCCGGCGACAATGTGGATTATACCGACGTCGATCCGGTGGCGATCGGCGATCTGCGATGAAGCCGTCTCCGTTCAGCCTTGAAGGCAAGCGCATCCTGGTGACCGGAGCCAACACCGGCATCGGCCAAGGGATTTGTCTCGCGGCCGGGCGCGCTGGAGCAAGCGTGACCGGTGTCGGCCGATCCTCGATGGAAGAAACCGCCGGCTTGATGCGCGAGATCGGCGCCGCGTTCGAGCCAGTAGCCTGCGACCTGTCGGATCACGCCGCCGCGCAGACGATGTTCGAAGCAGTCTGGAAGAAGGCGCCCCTCGACGGCCTCGTGAACAATGCCGGCATCATCCGGCGGCAGGATGCCGTCGAATTCTCGGAAGAGAATTGGGACGACGTGGTCGACACCAACCTCAAGACGACGTTCTTCCTCTGCCAGTCCTTCGGCCGGCACCTGCTCGCGGCGGGCCGCGCGGGTCGCATCGTCAACATCGCGTCGATGCTCTCCTTTCAGGGCGGGATACGCGTTGCCTCCTATACCGCTTCCAAACACGGCGTGGTCGGCATCACCAGGTTGCTCGCCTGCGAATGGGCAGCCAAAGGAATCAACGTCAACGCAATCGCGCCGGGTTATATCAAGACCAACAACACCGAGGCGTTGCGCGCCGACCCGGACCGCAACGCGGCCATTCTCGCCCGGATTCCCGCAGGCCGCTGGGGCCGCCCGAGCGACATAGGCGACGCGGCGGTGTTCCTGCTCTCGCCGGCGTCCACCTATGTGCACGGTACCGTACTCGCCGTCGACGGCGGCTGGCTGGCAAGATGAGGAGCCTTTCTGCATGACGGACATCACATTGTTCTCGGACGGCACGGGCGAATGGACGGCGACGCCGGACGGCAACCGCCGCCGCGTCGTCCTGCATACGGACGAACTGATGATGGTCGAGTTCGCCTTCGAAAAGGGCGGCGAAGGCTGGCTGCATTCCCATCCGCACGTGCAGGCGAGCTATGTGGTCGAAGGTGTGTTCGAGGTGACGATCGACGGCAGGACGCAGACCGTCGCAGCCGGCGGGGCCTACATCGTCCCGTCAAACCTCGTTCACGGGGTAAAGGCGCTCGAAGCGGGGCGGCTGATCGACGCCTTCACACCGCATCGCGCCGACTTCCTCTGATCGCTCAGGCGACGGACTGCGGCAGCACGAAGGGCATGTCTCCTGCCGGCAAGGCCCCTACCCTCAGCGGACACTCGAACACTCGCGCAATGACCTCGTCGCTCAGCACGGCGCGCGGCGAGCCCGCGGCCGCGAGACTGCCGCGCTGCATCACGTAGACCCGGTCGGCATACATCGCAGTGAGATTGAGATCGTGCAGGATGGCGATCACGCCGCCGCCGCTGCGGGCGAAATCGCGCGCAATATCCATGATGATGAGCTGATGCCTGATGTCCAGGCTCGACACCGGCTCATCAAGCAGGAGATAGCGCGGGTTCCCGTCCAGCACCGGCGTCCAGACCTGGCAGAGGACGCGCGCCAGTTGCACCCGCTGCTGCTCGCCGCCGGAGAGTTCCTGATAGTAGCGGCCGGCGAACCCCTCGAGATCGACGCGGGCCAGAGCGCGCTCCGGCAGCCGCTCGTTTTCCCCGGCCGGAGCACCGGACCGGCCACCTGTCAGACCAAGCTTGACCACCTCGCGCACCGTGAACGGGAAGGCCATCATCGCCTGCTGCGGCAGCACGGCGCGCATCGCCGCCGCTTCCCAGGCCTTCATCGACCTGAGCTCGCGGCCGTTGATCGAGATCCGTCCCCCATAGCCCGCGTCTCCCGAAAGCGCCTTGAGGAAGGTGGTCTTGCCGGAGCCGTTCGGACCGACGATTGCGGACACCTCGCCCGGATGCGCCTCGAAGTCGACGCCGGAGACGATGCGCTTGCGGCCGAAGGAGATGGAGACTCTTTCCGCGACGATCATGGAGCCGGCCTCACAGATCGACCACGCCGCGCCGGCGCAGCAGTATCCACAGGAAGAACGGCGCGCCGGCCGCCGCCGTGACGATGCCGATCGGCAGTTCGGCCGGGGCGACGATGGTGCGGCTCGCCGCATCGGCGATCAAGAGGAGAATGCCGCCCAGAAGCGCCGATGCCGGCAGCAGATACCGGTTGTCCGGGCCTATCACGAGTCGCAGAAGATGCGGCACCACGATCCCGACGAAGCCGATGCCGCCGCTGACGGCGACGGCGGCGCCGACCACCGCCGAAACGACGACGATAGCCACGTGTTTCAGCCGTTGCACCGGTATGCCGAGATGCGCGGCCGTCGGCTCTCCCAGCGCCAGCGCATTCAGGCCGCGCGCTATGAACGGCGTGGCGATCATGCCGACCAGCATGATCGGAGCCGCCGCGCCGACTTTCGCCCAGGTCGAGCCCGCGAGCGAGCCGAGCTGCCAGAAGGTGAGATCACGCAACTGCTGGTCGTCCGCGACAAAGATGAGAATGCCGGTCAGCGCCATGGCCAGCGCGCTGAGCGCTATGCCGGCGAGCAGCATGGTGGCGATGGATGTCCGCCCCTGCCGTGTCGATACCTGATAGAGGATCAGCGTGACGATCAGGCTGCCGACGAAGGCCGAAACCGGCAGCGCGTAGCCGCCCAGCAACGCCGTAGCCGGCGAGAGGATGGTTGCGCCGAGCACGATGACGGACACGGCGCCGAGGCTGGCGCCGGCCGATACGCCGACGAGGCCGGGATCAGCGAGCGGATTACGGAACAATCCCTGCATCACGGCTCCGGACACAGCGAGACCCGCGCCGACGAGAATGCCCATCACGATGCGCGGCAGGCGAATATCCTGCACGATGATCTGGTCACGGGCGGAAATGCCGATGTCCGGGGAGCCGCCGAAAATCCACTGCCCCAGCACCGCCATCGCGGACGCATCCGACGCACCGGCGGTCAGGCTGAGAACGGCGGTCACCACGAGACATACGGAAAGGCCGGCCATCACCAGCCGTGCCAGCGACGAGCGATCCCCTTCCGGAGCGCGGCGCGTCACGCCTGCAGTCGCGGCGGAAATCTGCTGCACCATGGGTCCGGCCCGATCAATTTCCAACCTGATCGCCGTAGAGCGCCGCAGCAACCTCCTTGACCGCATCGGCGGTGCGCGGCCCGAAGCCGAGCAGATAGGCGCCGTCCATTTTGATCAGCCGTTTCGCCTGCCCGGCAGGCGTTGCCGCGATCGCCGGATGGGCAAACAGTTCCGCTTCGCCGGCATCGTGCTGGCCGCCGCGCGTCATCATCAGGATAACGTCGGGCTTCGCCTCGATGGCTGCCTCGTCGGTGAGTTGCTTGTAGCCGTGATAGCCCTGCACGGCGTTGACGCCGCCGGCAAGCTCGATGATGCCATCCGCGGCCGTGCCTGCGCCGGCAGCCTGTATCTTGCCGCCCTGCATGGACAGGATGAACAGCACACGCTTGCGCTCCTTCACCCCGGCCGTAAGCTGTTCCGCCTCTTTCAGCTTGCCGTCGACCTGTGCGGCCAGTGTTTCAGCCTTGTCGTCGGCGCCGATCGCCTTGCCCACGGCGCGGATGCGTTCGACGATACCCGCGTGATCGTAGCTTTCCCTGATCTCCACGTATGGAACGCTCGCCTTCTTGAGCACGTCGACGGCCTCTTTCGGCCCGCTACCCTGCAATGCCAGGATTCCGCTCGGGTTCACCGAGAGGACGCCTTCCGGCGAAAGCTGGCGCATATAGCCTACATCGGGAAGCGCGAATGCCGCCTCGGGATAGACGCTGGTCGAATCCCTGCCCACCAGCATCTTCTCCTCGCCCAGCGCGTAGACGATCTCGGTGATGGCGCCACCGATCGAAACCACGCGCGATGTGTCTGGCAGCACCGGAGTTTCATCGGCCGCAGCAGGAAGCAACGTGGCAAGCATGCCCATTGCGGCGGACGTCAGCCCGCGCAGCCGGCGGATCGAAAAACTTGCAGACATAACTCTACTTTCTAGGCCCTGTCGCGTCAGGCGGCAACAGGCGAGTCGATGCGCGGCATATTCTCGACGAGAAACCGCCAGTCCTCGCGCTCGTGCTGACCTTCCTCGCGCTTGCCGAAGAACTGGATGATCAGCCTGCCGGCGGCATCATAGGCCTCCACCGACGTGACGTGCCCGTCCGTGTTCGGCTTGCGGACGCCCCACACCTCCGCGATGTGGTCGGTACGCAGGTGCATATGGAACGTCTCGTCCATGACGTTGATCCACGGCCCCATCGGCTTGATGGATTGAACAGGCCCCGAATGGATCTGTATGCAGCCGCGATTGCCGACGAAGCACATGATCGGCAGCGCCTGCTGGGCGGCATGGCTGAGCACGGCAGCGACGCTATCGACGGGCATCGACCATGCGTAGTCCTTGCCGACCATGCGCATGGCCTGCCGGCGATTCAGCTTCAACGCCTTCAGGATACCGAAGAACTGGTGGACATCCGTCATCCGGCTCCAGCGATCGCGAAGATCCTCGACGCTGGCCGACGTCTCCGACGTGCCGGCGTCTTCGCCGGGCAATGGCACAACATCCAGCGTGCGGCTCTGTCCGGTACTTTCAAGTTCCGATACAAGCTTCTGATATGCATAAAGATTCGAGGCAGCGCGCAGATGAACCTTATGCACTGCCTCGCCGCTCGCATCGAAGAATTGCAGACTGCGACGGATATCGTCGCCGTCCCGCTTTTCGACCGCGAAGCCGTATTTCCACGCTTTCGGAAAAACGCGCAGGTCGATCTGCTCGCCGAGCACGAGCGCGGCGTGTTCGCCCGGCTCGACATTCTCGTAGACGCCGATCTTCTCATGCACGACGCTCTCGTTGCGCGTCAGGGCCATGACCTCGCCGACCGCTCCAAGGCCGACCAGCAGATCGTTCACACGCGGCTCGATGCGCAAAACGCCGTCGCCGCAATGCGCCGCAACAAGCTCGGCTTCGGAGATGCCGAGCTGCGTCGCAAGGTCTCTTTCGCGTATCTTCGGATTGTCGACACGCGCCCGCACGATCGCCTGCGGCGACGGCTTCGTATGCTGGTCCATTCCGGGTCCTATTTATTCAGGATGAGCTTTCCCTGCCGGGTGATCTTCAGCCTGTAAAGCGATTCTCCGTGCGCGATGCCGATCTCGTGCTCGCCGCGCTGGAAGAGCGATTCGCTCGACAGCGTGCGCACCGACATCCGGTCCAGCGGAGGACGGTAGGCAACGCCTTCCGCCGGCCGGGCATAGCGGAACTGGAAGCTCTTGGGGTTGTGCGTGTTCATGGCTCGGTCCTTTCTGCGGCTAATGGGCAACACCCGCCCCCTCGCCTTCCTGAATCGTCACGCGAATTGTTGACACTAATTATCAGCTTTAATAGTCAGTGCAATACCGGAGTTGACGAGTCAAGTTTTTAACAGCGCCGGCATAGCCAAGGCAGAAGGATGCCTGAGCAGAGTTTTGAGGAGCGGGGAATTATGGAATTGCGGGACAACAAGGCGGCCGGATGGACAACGGCGCGAATGGTTGGCGGACGTTCGGGCAGGCTGAAGGCCGCTTTGCTGGCCAGCGCCGCCGGTCTCGTGCTGACAACCGCTGCCACCATGGCGCAGGATGCAGCGACGCAGGCGCCCGCGGAAACCACCGAACAGAGCGCGGCGGACAACGGCAACTCGACGATGCTCGACGAGATCCTCGTCAGCAGCCGCACCGGGGATTCGGCGCTCGAAACGCTGGGCTCCGCCAGCCAGGTCGATCAGCAGCAGATAGAGCGCCGGATGGCCGCGACCACATCCGACATTCTCTTCGGCGTGCCCGGCGTCACCATGCAGACCGACGCGCGCCGCCTGAGTTCCAGCGTCAACATCCGCGGCCTTCAGGATTTCGGCCGTGTCGCCGTCATACTCGACGGCGCGCGCCAGAATTTCCAGCGTTCGGATCATGGGCCGCAATCGACCTTCTGGATCGATCCGGAACTGGTGAAGTCGGTGGATGTCATTCGCGGTCCGATTGCGAACACCTACGGCTCGGGCGCCATTGGGGGCGTCGTATTCTTCGAGACCAAGGACGCCGAGGATTTCCTGAAGCCGGAAGAGAACTGGGCCGTATCAACCACGGCCATGTACGAGACCAACGGCGAAGGCGTGACCACCAGCGCCACCGGCGCCTATCGCTTCAATGACTCCGTGAGCGCATTGGGCAACATCGTCTATCGCGACTACGACGACTACGAGGCCGGCGGCGGCGACACGGTGCCCGGCACCGGCTTCGACGTGCTGAGCGGCATGCTGAAGGCGACCATCAAGCCGACGGAAAACAGCGAGCTGAAGCTCGGCTGGATCGGCGCCGACGACAGCTGGAGCGAGGTCAGCGGCGGCCAGACCGCCTATGACATCGACCTGAAGCAGAATACCTTCACGGGCCGCTACAACATTACCGACGATGCCAGGAGCTGGCTCGATCTCCACATCAACGTCGCCTACAACGCCGCTGAACTTGATCAGATCAGCCTCGTGCCGCTCGGCGGTCGTTTCGATCCGGTCACCGGCCAGCGGATCACGCTGCCGGCGGGCTCTACCGCCAACTACGACATCGGCACCACCAGCATCGATGCCTGGAACACCTCCCGTTTCGAGACCGGCGCGGTTGCGCACGAACTTACCTACGGCGCGGACTGGGTAGGCGATAACGTCGACACGACCGGCACCGCAGGCGGCGACAGCTTCTACACGCCCTCAGGCGACCGCACCATCTGGGGCGCCTATATCCAGGACAAGCTTACCTGGAACTGGCTCGAAGTGCTTGGTGGCCTCCGCTATGACGACTACAAGCTGAAGGGCGAGAACACCGAAACCTCCGGCGACCATCTTTCGCCTCGCATATCGGTGGGCGTCTCTCCCTTCGACGAAGGCAGCCTCGCCGGCCTGCAATTCTACGGCACCTATGCGGAGGGCTATCGCTCGCCGTCGCTCTCGGAAACGCTGATCAGCGGGCTGCATCCGGCGGGCGTGAGCTTCCCATTCCTGCCCAACCCCAACCTCAAGCCGGAAACCGGCAAAACGTGGGAATTCGGCGTCAACTACAAGGCCGACAGCGTCATCGCCACCGGCGACGCGTTGCGCATCAAGGCTGCTTACTTCAACAACGACGTCGACGACTACATCGACGGCGTGACCCTTTCCGCCTTCGATCCGACCAGCGGCTGCTTCCGCGGCGGTTCCATCCCGATCTGTTTCCAGTACCAGAACTTCGCAAAGGCCAAGATCGACGGCTTCGAGTTCGAAAGCGTCTACGACGCGTCCTGGGGTTTCCTCGGACTATCGGCCTCGATCATTGACGGACACACGATTTCCTATGAAGGCGAGCGCGCCGATCTTGCCACGACGCCATCCTCCCAGGTCACCGGCCAGGTCGGGTTCCGCTTCCTCGACGACCGTCTGACCGTCGGCGGCGAGGTGCAATACAACGGCAAGCCGAAGGGCAACGAGTTCGCGGATGACTACACGCTGGTGAATGCGTTCGCGTCCTACCGCCACAACGACAATCTGAAGTTCGATCTGCGCGTCGACAACCTGCTTGACGAAAAATACGCCAGGCCGCTCAATGCCGCCAGCACCGAGACGCTGTATGAGCCCGGTGTCTCGGTCAAGTTCGCCGCCACCATGCGCTTCGGAGGATAAACATGCGGTTCAGATCGCTTCTTACCGCCATCTTCGCTTGCGCTGCGGCATCAACAGCCTTCGCGCAAGATGCGAAACCGGCCCTTCAGCTCGAACTGAACGCTGTTCAACCATCGGAAAAGGGCTGCCGGCTCACCTTCGTCGTGAAGAATAACCTCGGCGCGGAGCTTTCCCGCGCCGCTTTCGAGGTGGCCCTGTTCAACGAGCTTGGCGTCGTCGACAGGCTGACCGTTCTCGACTTCAAGGAACTGCCGGCGGGCAAGACGAAAGTCACCCGCTTCGAGCTGGCGAACACGGACTGCACCAAGATCACGCGTGTGCTGATCAACGGCGCGACGGAGTGTCAGGGCGAAGGCATCGAGCCGACGGCCTGCATGCGGCAACTGACGACCAGCTCAAAGGGGGGCGTGGAGTTCGGCATCTGACGATACTCCAGCCCTTTCAATGAGTTCGCTGGCTCGCACGAGCCAGCATCCCCAGGCACCCTTTTCGGCACCTTCGATATTCGGGCCGGCGACCAGGCCGGCCGAGAGGAACCCTTGCCGTCGTGAGCGACTTAGCGCCGGTAACCCGAAAGGATCGTCATGTTCGGACTTCTCTCTTTTCACGCGATCGCGGCCGCCCGCGGCGACGGGATGCGACCGGAACTTCTGGAGCTCCTGTCGCGCCAGAGCCGGCTGCACGCGTCCGATACGAACATCGCGCATCTGGAGCATCATCGCGCGACCGGCTTCACGCAGGCGGGACCGAATCCGGTGGCCGCATGTGAGGTAAACAGCACCGACAATGTCGTGACCTTCTCGCGGCCGGCCACGCTGCCTGAAACCGGACTCTGGAAGGCAGTCCGGTAGCGCCCTCGCCTTGGGGGTTCTGCTCCTAGCGGAGCGCTCGGGTGCTTGGCAGGAATATCGTCAGCAGACCCAGCGCCGGCAGGTACGAGCACATCCAGTAAACGTAGTCGATGCCGCGATGGTCGGCGACGACGCCGAGCACGGCGGCCGCGATGCCGCCTATGCCGAAGGCGAAGCCGAAGAAGATGCCGGCAACCATGCCGACACGGCCCGGCAACAGTTCCTGTGCGAACACAACGATCGCCGGGAACGCCGACGCCATGATGACGCCGATGATCATGCTCAGCACCGCTGTCCATAGCAGGCTGTCGACATAGGGCAGCGCCAGCGTGAACGGCAGGCAGCCGAGAATCGAGAACCACATGACGAACTTCGCGCCGAAGCGGTCGCCGATCGGTCCGCCAATCACCGTTCCTACCGCCGCTGCGAAAAGAAACAGGAACAGCAGCACCTGCGAGTTCTGCACGGAAACGCCGAACTTTTCGATGACGTAGAAAGTGTAGTAACTGGAAATGCTGGCCATATAGGCGTTCTTGCTGAAGGTCAGCGCCACCAGCACCAGAAGCGCTACGACGAGGCGCGGCCGGGTCACGGCGGACACGGCGGCTGACGCCTTCTTCGCCACCACCACCCGGTTGCGGTTGTACCAGTCGCCGATCCACCACAAGAGCCCGACACCGACCAGCGCCAGCAGGGAAAACCAGGCCACGCTGCTCTGACCGCCGCGCACCACGATGAAAGCGGCGAGGAGTGGCCCGAGCGACTGCCCGAAGTTGCCGCCAACCTGAAAGAGCGACTGGGCGAGGCCGAAGCGCCCGCCGGAGGCCAGACGCGCAACGCGCGACGCTTCCGGGTGGAAGATGGACGAGCCTATGCCGATGAAGGCCGAACCGATCAGCAGCAGCACATATTGCGCGGAAAAGGCGATCAGCAGCGTCCCGATCAATGTCGAACCCATGCCGAATGCCAGCGAGTAAGGCATCGGCCGCTTGTCCGTATAGATGCCGACCAGCGGCTGAAGCAGCGACGCGGTAACCTGGAACGTCAGGGTCAGCAGCCCGATCTGCCAGAAATCCAGGCGATAGCCGTCCTTGAGCATCGGATAGATCGCCGCAAGCAGCGACTGCATGATGTCGTTGATCATGTGGCTGAGGCTGATCGCGAAGATCACGGCCATCGCAGTGTTCGTAGCGACACTCGGCGCGATCGGGCGGCTGGAAGCTGCGGTATCGGTCAATTCTGTCTCCTGGCGGCTGGTCCGACCAAGCCGGCTGCCCTACTACGCCTCTTGCCGTCACCCTTCCTTCGTGCTTCGGTCCATTTCTTACGCGAGTGGGCCAGAATGCGGGGACGAATCGAACCGGAGGACAGGGAAGGCTTTTCCTATCTCCACGCGCGCCGGCTGGACTGGCTGGAAAGGTCGCACGGCGCGCTGGTGGCGATTCCAGCCGTCTATCCGGACGGCCTTCATGTACCCATGCATCGCCACAGCCGGGCCCAGTTGCTGCAGGCCCTGCACGGCGTGGTCATGGTGATGACCAATGCCGGCCGTTGGATGGTGCCGCCCGATCATGCCATGTGGATTCCGGCCGGAATCGAACATGCGGTCGATATACTCGGCGACGTCGAAATGCACTCGATCTATGCGGAACCGGGCGCGCTCAGCGGCCCCACGCAGAAGCTGCGGGTCGTCGAGGTCACCGATTTCGTGCGCAGCCTGATCGTCGAGGTGTCACGCGAGGCCGAACGCGACGCCGGCAGCCAGCGCTTCGGGTTGCTCTCCACGCTGCTGCTGCATGAAATCCCCAATCTTCGCGAAGTGCCGCTTGCCCTGCCGCTGCCGACAGACCCGAAACTGGCGGCACTGTGCCAGGCATTCGTCCGAAATCCGTCGTCCCGCGCCGCGATCGAGGACTGGGCGGATCAACTCGGCATGAGCCGCCGCACCTTCACCCGCAATTTTCACCGCCAAACCAATCTCAGCCTCTCGACCTGGCGCCAGCAGGCCTGCATTTTCGCCGCGCTGCCCAGGCTGGCGGAAGGGCAGCCCGTGACACGCGTGGCGCTGGACCTCGGCTACGACAGCGTGCCGGCCTTCACCACCATGTTCCGCCGTATGACCGGCATCTCCCCTCGCCGGTACCTGCAGAAGAAAAAGGCCGCCTGAAACGAAAAAGCCGGGACAGGGCCCGGCTTGTCTCGTCTTGATGCGGCGACGCCTCAGTTGACGGCGTCCTTGAGGCCCTTGCCCGCCGAGAACTTCGGCACGGTGCGGGCCGGGATCTTCACTTCCGCGCCGGTCTGCGGGTTGCGGCCGGTCGAGGCAGCGCGCTTCGAGACGGAGAAGTTGCCGAAGCCGACCAGACGGACATCGCCGCCCTTCTTCAGCTCCGAGGTGATGACGGAGAATACCGCATCCACCGCCGACTGGGCATCGCCCTTGGACAGCTTGGCAGCCTCGGCGACGGCAGAGACGAGTTCGTTCTTGTTCATCAGTTGTTTCCTTCCATCAGAGAACCGGCGACCCGCGAGTCTGCCGGGAGGAACGGACATTAGAAAGAAGCGCCGTCCGAACCAAGCGAGAATATCGCTCAGAAACGAGAAAAACCGCAGAATTCTGCGGTTTCTCACAGAAAAGCCGGGCGCGGGGCCCGGCTTTTGCGATGGTTCGGCCTATGCCGGCTCAATGAGCGAGCGACTTGCCCGCATCGGTGGCCGGATCGACCTTCGGCGCCGGCGTCTCGGCCGGTTCGCTCCACTCGATCGGCTCCGGCATCCGCACCAGCGCGTGCTTCAGCACCTCGCCGACGCGGCTGACCGGAATGATCTCCATGCCGCTCTTCACATTCTCCGGAATATCCGCCAGATCCTTGGCGTTTTCCTCCGGGATCAGCACCTTCTTGATGCCGCCGCGAAGCGCTGCAAGCAGCTTCTCCTTCAGACCGCCGATCGGCAGGACACGGCCGCGCAGCGTGATCTCGCCCGTCATCGCCACGTCCTTGCGGACCGGGATGCCGGTGAGGACCGACACGATCGCCGTCGCCATCGCCGTTCCGGCAGACGGACCGTCCTTCGGCGTCGCGCCTTCCGGCACGTGCACGTGGATGTCCCGCTTGTCGAACAGCGGCGGCTCGATGCCGAAGTCGATGGCGCGGCTGCGGACATAGGATGCTGCAGCCGAGATCGACTCCTTCATCACGTCCTTCAGGTTGCCCGTCACCGTCATCTTTCCCTTACCGGGCATCATGACGCCTTCGATCGTCAGCAGTTCGCCGCCGACCTCGGTCCAGGCAAGACCAGTCACGACACCGACCTGATCCTCGCCGTCGATCTGGCCATAGCGGAAACGCGGCACGCCCAGATAGTCGGCCAGATTGGCCGGCGTGATCTTGATCGACTTCTTCTTGGTCCTGAGGATTTCCGTGACCGCCTTGCGTCCGAGCTTCATCAGCTCGCGCTCGAGGCTGCGCACGCCCGCTTCCCGCGTATAGGTCTGGATGACCCCGCGGATCGCGTCCTCGCTGACCGAGAACTCCTTCGGCTGGAGCGCGTGGTCGCGAACCACCTTCGGCAGCAGATGCCGCTTGGCGATCTCGACCTTCTCGTCCTCCGTGTAGCCGGCGATACGGATGATCTCCATGCGGTCCATCAGCGGACCGGGAATGTTCAGCGTATTCGCCGTGGTCACGAACATGACGCTCGACAGGTCGTATTCGACCTCGAGGTAATGATCCATGAAGGTCGAGTTCTGCTCCGGATCGAGCACTTCCAGCAGCGCCGATGACGGATCGCCGCGGAAATCCATGCCCATCTTGTCGATCTCGTCGAGCAGGAAGAGCGGATTGGACTTCTTGGCCTTCTTCATCGACTGCAGCACCTTGCCGGGCATCGACCCGATATAGGTGCGGCGGTGACCGCGGATCTCGGCCTCGTCACGCACGCCGCCCAGCGCCATGCGCACGAACTCGCGTCCGGTCGCCTTGGCGATCGACTTGCCGAGCGAGGTCTTGCCGACGCCGGGAGGGCCGACGAGGCAGAGGATCGGACCCTTGATCTTCCGCTGGCGGCTCTGGACGGCAAGGTACTCGACGATGCGCTCCTTGACCTTGTCCAGCCCGTAATGGTCGGTGTCGAGCACCTCCTGGGCGAAGTTCAGGTCATGCTTGACCTTGGAGTTCTTGCCCCAGGGCAGCGACAGCAGCCAGTCGAGATAGTTGCGCACGACGGTCGCCTCGGCCGACATGGGCGACATGGTCCGGAGCTTCTTCAGCTCGGCATTCGCCTTCTCGCGGGCCTCCTTGGAGAGCTTCGTCTTCTTGACGCGCTCCTCAAGCTCGGCGACCTCGTCGCGGCCGTCCTCGCCCTCGCCGAGCTCCTTCTGGATCGCCTTCATCTGCTCGTTGAGGTAGTATTCGCGCTGGGTCTTCTCCATCTGGCGCTTGACGCGCGAGCGGATGCGCTTCTCCACCTGAAGCACGGAGATTTCGGCCTCCATGAAGCCCATGGCCTTCTCCAGCCGCTCCTTGACGGACAGCGTGCCGAGGATTTCCTGCTTCTCCGGAATCTTGATCGCGAGATGCGAGGCGACGGTGTCCGCCAGCTTCGAGTAGTCCTCGATCTGGCCAGCCGCGCCCACGACTTCCGGCGAAATCTTCTTGTTGAGCTTCACATAGTTCTCGAAGTCCGAGACGACGGAGCGCGCCAGCGCCTCGATCTCGACCTCGTCCTCCTCGGGCTCCGCAAGCACCGAGGCGCTCGCCTCGTGGAAATCGATGCGATCGGTGAACTGGTTGATCTTGGCGCGCGCGGTGCCTTCGACCAGCACCTTCACGGTGCCGTCCGGGAGCTTCAGGAGCTGCAGCACATTGGCGAGCGTGCCGATCTCGTAGATGGCGTCAGACGCAGGATCGTCGTCCGCCGCATTCATCTGGGTGGCGAGAAGGATCTGCTTCTCGGCGCCCATGACCTCTTCCAGCGCCTTGATCGACTTTTCGCGCCCGACGAAGAGCGGGACGATCATATGAGGGAACACGACGATATCGCGCAGTGGGAGAACTGCGAAAACGCCGCTGCCGGAAGCCCGGGGTGTTCTGGCCATTGTCTTACCTTTCTTCACGGCCGCCTGTAGCCAACCGCGAATCCCATATTAATGGCCGGGAGCCATTCCGCCTACCGTTCATTTCGAACGGGACGAGCAGCACGGATTTCAAACTCCACGACCTTCAGGACGTTAGTTGGCGTTGCATCGCACAAAGATCAAGTGCCGGACGCACCTTGCGGCAATGGAGGCGCCTTCTGTTCCGCTTCCTCGGCGGCATAACCGCGGAGAGTATTCCCGTTCGGCCCGCCTAGCTTCCGAATTAGGCGAAAATGAGCAATTTGCGGGCTATGCAGGCACCATCTTGAGGGTGTGGCGAGGGAAGACATGGGATCAGCGACCAGCACGCAATCCGCGCGAGCCGCCCGATCATTGCAAGGTCTGGGCAAACTTGCGCAATGGCGGCAAGCCTGGCTCGGCATGGACACCAATCCACGCGTGCTCGCGCTGGCGCAGACCTGCTACGGCAAGATCCTCATCTACGCGGGATTTGTGCTCGCGCTGCTGGCCGGACGCCAGCTGTCGCTCGCGGCGTCTGCGCTCATCGCCTTGACGGTCGCGGCCTGCATCGCTGCGCCACACCGCAAGCTGATCATCATGGCGGCTTCCGGAGCTGTGTATTTCTGTCTGCGGCCATACCGGACCCAGCAACAGATCGAGTTCTCCGAACGTGTCTATCCGCCCGAGTTCGCGATGGCCGAACTCCCCGCCTTGGCGTCCTATACGCCGTTGGCCATCGCTTTTCTTGCCATTTTCTACGTCGTCGGCCGTCTCGCCAGCCGCTACCCCCGCGCTCTTCCGGTTCGCCGGTCTCTCATCAGCCAGACGGTGGTCTTCTTCGCCCTGCTGGTCGTCGGCGGTGCGCTTTCGCCGACGACGGCCTCCTACGGCCTGATCTGGTCGCTCATCGTCATGATGGCGGCTTCCTTTTTCTTCCTGGCCTACGGCATGGCCGACATCCGCGCACAAGGAGATGTCCGCACTGCAATCCATGTCGGATTCGTCAGGCCGTTCTGGAGCGGCCCATCCATACCGTTCAAAGGCCTGTCCTATCTACGCAAATTCGAGGCGCATGAGCCGGCGGAACTGGCGGCCGTCCGGTTGCGGGCTCTGAAGCTCATTGTATGGGCGACCATGCTCGCATGTGTCTGCCGCATGCTGGAAGCAGGCGCCTATGACATGGCCGGACTGCCGACATTGCAGCAGGCCATCGCCGACACGGCCGGCGCAAGTTCTTACGGCATTGCTCTTAGCTGGACGGTGTTGATCAAGGCATTTCTGTTCAACGTGATTTCGCTGGGAGCGCTCGTTCACACGCTCGTCGCCGTCATCCGCATGTGCGGCTATGGCATTCCGCGCGGCATGGCGCGACCATTGACCGCGCGGTCGATCGCCGAGTTCTGGAACCGCTATCTCTTCTATTTCAAGGAATTGCTTGTCGACTTCTTCTTTTATCCGGCGTTCGTCCGGTTCTTCAAGAAATGGCCCAGGCTTCGCATCGCCTTCGCCACCTTCTGCGCCGCCTTTGTCGGCAACATGATTTTCTCGATCCTCTCGCAGGTGCATCTTTTCGCCGATATCGGACCGCTGAAGACGCTCGCCATGTTCGATTCCTATGCGGTCTACGCGCTGGCCCTCACAGTGGCGCTGATCGCCTCGCAGCTTGCCTCACGCCGACCGCGGCCCGAGGACGGCGTCCTGCGCTACGAGATTCTGCCACGGGTGACGGTGATCGGCTTCTTCTGCGTCGCTCAGATCTTTTCCGATGAAGGCGCGCATACGTCGCTTGCGGAGAGGACAGGCTTTCTGCTCCATCTCCTGGGGGCATGACCTAGCCGGCGGCCCCGTTCACAAGCGCCCGCAGCTCGCGCAGCGTATCGATCCTTGAGACGTCGAAGTCGGCATCGGCAAGATCGATTCCATAGGTCGATTCAAGCAGCATCATCACTTCAAGCGCGGCCATCGAATCGAGGCGGCCGGCGGCGAACAGCGAATCATCATCCGACAAGTGACGCGTGTCGCCCCGATCGACAAGCTTTTCGGTAAGAAGGCGCCTGACCGCCCCGAATTTCTCGTCCCGCATAGCGGCTCCCCATCCTAAGAGTGACAAAGAGAGCCGACAGGAATTGAGTTTTGTTTAACAATGTATGAGGTTCGTCGGATCGTCATCCGAAGTGCGAGACCGCTCGCCCGGCGACCTCGGGGAACACATGCGAAATCGGTTCAACGCCGCGCGGTCATTCTTCGATACTGCACGCCGCCATGCTCATCTGCCGGCGCTGGTAGTCGGCAGCGTCACCCACAATTATTTTGCGCTTTCGGGGCTTGCCTCGAGATTGGCTGCCCGGCTGGCTTCCGCGCGCCGGTCCGGGCGCGTCGGCATCCTCGCGACGCGCAGCATGGAGGCTTATGCCGGCATCATCGCGACGGCATGGTCGGGCGGCACCTATGTTCCCCTCAACCAGAAATGGCCGGAGGCACGCCTCGTCGAACTGCTGCGGATGCTCGATCTCGATGCGCTGGTC
The DNA here is from genome assembly GCA_023953845.1 of Rhizobiaceae bacterium. Taxonomy (NCBI): domain Bacteria; kingdom Pseudomonadati; phylum Pseudomonadota; class Alphaproteobacteria; order Hyphomicrobiales; family Rhizobiaceae; species Rhizobiaceae bacterium. Next base: position 4,119,976 of record JAMLJC010000001.1, on the reverse strand, counting down.
GTCGATAGCACAGGCGAAAGCCTGCTCACAGCCGGCGTTCTCGCGGCGGCGCCTGAACTGATCGTCGCGCCCGCAGGCAATGGACGGGTGGATCGGGCCTTGCGCCTCGACGCTCTGCCGGGCGATGCGCTGGACGAGCCGGTGCCCGTCTCGCCAGGTCACCCGGCCTATGTCATCTTCACGTCAGGCACGACGGGGACACCGAAAGGCGTGGTCATCGCCTCCGCGGCGCTTCAGCACTATCTCGACCAGACGGAGCCGTGGACGCGATTTACGGAGAAAGACCGGATCGGAGAATGCTGCGATGTCACTTTCGATCTCACAGTCCACAACATGTTCCTGGCCTGGCGCGCGGGGAGTTCGCTCCATCTGATGTCGCAGCTCGATCTCGTGGCTCCGGCGCATTTCATCCGCAGCCATGAGATCAGCGTCTGGCTCTCCGTGCCGACGATCGCTGCCACGATGCGGCGCCTCGGCGCGCTCAAACCAGGCATTTTCCCAAGCCTTCGCCTGTCCATCTTCTGCGGCGAGCCCCTGCCCGTCACCGTCGCCCAGGCCTGGGCCGAGGCAACGCCGTCCGGTGTCGTCGAGAATATATACGGACCTACCGAGGCCACGGTCGTCTGCATGCGCCAGACGCTGACCGAGCCGCCTGTCGCGACCCCGGAACGCGGGACGCTCGCGATAGGGCGCCCCTACGACACAACAACCGTGGCCATTCTCGATGAGAAGCAACAGCCGGTCGAAGCTGGCCAGGCGGGCGAGATCGCGCTTTCAGGTCCGCAGCTTGCCATCGGCTACTTCAATGCACCCGGGCAGACCGCTGACCGCTTCCGACTCATCGACGGACAGCGCTGGTATCTGACCGGCGATCTCGGACGACAGGATGAAAACGGCACCTATCATCACCTGGGACGCATGGACAATCAGGTCAAGGTGAAAGGCAACCGCATCGAACTGGAGGAGATCGACGCGCATCTGCGCAAAGCTGCCGGTACGGAAACGGTGGCGACGATCGCCTGGCCGGTCAATTTCGGCTCAGCCGAAGGTCTCATCGGCTTCTGTGCGAGCACGACGCTTTCGCCGGACGATATACGCGCACGAATGCGCCTGACACTCCCAAACTACATGGTGCCGGCCGAGATTCATATTGTTGAGCCGATGCCGCTCAACATCAATGGAAAGGTCGACCGCAAGGCGCTCGTCGCCATGGTGCAATCCAGCGCCCACACCCTTCGACCGGACACGAAAGCGGCGCCCGCAGGCGCCGTCGCGGATCGTCATGAAGGCAGGTCGGTCAAGCGCTGACCGGCCCCTTCTTCTCCTTGGCCTCGGAATAGATGTAGAGCGGCCGGGCACTGCCGGTGACAACCTCGTCGGAGATCACCACCTCGCGCACGCCTTCCAGCGCCGGCAGCTCGAACATGGTGTCGAGCAGGATCGCTTCCATGATCGAACGGAGACCCCGCGCGCCAGTCTTGCGCTCGATTGCGCGCTTGGCGATGGCCGACAGGGCGTTCTCATGGAAGGTCAGGTCGACATTCTCCATCTCGAACAGCCGCTGGTATTGTTTCACCAGAGCGTTCTTCGGCTCGGTCAGGATCTGGATCAGCGCTTCCTCGTCGAGATCCTCGAGCGTCGCCAGAACCGGCAGACGGCCCACGAACTCGGGAATGAGGCCGAATTTCAGCAGGTCCTCGGGCTCCACCATACGGAACAGGTCGCCCGTGCGGCGATCCTCCGGCGAGGCCACGCTCGCGCCGAAGCCGATCGACGTCTTGCGGCCGCGCTCCGAGATGATCCTGTCGAGGCCGGCGAACGCGCCGCCGCAGATGAACAGGATGTTCGCCGTGTCGACCTGCAGGAATTCCTGCTGCGGGTGCTTGCGGCCGCCCTGCGGCGGAACGGAGGCAACCGTGCCTTCCATGATCTTCAGCAGCGCCTGCTGCACGCCCTCGCCCGACACGTCGCGGGTGATCGAGGGATTGTCCGACTTGCGGGAGATCTTGTCGATCTCGTCGATGTAGACGATTCCGCGCTGCGCCCGCTCGACATTGTAGTCGGCCGCCTGCAACAGCTTCAGGATGATGTTCTCGACATCCTCGCCGACATAGCCGGCCTCGGTCAGCGTCGTGGCGTCGGCCATGGTGAACGGCACGTCGATGATGCGGGCCAGCGTCTGGGCAAGCAGCGTCTTGCCGCAGCCGGTCGGGCCGATCAGCAGAATGTTGGACTTGGCCAGTTCGACGTCGTTGTTCTTGCCCGCATGCGCGAGGCGCTTGTAGTGATTGTGGACCGCCACCGACAGCACGCGTTTGGCGTAGGGCTGGCCGATCACATAATCGTCAAGAACCTTGAGTATCTCCTGCGGGGTCGGCACGCCCTCGCGGGACTTCACCATCGAGGTCTTGTTCTCCTCGCGGATGATGTCCATGCAGAGCTCGACGCACTCGTCGCAGATGAAGACGGTGGGACCCGCGATCAGTTTGCGAACCTCGTGCTGGCTCTTGCCGCAGAACGAGCAGTAGAGGGTGTTCTTGGAATCACCGCCGCCGTGGCTGACCTTGCTCATGCCTTCTCAGTCCTTCTTGGCGCCGCCCGGAAAGCGGCGCCCTTAGTTGCCTGCAACGCAAGCCTTACCAGCAAGTTAAGGCGTCCGCACGCCTCTGCCAACAGTTTTGGCTGGCAGAATTCCAAACTCTAGACGCTCTGCACCCGAATCCGCATTCACGATACGGACATATCCCCTTTCGAAGCTAAGCCGCCGAAACTCAATTTTGGCTTAACGTAGGGCCTGGGCGAGAACGAGGAAACAGCAAATTGTGACGGAATTGCCGCAGTAAGGCGTCAATATCCACTGCTGTCGCTTCGGGTGGTCATTCGCATCCTATCAGACGCCGACCGCCGTCTCCATGGCTTCACGGGTGGTGATCACCTTGTCGATCAGACCGAAATCCTTTGCCTCGTCGGCCGTCATGAAGTGGTCGCGGTCGAGCGTCCGCTCGATGGTCTCGTAGTCCCGTCCGGTATGCTTGACATAGACCTCGTTCAGCCGGCGCTTCAGCTTGATGATGTCCTGCGCGTGACGCTCGATGTCGGAGGCCTGCCCCTGAAAACCGCCCGAGGGCTGGTGCACCATGATGCGCGCATTCGGCGTGGCGAAGCGCATGTCCTTGTGACCGGCGCAAAGCAGCAGCGAGCCCATGGACGCCGCCTGCCCGACGCAGAGCGTCGCCACCGCCGGCTTGATGAACTGCATGGTGTCGTAGATCGCCATGCCCGACGTCACCACGCCGCCCGGCGAATTGATGTAAAGATTGATCTCCTTCTTCGGGTTCTCGGCTTCGAGAAACAGAAGCTGCGCGCAGACCAGGGTCGCCATGCCGTCTTCGACCGGACCGGTGATGAAGATGATGCGCTCCTTGAGCAGGCGCGAGAAGATGTCATAGGCGCGCTCGCCGCGATTGGTCTGCTCGACCACCATCGGCACGAGGTTCATGTAGGTCTCGACGGGATTCTTCATCACTGTCCCTTGTTGGACGCGATTCCGGTGAAAAATGCTCAGAATCGGGATTGGCTGGTTAATCCCTAGATAGGATGGCTGCCACGGCCTGCGCAAGGCCGCCCGGTTGGGCAGGTATCGCTTCCGGCCGTTCAGGTTAATGGCCCGGCAGACCCTGGCTAGGCCTCGGCGCGCAGCCACCGCCTGAAATCGTCGATGCCGCCGCTTTCGACCGCTTCGGCAGCCCGCCGCCCGACCGAGGCGCCGAACTTGTAGCCGTGCCCCGAGCAGGCCGAGACGACGAGGCATGTTCCGAACTCGCCCGCCGTGAAGCGCTCGTCGTCCGTAAACGTGTAGGCGCAGGTGACGACACTGGTGACCTCATACTCCCCGATCCGCTTCATGGGCGGCGCGAAGAGGTTGCGGATCGCCTCGCCCTCGCCTTCCACCGGCTCCCGGTTCCAGTCGGCGTCGCTGGTCCGCACCTTGTGCAGCCCGGAGCCGAATTTCAGCCCGCCGCCGCCGGAAGGCGGGATGATGTAGCCGTCCGTCGTGCCGCCGACATCGAGGATGACCGGCGCTTCGGCCCACGCGGCCCTGAGATCGGCAGGCGGCTCCAGATAGACGACCGCCGTGCGGTAGGTGGTGAGCTCGGCGCCTAGCTCCGGAAACAGCTTCAGGACCCACGCGCCGGCCGTAATCACGACGCGATCGGCGGAAAGCATCTCGCCGCTTTCCAGTTCGACCTTGCCAGCGTCGCGGTCGATCGCGACGACCTTGCTGTTCTCATAGACATTGGCGCCGTGTTCGCGCAGCCATTTTGCGATGCCGGCCGCGATCCGACGGCAATGCAGCGCACCGCCCTCTGTCGAGAAGAAAGCATAGCGGAACGTGTCCGCTTCAAGGAAAGGCCAGCGGCGGGCCGCTTCCGCCGCCTCGACATAGTCGAAGCCGTAGCCGCCGTCGCGCATGCCTTGCAGATATTCTTCCGCCTCGTCGCCTTCTTCGCGGGATATGCAGAGAAACCCGCGCGGGTCGAGGTGGCTTTCGCCGAGGTCGGACCACAGCTCGTCCCAAGCCTCGTAGGCTTCCGTGATCAAACGGCCATAACCGGCGGCGGCTCCGTAGGCGCGGCGGATGATCCGATGATGATCTCCCGAGGCGGCGAGTGGATTCGGAATCGCCCCCTGCTCCAGCAGCGTCACATTGTGTCCGCGCTTGACCAGCGACCACGCGGTCGACAGTCCGGCGATCCCTGCCCCCAAGACGATGATGTTCAAGCAGGACCTCCAATGGCGCGCGAGCTCTTTTCGCATCCAGTTACAAACTCTGGCGCGGCCATGGCAAGCCGCGCTATCTGCACGGGATGACAGATCGCCCGTCCTATCTCGCCTACGACCCTGCTGGCCGCCGGCTGCGGCTCGACCCGCACGAGCGGGCGTTCTTCCGGAATCCGTATGAAGCCTATCGCTGGCTCCACGAACAGGGCGGCGTATTCTTCTGGGAAGACTACGGCCTCTGGTGCTTCGGCCGCTACGAAGACGTCAACCGCCTGCTGCGCGACCGCCGTTTCGGGCGCGAGCGACCCGGCGGGTATCTTTCCGTCGCTGCGGACGGCAGCCGCGCCCATCTCGCGACCTTCGACGGGATCGAAGCCAACTCCATGCTGGAACTGGAGCCGCCGGTTCATACGCGTCTACGGACGCTGGTGAATCGCGCCTTCGTGTCGCGTCAGGTCGAGCGGCTGAGACCACGCATCGAAGCGCTCGCCAACGAACTGGTCGACCGCTTTCCCGCCACGGGAACGATCGATCTGCTGCCGGCCTATGCCGCGCCGCTGCCGATCACCATCATCGCGGAAATGCTCGGCGTTCCGGTGCAGATGGGACCGCAATTGCTCGACTGGTCGCACGACATGGTCGCCATGTACATGCATGGCCGCACGCGAGAGACCGAGGAGCGCGCCGAGCGCGCGGCGCGCGATTTCACGGTTTTCCTGCGGAGCTACATCAGGCAGCGACGCGAAAATCCCGGCGAAGACCTGCTTTCCCTGCTGATTTCGGCGCATGAGGGCGGCCAGAAGCTCTCCGAGGACGAACTGATTTCATCGACGATACTGCTGCTCAATGCAGGCCATGAAGCGACGGTGCATCAGGCCGGAAACGCCGTCCGTACGATATTGCGGCAGGGCGGCGATCCGCGCCGCTTCTTCGCGACGCCCGAGGCGACGGAAGCGGCAACAGAGGAATGCCTGCGCATCGACGCGCCGCTGCACATGTTCACGCGCTACGCCTATCACGAGATCGAAGCCGCGCCCGGCGTGACGGTGGAGCCGGGCCAGCAGGTCGCCCTGCTGCTCGGCATGGCGAACCATGACCCGCAATCGTTCGAGGCGCCGACGGAATTCCGGCCAGACCGTACGGATCAGAAGAACGTCTCCTTCGGCGCCGGCATTCACTTCTGCATCGGCGCGCCGCTGGCCCGGCTCGAATTGCAGATAGGACTAAAGGTGCTGTTCGACCGGCTGCCGGAACTCCGCCTCGCTGAAGAACCGCGCGTGAACGACGTCTATCATTTCCATGGGTTGGAGCGGCTCGACGTCCTTATCCGGCCCTAAGCCGGATCACATATTCCTTGCGGGTCGTCTGGATGACTTCCCAGGTGCCGCTGAAACCGGGCCTCAGGACAAAGCTGTCTCCGGGTTTCACGATCCGCGCCTCGCCATCGTCCTCGGTCACGACCGACAGGCCCGCCAGGATATGGCAGAACTCCCACTCGTCGTACTGGATGCGCCACTTTCCGGGCGTGGCTTCCCAGATACCCGCATAGAGGCCGCCTTCGACCTCCTCGATATTCCATGTCAGGAATTTAGGGTCGCCGGAAATGAGGCGGTCTCTGGCGGGTGCTCCCGCCTCCGGCTGCACGGCGGAGATGTCGATGCTCAGGAATTTCGGCGCGGTCATCGAGAGGCTCCTCTGCTGGAGCCTCTCTGTGCCATGCCGATCAGACTTTGGACAGCGCCTGATCGAGGTCGGCGATGATGTCCTGCGCATCCTCGATGCCGATGGAGAGGCGTACCGTGTCCGGCCCTGCCCCGGCGGCGATCTTCTGCTCGTCCGAAAGCTGGCGGTGCGTGGTCGAGGCCGGGTGGATCACCAGCGACTTGGTGTCGCCGATGTTGGCGAGATGCGAGAAAAGCTCGAGCGAATCCACGAACTTCACGCCCGCATCGTAGCCACCCTTGAGGCCGAAGGTGAAAACGGCACCCGCCCCGTTCGGCGAATACTTCTTCTGCAGCGCGTGGTTTTTGCTGGTCGGGAGACCGGAATGCTCCACCCAGGCAACCTTGGGATGATCCGACAGCCAGCCTGCGACGGTCAACGCATTGTCTGAATGGCGCTGCATGCGCAGCGGAAGCGTCTCCAGACCCGTCAGGATCAGGAAGGCGTTGAACGGAGAGATGGCCGGGCCGAAATCGCGCAGGCCGAGCACCCGCGCCGCGATAGCGAAGGCGAAATTGCCGAACGTCTCGTGCAGCACGATACCGGCATATTCAGGACGCGGCTCCGACAGCATCGGGTACTTTCCGGACTTCGACCAGTCGAAAGTCCCGCCATCGACCAGAATGCCGCCAACGGAGTTGCCGTGACCGCCGATGAACTTGGTCAGCGAATGGACGACGATGTCGGCTCCGTGCTCGATCGGCCGAACCAGATAGGGCGAAGCCATCGTATTGTCGACGATCAGCGGAATGCCGTGCCTGCGCGCGATGTCGCCGATCTTCTCGATATCGACGAAGTTGCCGGCCGGGTTCGCCACACTCTCGATGAAGATCGCCTTGGTCTTGTCATCGATCTGCGCCTCGAAGCTCGCCGGATCGTTGGCGTCGGCCCAGCGCACCTGCCAGTCGAAGTTCTTGTAGGCATGGCCAAACTGGTTGATCGAGCCGCCGTAAAGCTTGTTGGCGGCGACGAAATTTTCTCCCGGCCGCATGATGGTATGGAAGACGAGCATCTGCGCGGCGTGGCCGGATGCCGTGGCGAGCGCTGCCGTGCCGCCCTCCAGCGCCGCGACGCGCTCTTCGAGCACGGCTTGCGTCGGGTTCATGATGCGGGTGTAGATGTTGCCGAACGCCTTCAGCCCGAACAGCGACGCAGCGTGATCGGCGTCGTCGAACACGTAGGACGTGGTCTGGTAGATGGGCGTCGCCCGTGCGCCGGTCGCCGGATCGGGTTTGGCTCCCGCATGGACGGCAAGCGTGTTGAACCCTGGGGCGCGCTGGGACATCAGTTTTTCCTCACCTGAAAAATCTTTCTAATGCGGTCGCATTCTTGGCAAAGCGGCGCGGCAAAAGCAAAGACGAAAATTCCGCCAGGTGAAGATTTGGAAGAACGACGTTTCATGACAGGCAGCCACGACGCCATTCCCGTGTCAAAACGTCCTAAATTGGCATCAATGCCCGGTGAGCCGTCACTTCACCCGGATGCCGAAACTCTGGAAGCCGGAACGCATGGTCGGCTTCCTGGACGACAGCACGCGGCTGTTGACCCCGTTCCAGCCTATCTCGCCCGACAGGCGGCCGTATTCGATCTTCGGGCAGCGGTTCATGACGACCTTGATACCGGCCGCCTCGGCCTTCGCCGCCGCCTCGTCGTGGCGCACGGTGAGTTGCATCCAGATCACCTTCGGCAGCGGATCGAGCGCCAGCGCCTCGTCGACGATGGGCGGCACCATGGCCGACGCGCGGAAAATATCCACCATGTCGATCGGCACAGGCACATCCGCAAGCCTGGCATAGGTCATGCGGCCGAGAATTTCCTTGCCGGCCTGCCCCGGATTGATCGGATAGACGTCGAACCCCTTGTCGAGCAGGTATTTCGTCACGAAAAAGCTCGGCCTCACGTCGTTGGCCGATGCGCCGACGATAGCAATCGTCTTAACGGAGTTGAGTATGCCGGCGATGTAGGCGTTGTCGTAGGAATCGTGGTTCATGCGGGCAGCGCAATACGTCCTTCCGCGTCGATCGGAAAGTCCGGATTGTGGGCGACCTCCCAGAGATTGCCTTCCGGATCGGAAAAATAGCCGTACCAGCCGCCCCAGAAAGCGCGGCCCGCCGGCTTGACGATCCGGCCTCCGCAGCGTTCGGCAAGACCGAGCACGTCATCCACCTCGCCTTCCGAACGCGTGTTGTACGCCAGATAGACCCGCGAAACGCCTTCGCCGAACCAGACGCCGGCATCCTCTTCGGCGCTCGCCTTCGGAAAAAGCGCGAGTATCACGCCTCCCATCTGGAAGAAGGTGACTCCGTCATCGATACGATGGCGCGTCAGGCCCATCGCCTCATAAAATGCAGTCTGGCGTTCGAGATCGTTCACCGCGATGGTGACGATCGAGACGCGCGGCTCCATGCCTATTCGCCCTTCCATTCCGGCGTGCGCTTGTCGATGAAGGCCGATATGCCTTCTTTCGCGTCTGCGGCCAGCATGTTCTCCACCATGACGCGCGAGGCATGATCGTATGCGTCAGCCAATCCCATCTCGGCCTGCGCATAGAAAGCCTCTTTTCCCATCCTTAGCGTCGAAGGTGATTTGGAAGCAATGGTTTGCGCGTACTTGTTCACGACCTGGCTGAGATATTCGCGCGGCACCACACGGTTCACCAGCCCGAATTCCTTGGCGGCGGCGGCGTCGACCATCTCGCCCGTGAGCAGCATTTCCATCGCATGCTTGGGCTTCAGTCCGCGTACCAGCGCCACGCCGGGCGTTGTGCAGAAAAGCCCGACATTGATGCCGTTGACCCCGAAAGTCGCCTTGTCCGACGCGATGGCGAGATCGCACGACGCGACGAGTTGGCAGCCGGCGGCTGTGGCAATGCCGTCAACCTCGGCGATGATCGGCTTGGGGTGGCGCACGATCGACTGCATGAGGCGCGAGCAGACGGCGAATGTCTCCTCGAAATAGCCCCTGCCGCCGTCGGGATCGCTGCGATGCGCGGTCATCTGCTTGAGATCATGGCCCGCGCAGAACAGCTTGCCGGCGGCATTGATGACGATCACGCGCGCCCGCTTCTCCTCCGCCGCAGCGTCAAGCTCGACCTGCAAGGCCTGCATCGTTTCGAGAGACAGGGCATTCGCAGGTGGATTCGACAGCGTCAGCGTCAGAATGGCGCCTTCGCGGCTGGCGACCACCGGTCCTTCCGGCTGGCGTTTCAGCGCGACCACTTCAGCCATGATCATCTCCCGATCGAATTTCCTGTCGTGTTCCAACCTAGCATGTGGAACCTTGAAGCACAGCCGTCAAACGTGTTTGGTGACCGCCGCGGTCCCGGCCAGAAGGCACGGACGCTTGTACCAAGACGCAGGAACACATGCCCGAACAGTCCAGCCTCACCCCTGTCATGACGGTCGCGGAGGTCAACGCGCTGCTGGCCGAGGTTTTCCCGCAACTCAACGAGCAGTCGGATTATTATCAGGCGATCGAGATCTTTCAGGGCGGATGCGTGGTTCGGCTGAATGCCGAAGAGCGCCATCTCAGGCCGGGCGGCACAGTATCGGGCCCTGCTCTCTTCACGCTCGCGGACATTGGCGGCTATGTCTGCGTCCTCTCGCATGCGGGTCCGGACGCGCTGTCGGTCACGACGAACCTCAACATCAACTTCGTGCGCAAGGCCGGAGCGGGCCTGATCGAGGGGCATTGCCGTATCCTGAAGCTGGGCAAGAGCCTGATGGTCTTCGACTGCGACATCGTGGCCGGACCGGACCGCCATACGGTGGCCCACGCCACAGGAACCTATTCCATCCCGCCCCAAGCAAAGAAATAGATGGGGTATTTTCATACCACATCTATAACTGTCTGATTTTATTGAGCTTGTATTGACGCGATTGCGATAACGTCGATTGACGCCATGATGGCGGTCCTCTATAAGCCGCCTCGGAACAGCGGCCCCTTCGGCCGCCGTTTCACTATTGGCTTTCGAAGAAGCCAATCCAAGCAACAAGAAACGCCTTCCTTGTGAAGGTCCTTGAGAGAGAAAACCATGAAGACCTTTTCGCAGAAGCCTGCGGAGGTGACGAAGAAGTGGGTGCTGATCGACGCCGAGGGTCTCGTCGTCGGCCGTCTCGCCACCATCATCGCCAACCGTCTGCGCGGCAAGCACAAGCCCACCTTCACCCCGCATGTCGACGACGGCGACAACGTCATCGTCATCAATGCCGAGAAGGTAGCCTTCACCGGCAAGAAGCACACCGACAAGATGTACTACTGGCACACCGGTCATCCCGGCGGCATCAAGGAGCGCACCGCGCGCCAGCTGCTCGAGGGCCGTTTCCCCGAGCGCGTCGTCGAGAAGGCGGTCGAGCGCATGATCCCGCGCGGCCCGCTCGGCCGTCGCCAGATGAAGAATCTCCGCGTCTATGCCGGTGCCGAGCACCCGCATGTGGCGCAGCAGCCCGAGGCGCTCGACGTCGCGGCGCTGAACTCCAAGAACAAGAGGGCCTGACAATGGCTGAGCTTTCCTCGCTCGCAGAACTGGGCGCCGCCACCGGCCAGACCAACACGCAGCCTGCCGCTCCCGTGCACGTCCAGAAGCTGGACAAGCAGGGCCGCGCCTACGCTACCGGCAAGCGCAAGGACGCCATCGCGCGCGTCTGGGTGAAGCCGGGCTCCGGCAAGATCACCGTCAACGACAAGGCGTACGAGGCGTATTTCGCCCGTCCGGTGCTGCAGATGGTGCTTCGTCAGCCGATCGTCGCGACCAACCGCGACGGTCAGTTCGACATCGTCGTCACCGTCAAGGGCGGCGGTCTCTCCGGTCAGGCGGGCGCCGTCCGCCACGGCATCTCGAAGGCGCTGACCTATTACGAGCCGGGCCTGCGCGGCGTGCTCAAGAAGGGCGGCTTCCTTACCCGCGACCCGCGCGTCGTCGAGCGCAAGAAGTACGGCAAGGCGAAGGCCCGCCGTTCCTTCCAGTTCTCGAAGCGCTAAGACGCTTCATCGAAGACCAGAAGGGCTCCGCATCGCGGGGCCCTTTTTCGTTTGGGAGGGAGCGTCCGGACGATCGATGCTCACCCCTTGCGTCTCCGGATTTGGCGATGAGGCTGGCAAGTTCGGCGCAGCTTGGCTAGACAGGCGTCCGGCAAACGAGGGGAAAAGCGCATGGCATCCGGAGACATCGACAACGCCTTCGTCGCAAAATCGGTACGCGGCAACGCCTACGAGCCGACCTATGCGGGCGCGCTTTCCTTCATGCGGCGAAAATACTCCAAGAAAGTCGCCGGCGCCGATGCGATCGTGTGGGGCATCCCCTTCGATGCAGCCGTCACCAACCGGCCCGGGGCGCGCTTCGGCCCACAGGCGATCCGGCGTGCATCGGCCATCATGGACAACGATCCCCAATATCCGTTCCATCGCGAACTGTTCGACACGCTGGCGGTGGTCGACTACGGAGACTGCCTGCTTGATTCCCACCATCACGAGCGGACGCCGCGCACCATAGAACGCGAGGCTACGAAGCTGTTGAAGTCGGGCGCCTTCCTGCTGTCGCTGGGCGGCGACCATTTCATTACCTGGCCGCTGCTCAAGGCGCACGCAGCGATCCACGGCCCGCTGGCGCTTGTTCAGTTCGACGCGCATCAGGACACCTGGGCGAGCACCGGCATCAGCCACGGCTCGTTTGTGGCGCACGCCGCCGAACAGGGCATCATAGACCCCGACCGCTCGATCCAGATCGGCATCCGCACCCATGCGCCGAAGGACTACGGCATCAAGATCCTCTACGGCTACGACGTCGAGGAGATGCGGGCGGCCGACATCGCCTATGCGATCGCCGAACGCACCGGCGGCAAGAAGACCTACGTCACCTTCGACATAGATTGCCTTGACCCCGCATATGCGCCGGGCACCGGCACGCCGGTCGCGGGCGGCCCCAGCTCGTCGAAGATGCTCTCGGTGCTCAAACAGATGGGTCATATCGACATTGTCGGCGCGGATGTCGTCGAGGTTGCGCCGGCCTACGACCATGCCGATATAACGGCGATCGCCGGCGCGGCGGTGGCGCAGGCTTATCTGGGCCTGCTGGCGGAACGGAAAGCGCGCGGCTGAAGGCGGCCGGCGCAAAGCATCGGGATCACGAAGGATTGGCGGGCAGGCACATGAAGCCGAAGATTTTCATCGATGGCGAACACGGTACGACAGGTTTGCAGATCCGCGCCATGCTGGCCGATCGCGGCGATCTGGAAGTGATTTCGATCCCGGTCGAACACCGCAAGGACCAGTCCGCCCGCAAGGATTTTCTCAACAAGGCCGATCTCGCTATCCTCTGTCTTCCGGACGACGCGGCCAGGGAAAGCGTCTCGCTGATTGAAAACGACACGACACGCGTCGTCGATGCCTCCACGGCGCATCGCGTCGCCGATGGCTGGGCCTACGGTTTTCCGGAAATGGACCGCGCCCAACCGGCCGCCATCGCCGGTTCGACGCGCGTCGCCAATCCCGGCTGCTGGCCGCAGGGTCCGATTGCGACGCTACGCCCGCTTGTCAGCGCCGGGCTGCTGCCGGCCGACTTCCCGGTGACGGTGAACGGCATCAGCGGCTACAGCGGCGGCGGCCGGCAGATGATCGAGGACTACGTCGCCAAAGGCGAGGATGCGCCCGAGTTCCAGCCTTACGGTCTGACGCTCAAGCACAAGCATATTCCCGAGCTGCGCACCTATTCGAAGCTGACGACCGATCCGCTGATGCAGCCGGCAGTCGGCAATTTCGCGCAGGGCATGATAACCATGGTGCCGCTGCAGCTCGGCCATCTGCCGAAGGTACCGAAGGGCGCGGAGCTTCATGCGGCGATCGCCGACCATTATGCCGGCATCGAAAATGGCTTCGTGGAAGTCGCGCCGCTGGCCGATATCGAGCGTTCGCCGGAGATCGAGCCGGAGCACTACAACGGCACCAATCGCATGAAGGTTTATGTGCTCGCCAACGATGCGCGAGCCCAGGCGATCCTGCTCGCCGTCTATGACAATCTCGGCAAGGGCGCTTCCGGCGCCGCCGTCCAGAACATGAACCTGATGCTCGGGCTGGCCGGCTGACGCCGGCCATCGCGTTCGTAACGTGGCGCTCAGCCTTTTGCGGGCGTGTCTGCGGGTATCTGATACGGGCCCTTCGTGCCGCGCCAATGCGCAGTGGCGAAGCCCAGCACGACCAGCGCGAAGGCCTGATGCGCGATGGCCCAATGGAATTCCACCTGCGTCAGCAATGCGCCGATCCCCAGGCCCGCCTGCGCGATCAGAAGCATGAAGAGAATGATCGCGCGGCGCGAATGTGTCGTGTCCGGCCCGCGCTTCGTCACATAAATCGCGTGCCAAAGGCCGATCGCCAATAAGACATAGGCCCCGAGACGATGCACGAACTGCACCATTTTCGGGTTCTCGAAGAAGTTGCGCCAAGCCGGATCGATGGCGAACAGGCCGCCCGGTACGATCGTTCCGTCCATCAGCGGCCAAGTGTTGTAGCTCAAGCCGGCGTTCAGCCCGGCGACCAGCCCGCCAAGATACAGTTGGAACAGCACCAGAAGCACCATGATGCCGGTGAAACGCTGCGTTTTCCTGTCTGCGGCGGCTTCTGTGTGGGGCGCGAGCCCCCGCGCGACATAGAAGATCGCGGCGAAGATGACCGCAGCGAGCGTCAGATGGGTGGCAAGCCGGTACTGGCTGACGTCGGTCCGCTCGACCAGTCCGGAAGCCACCATCCACCAGCCGATAGCGCCTTGCAGGCCGCCTAGACACAGCAGGAACACGAGTTTCGGGCCGAGCCCCCGTTCGATCCGTCGCGTCACCGCAAAGAAAAGCAGAGGCAGCGCGAACAGCACGCCCACACCGCGCGCGAGAAACCGATGCGCCCACTCCCACCAGAAGATCCGCTTGAACTCGTCAAGCGACATCCCTTTATTGATCTGGGTGTATTGCGGGATCTGCTGGTATTTTGCGAACTCTTCCTGCCACTCCGCGTCGTTGAGGGGCGGGATGACACCGTGGATGGGCTTCCACTCGGTGATCGAAAGGCCGGATTCCGTGAGTCGCGTGGCGCCGCCCACGACAACCAACGCAAACAGCACGACAAGCACGACGTAGAGCCATAGGCGCACCAGCGCGCGGTTCCGCAATATGCGGTCGCTCGTGGCGGAGACTGGCATGGTGCTTGCGACAGCGCTCATATGGCTTGCCTCATGGTGCCGCGTGTCGTGGACCATCGCATCGGCGCTGGCAAGGCTGGCGCTCGCGACACGCCGTCGCGCCGTTATTGCGAAGTTCGCGCCCGGAGGTTAGGAACCTGCAATGCCCGTGCGCCTCAGGAAACTCATCGGGACCGTGCTTCTGGTCCTTCTGGTGATCGTCTATGCGATCGTCGCGACCGTCTTCGCCGTCGCGCAGCTGGCCGAGTCCGGGCCGCTGATCCAGTTTTCGTTCTTCCTGTTCTCCGGCCTGCTCTGGGTGCTGCCAGCGATGCTGCTGATCAAATGGATGGTGGGACCGCGACCGACCGGCCGTTGAGCCGACGGCTAGACGGTTACAACCATCTTGCCGGCGTTTGCCAGCGGCGTCGTGACGCCCGAAAGCATGGTGCGCATATGCCCGATACGCTGGTAGCGGCCGTTGACGGAAATTCTCGGCAGCGCATGCATGTGGCCCGAATGCGCGCTTTGCAGGACGCCATGGCGCGTCGTCACCGCCGACACGAACCCGGCTTTCGCCGCAAGCGCCACCTCCCGGCAGCCCGCCGCGCCCGCATATCCGTAGGGATAGGCCATGTGGCGAGGCCGCGCGCCGATCTCGATCTCGAGGATGCCGGCGCAATCGGCGATCTCGCGCGCCGCCTTGCTCTCGGGCAGCCGGCTCAGGCTGTAGTGATTGACCGAATGCGCGCCGATGGTGGCGAGAGGATGCGCGGCGATGCGGCGCAGCTCGTCCCAGTTCATCAACGTCTCGCGCGCCGGCGCCTCCGGGTCGACGCCAACGGATCTGGCAAGGTCGCGCAGCACCTGTCGCTGGTCCTCCTCCCGCACAGCGGTGGTGAGGAAGGTGTGCAGCCAGGAATTCGCCTCGAACTTCCTGGCGGGCGTCGAGCAATCCAGCGTTGCTGTCCCCGAGGCGGTCGGCACGCGGAGCACGTCCCGCGCGTCGACGACGTTCTCCGCCACCATCCACCACAGATCCACGGCGCGGTTGATCAGCGCCGGCGCGACATAGATGGTGAAGGGCGTGCCATGCTTTTCGAACACCGGCAACGCTTCGATCAGATTGTCACGATAGCCGTCGTCGGCGGTGATCGTGGCGAAACGCTGCCGGAAATCGCCGACGGCAAGGCGCTCGCAGACCTCGTCCAGCGACAGGAACACGTAGCCCGAACGTTTCATGTCGGCGATCAGTTCGTCGAGAAAAGCGGGGTCGACGGTCAGATGCCGGTTGACGCTGTTCGGAGGGATCGGTTGCGCGGTGACGCGGTGCAGCATGAGGATGGCGCCGACGCCGCCGAAAAACGGTCGCGTCAGCGGCGCGATGCCTGAATATCGTGCAAGGTTGAGCGTCAGTTTCCGGATCGCCTCGCCCGTGTCGATCATTGCTTCACCTTTTTGACCTAGGCTGACGATCGATCACGGTTTCGGGGCAAAGTTTCACCGTTTCCGAATACGCTGGAAGAATTGAAGGATGGTTGACGCTGCCGCTTCAATGCGCGCGAGGCAGGCACCCACGGCGGATATTTCGCCGACGCAGCGTCGTGTCGAGGTCTCTGCGGCTACAGGCGAAACGGTAGAGGCCTACGCACGACTGGTCGAACGCGGCCTTGCGGCGCCCGCGCAGAGCGCGGCATGGGTAGGTGGCTGGGCTTCGAACGTCGAAGCCGATGCCTTGCTGGTAACGATCCATGTCGACGATCAGCCGGCGCTTTCCATCGGCCTTGAGGTGTCGCGGAGCGGGCCGCTGACCGTCTGCGGGTTCATGGGAGGGCGGCACGCCAACGGCAATTTCCCCGCCACGGACCCGGCCCTGCTGGCGGACCTTTCGCCAGCGGCGTTTTTGGATCTGTTCGAGAGCATCCATCGGGCCCGGCCCGACATAGACCTGCTGAAGCTGGAACGACTAGCCCCGCAACTTGGCGACGTCCCCAATCCACTGCTGCGGCTCGACCACTATCCGAGCTCCAACGTGGCGCTCGCTCTCAGTCTCGACGGCGGTTTCGACGCCGTGCTCAATCGCACCAGCGCCAAGCGAAAGCGCAAGAAGCACCGTTCGCAGACGCGCAAGTTCGACGCCGCCGGCGGGTTTCGCCGCATCCGTGCCTCGACGCCGGAAGAAGTCGACCGGCTTCTGGACGTCTTTTTCGAGATGAAGGAACAGCGCTTCCGAAAGATGGGCATCGCCAATGTTTTCGGCGATCCTGCCGTGCGGCGCTTTTTCCGGGAGCTTTTCGCGCAAAGCCTCGGTCCCTCCCCTTCCTTTGTGCTGCACGGGCTGGAAGTCGGCGGGAAGCTCCGCGCGATAACCGGTTCCAGCGTCTGCGGCGACCGTCTGATCTGCGAGTTCGGCGCCATCGCGGAAGACGACATGGCGCATGCAAGTCCCGGCGACTTCCTGTTCTTCGAAAACATCTGCGAAGCGGCGCGGTCCGGCTTTGCGGTCTACGATTTCAGCGTCGGAGACGAGCCCTACAAGCGGCTCTGGTGCAATATCGAAACCACCCAATACGACGTAATAGTGCCATTTACGCTGAAAGGACGCGCCTTTGCCGGAGCGCTACGGGCCGCCACGGCAGCCAAGGCCGCCGTGAAAAACAATCCGGCATTGTGGAATCTCGTCAAACGTCTCCGGAAGGGCGCCGCAGGCGCGGAATCCACATCGACGGACGGCGATTGATCAGGCTGCCGAACGGCCCGGCACCGGCGCCATCGGCGGCACGTAACCCGCCGGCGTCACAAGCGTCAGATGGTCGTAACCACGCGCGCGCAACGCCTCGGCCGTATCGGCGATGGCGTCGTCGCCAGGTTCGATGACGCTCACGAGGATCTCCGTGTCGTTGCTGACCAGGCGACGGATGCCTTCCGCATCCGTCGGCCCGCACTCGACGACGACCACATCGTAGGCTGTCGTGAGCGAATCCATGATGATCGGCAGGCGATCGGCGGCGCGCATAGCGCGAACCGGATCGGCGGTGCCGACCGGAATCACGTGGCAATCCGAATAGTGGTCGGAATGGATGACGTCCGTGAACTGCGCCTCCGCCGCAAGAAGGTTCGTGATGCCGGGCAAGCCGACGCCATCGAGCATCGGACGGGACGCCGCGCCAGCCGCCGTCAGATCGAGCAGCAGGACGCGCAGTCCGGCATCAGCGACCTCGCGCGCCACCATGACGGCAGCGGCAGCGGCTTCATCGCCCTCCGGCGAAACGAAAATCGCCCGGGATGCACCCCCCGAAATGAGCTTCTCGGCAGCCCGGTCAATGGTTACTTCGCCCAGAACGGAGGGAGTGAACGACACCGGCCGCAGAGACGATGCGTCCTCGTCCGAGGACGAATCCGGCGCTTCGTCGGAAACATGTTGCTCCGCGTCCTTATCTCCCGGGACAGCCGCCGAAACTCCGATGGGCGATGCGACTTCGATGGCGTCGATACGCGGCTCGGACATCTCCGCCGTCCGAACGGCTGGCATCTCGACCTGCGCCACAGGCTCGATCCGGGCTCCCGGCGCCGGCCGCATGGCGCGGCCGCTGAACAGTTCCTGCAGCATGGTTGCAATCGCCATGACCAGCAAAGAAGCGATGAAGGCGGCGATCACGATCGGCAGGATTTTGGGGAAATACGGCTCCGCCGGGACGGTGGCTGGCGAGAAAACGCGCGCATCGACCGGCATGTAGTTGCGGTCATTGCGCGATGTGGCCTCGCGATAGCGCGTCAGATAGGATTCCAGCAGATCGCGCTGGGAAGCGGCTTCCCTCTCCAATGCGCGCAGCTCCACCTCTTCCTCGCCGGCCCGGGCTGATTCCGCCTTCATCCGATTGAGGCTGCCGACAAGTTGCTCCTCGCGCAGTCCGGCTGTCTTGGCCTCCGTCATCAGGCTGTCCAGCACGTTGTTGGCTTCGCGACGGATCTGGGCGTCGAGATCGCCCAGTTGCGAACGCAGCGCGCGGATGCGCGGATGGTTGTCCAGCAGCGTCGTCGAAAGATCGGCAATATCCGCCTGCAATTGCGCCTGGCGCTCGCGCAGGCGCTGGATGAGAGGCGACGAGAGCACGTCCGGCAGGGCGTCGAGAGACGCGCCGCGTTCCAGCACGTCGCGGACGCTTTGCGCGCGCGCCTCCGCAGACGCCCGGTTGGCGCGAACCCTGCTCAGTTCCGTCGAGATTTCCGAAAGCTGCTGGGTGGCGAGCACGGAATTGTTCTGGCCGATCAGGAGGTCGGACTGCGCCCTGAAGGCAGCAACCCTGGCCTCCGCATCCTTCACCTGCTTCGACAACTCCTTGATCTCGGGTTCGAGCCAGGCTGTCGCATCCGTGTTGGATGCGAGCTTCGCGTCGCGCTGCGCTTTCAGATAAACTTCGGCAATGGCGTTCGGCACATCCGCGGCGAGCTTCGGGTCCTCGGACGAGAACTCGATGACGATGACGCGCGAGTTTTCAACGCGATAGACATTCAGCTTTTCGCGGAACTTCTTCAGCACCCGTTCGTCCGCCGGAATCTCCGACGGATCGGCCTTCAGGCGAGCCACCACCATCAGCCAGTCGAGCAGCGACGGATTGGCGACATCGTCGAACTCCTCGCGCCCAGCGAGGTTGAACTGCTGGGCGACCTGACGGAGGACGTTGGTGGAGAGTATCACCTCGACCTGGCTCGCGACGCCTTCCGCATCGAGGCTCGGGCTGTTCGATTCGTTGTTCGTATCCTGCGGCCGGGTGAACACCGACTCACCCGTCTCGATCAGGATACGGGTCTCGGCGCGATATTTCGGCGTAGCCAGCCATGCGAGGACGAAGGCGATTCCGGTGACCACCAGCGCCACGATGAGAATGCGGGGCCATTCCCGCACGAGGCTGGCAAACAGTTTGCCGAGATCGACATCCACGTCGTTTGCAGCGTTTTCGACACGCGTCATGCGGGCACTCGCCTGATCCAGATCGTCGGGAAGCGTAAACTTCTATGGTAACTCAGTCGTTAAGAAACGCGGCGGGCGCCATGATTCACCCGCCCCATCCGACTGTTCGCCGGGATTGCGGCGGAATGACACGAGTCCGGCCATTAACGATTTCGTCGCCCGAGCCGCCGGCTTTACCGGGCATTAACCCTAACAAGTCGATAAGAACGCATCGGGGTGCGCACCGTCGCAGAGCGCACGCGCAAGGATACGACCATCGAATGGCACGCCTTCTTCCGCTTCTGTCCGCAGTCGTCGCAGTCGGCCTGCTCGCCGGCTGTTCTGGCTATCGGCCTGCGCCCGAGGCGTTCCATGCCGCGATCACCCAGCCCTACCGTCTCGGCGCCGGCGACCGCGTCCGCATCACCGTATTCGAACAGGAAAGCCTCACCAACACCTACAGCATCGACCAGTCAGGCTACCTGGCCTTCCCGCTGATCGGCTCAATCCCGGCACGCGGCCGGACGGTTCAGGAACTGGAGGCCTCCCTCGCCGCCGGACTGCGTCAGGGCTTCCTGCGCGATCCGGACGTCTCGGTCGAGGTCGACCGCTACCGTCCCATCTTCGTCATGGGCGAAGTCGGCGCGGCTGGACAGTATTCCTACGTTCCGGGCCTGACCGCCCAAAAGGCCATCGCCATAGCCGGCGGGTTCACCCCACGCGCCAACCAGACCAATGTCGACGTGACGCGCGATATCAACGGCAAGGTGATGACCGGGCGCGTCGTCACGTCGGACCCCGTCCTTCCGGGCGATACGATCTACGTCCGCGAGCGCCTTTTCTGATCGCGGCGCCTTCGTGTCGACGACGCCGCTCCGCATCGTTCACTGCTTCCGGTCGCCGGTGGGCGGAATCTTCCGCCACGTTCGCGATCTCACCGAGGCGCAGGTCGCGGCCGGGCATCAGATCGGCATCGTCTGCGATTCGACGACGGGCGGCGCCTATGAGGAGCAGCTCTTCGACGGATTGAAGCATCATCTCGCGCTCGGCATGCACCGCACGCCGATGCAGCGCCACATCGGCCCGGGCGACCTCGCATCGGCCTGGCGAACATACAGGATTATCAAGGGATTGCAGCCGGATATTATACATGGGCACGGCGCCAAGGGTGGCGTCTACGCCCGTCTTTTCGGCTCACTTCTGCGGGTTTCAAGGTCTCGCGTGGCCCGCCTCTATTCGCCGCATGGCGGCAGTCTGCACTATGATGAAGGCACAGCGGTCGGAAAGCTCTTCTTCATGCTGGAAAGGTTGATAGGGCGCTTCACCGACCATCTGCTCTTCGTTTCCGACTATGAACGCAGCGCATATCGCAGAAAGGTGGGAGAAGCGCCCGTCCCCAACAGCCTTGTCTACAACGGACTGCGCGCCGAGGAATTCCAGTCCGTGGCGACGGCGACGGATGCCGGCGACTTTCTCTACATCGGCATGATGCGCGACCTGAAGGGGCCGGACATCTTCATCGACGCGCTGGCGGCGGCGGAGCGCATCGTCGGCCGGCCGCTCAGCGCCGTCATGGTCGGCGATGGCGACGATCTGCCGAAATACAAGGCGCAGGTGCGAACGCTCGGCATGACGGACCGGGTCAAGTTCCATCCTGCAATGCCGGCGCGCGCGGCGTTTGCGCTGGCGAAGACGATCGCCGTGCCATCGCGCGCGGAAGCCATGCCCTATATCGTGCTCGAAGCGTTGGCCGCCGGCAAGCCGATGATCGCGACAGCGGTCGGCGGCATTCCTGAGATTTTTGGAGCCGACTCCCCTGCCCTCGTGCAACCGGATGCCGACGAGCTTGCGGCAAAAATGGCATTCGCGTTGCAGGAGCCGGAAAAATTCCGCGCACTGATGCCCGTGCAGGCCGATCTGAAGAGCCGCTTCGGCGCAGATGTCATGGCCGCCCGCATCGAAGCGGCTTATCGCGGCGCGCTCGCCGCCTGAACCGTATACAGGTCTCTCCATCAAGGGATTCTTAGTTCGTTTCTGCTATCCGCAGGCAGAATCGTGGACAGCAACCGATGAACGAGATGGACCCCGCACATCGCTTCTCGACCGCTGCGGTCAGGGCGGTCGGCGAGGAGACTGGCAAGAAATCCACCACGCTGAATCCGATGGCCCGGCAGATCGCGTCGCAGTACCGGCGCGACTCCATGTCTCCGGTGCTCGCGAGCGGCACCATGCGCATCGTCGAATTCGGCCTGCTGGTCATGTCGGGCCTGTTGCTGTGCGCTGCCTATGTCGGGATGAACTCGCAGTTGCTGCTGCACTATCTCGGCATCACCCTCACCGCCTCCGCGATGACCGTCATCCTTCTGGAACTCACGGACGCCTACGAGATCTCAACCCTGATGCGTCCGATGCGGTACTTCGGGCGCATGTTCCTGGTCTGGTCGGGCACTTTCGCCGCACTGATCGTGACGGGTTTCTTCCTCAAGATTTCCGCCGAATATTCCCGCTTCTGGTTCGGCGCATGGTACGCGACCGGCTTCGCGCTGGTGTTCGGCATACGCCTTGTGGCGGCACACTTCTTCCGCAAATGGGCGCGGAACGGCCGCATGGAGCGCCGCGCGCTCATCGTCGGCGGCGGCAAGACCGCCGAGGCGCTGATACGTTCCATCGAACAGCAACCCTACAACGACATCCGCATCTGCGGCATATTCGATGACCGTGACAACAGGCGCTCGCCGCCGATTGTGGCCGGCTATCCGAAGCTCGGCACGGTGGCCGAACTGATAGAATTCGCGCGCATCGCACGGATCGACATGCTCATCGTCTCCCTGCCGCTCACCGCCGAATCGCGTGTGCTTTCGCTGCTCAAGAAGCTCTGGGTCCTGCCCGTCGACATCCGCCTTTCGGCGCACTCGAACCAGCTTCGTTTCCGGCCACGGTCCTATTCCTTCATCGGCTCCGTCCCGATGCTGGATATCTTCGACAAGCCGATCAACGACTGGGATTCGGTGGCGAAACGAGTCTTCGACATCTTCTTCAGCCTGATCGGCATCATCGTCTTCTCGCCGATCATGATCGCCACGGCGATCGCCATCAAGCTCGACAGCAAGGGGCCTGTCCTCTTCAAGCAGAAGCGCCACGGCTTCAACAACGAGGAGATCGACGTCTACAAGTTCCGCTCGATGTACACGGACAGGGCCGACCCGACCGCCAAGAACGCAGTCACCAAGAACGATCCGCGCGTCACGCGCGTCGGCCGCTTCATCCGCAAGACCTCGATCGACGAACTGCCGCAGTTCTTCAATGCGCTGCTCGGCAGCCTCTCGTTGGTCGGCCCACGGCCGCATGCGGTGGCGGCGCAGTCCCATAACAAGCTGTTCAACGAGGTCGTCGACGGATATTTCGCGCGACACCGCGTGAAGCCCGGCGTCACCGGATGGGCGCAGATCAACGGCTGGCGCGGCGAGATCGACAGCGACGACAAGATCAAGAAGCGCACGGAGTTCGACCTCTACTATATCGAGAACTGGTCGCTCTGGTTCGATCTCAAGATTCTGCTGCTCACGCCGGTCAAGCTGCTGAATACGGAGAACGCCTATTGAGCGCGATTGCCGCACCGCTCGACCGCGCGGCGATCAATGCCAAGTCGATCGCGCTCATTTCGACGGCGGCGGTTTCGTTCGGCGTGTTCCTGTCGGGCTTCGTCATCGAGGAGCCCGCGCCGTACGAGCTCTACATGGCGGCTCTCATCGGCGTATGGGCGCTGTTCGGTCTCAGGATTTCGCGCTTCGTCCTGCCTCTGCTCATCCTTCTCGTCGTCTTCAATATCGGCGGCGCGATCTCCATGACACAGATGGCCGATCTCAGGAGCACGCCGCTCTATCTCGCCGTATCCCTGTTCCTCGCCTTCACGGCTGTCTTCATCGCGGCCGTTGTAGAAGCGAATCCAAATCTTTATCGCCCGATCTTCACAGCGTGGCTGTGCGCGGCGATCCCGACCGCGATGCTCGGTATTCTCGGCTATTTCCATGCCTTTCCGGGCGCGGAGATTTTCACGAAATACGAGCGCGCCGCCGGCGCCTTCCAGGACCCGAACGTCTTCGGCCCGTTCCTGGCGCTGCCGGGCATCTACCTGCTCTATCGCACGCTGACGGAACGCCCGTCTTATATCCTGCTCTACGCCGTGCCTCTGCTGATCGTCGCGGGCGGCATCTTCCTCTCCTTCTCGCGCGGAGCATGGGGGCTGTTCGGCGTCTCGTCCGTCCTGCTGGTGTTCGCGCTGTTCCTGCAGACCACAAGCGGCAGGCTCCGGCTGCGCATCGTCGTCATGAGCATCGCGGCTTTCGCTCTTCTCATCGTCGGCCTGCTCGTCGCCTTGCAGATCCCCAGCATCGCGGAACTCTTCACCAACCGCGCCCAGCTTGCGCAGGACTATGACAGCGCACGGCTTGGCCGCTTCGCCCGCTATGTCATCGGCTTCCAGATGGCGCTGGAGCATCCGTTCGGCATCGGCCCGCTGGAGTTCGGCCAGATCTTTGGCGAGGACACGCACAATATCTGGCTGAAAGCATTGATGGACTACGGCTGGGTCGGCTTCCTCTCCTATCTCGGCCTGATTCTATGGACCATCGCAGCCGGCTTCCGGACCCTGTTCCGCGCCCGTCCCTGGCAACCCTATCTGCTCTGCGCCTATGTCGTCTTCATCGGCCATGTCGGGCTGGGCAGCGTGATCGACACCGATCACTGGCGGCACTTCTATCTCCTGCTCGGCCTGATCTGGGGCGCCATCGCCCTTGAATACCGACATCAGCGCAATCTTCGCGCCGCACGCTGAGCACTCCGCAAAGAAAAAGCCCGTCGGGGGAGGAGATCCGACGGGCTTTCAACTTTCAATGTGGCGCGGGAGGAGGAGCACCACATCTCACGTCGACATCACATCTGGGAGGAGGAGATGGTCGACAGCACTTCGATATGACGATCCACGTGATTCCGCAATGCACAAAATGTTACGCAACCGCGAGATGCGAGAGCTACATCGCACTCGCCGATCATATCTTCGCTCTGAATTGTCGATGAAGAGATGGTCGGAGCGGCGGGATTCGAACCCACGACCCCTTGACCCCCAGTCAAGTGCGCTACCGGGCTGCGCTACGCTCCGAACCGCGCAAAGCCCTATAGTCTCGTGCCTGTCCGCGCAAGGCCCAAATTGCAAAACCGCCTCGCCCGGACGAGACGGTCCCGCCCCTATCCCAGCCAGTTCTCCAGCCGCCGCAGCGCCTCGACCATGTCGTCGTGGCTGCCCGCATAGGAAAATCGCATGTAGCGATGGCCCTGCAGCGGATCGAAATCCCGCCCGGGCGTTGCCGCGACATGCGCCTCCGCCAGCATGCGGCGCGCGAATTCCATGCTGTCATTGGTGAGTTTCGAAACGTCGCAGAAGGCGTAAAACGCCCCATCCATCGGCGCAGCGAGCGAAAAACCCAAGGCAGGCAACCGCTCCATCAGGAGGGACCGGTTCCAGGCGTAGCGCGCCTTTACTGCTTCGAGTTCGTTCGTCGCAGTGAAAGCCTCGACAGCCGCGATCTGCGACAGTTCCGGGGCCGAGATGTAGAGGCTCTGCTGCACCCGCTCGATGGCCCGCGCAAGGCGTTCGGGCACCACCATCCAGCCGATGCGCCAGCCCGTCATGCAATAGTATTTGGAGAAGGAGTTGATGACTGTCACATCGTCATCGAAAGACAGCGCCGTCACGTCCGGCGCACCGTAGGAGAGCCTGTGATAGATCTCGTCCGAGATCACGGCGACGCCGAGTTCGGAGGCCGTGCGCACCAGCCGCTCCAGTTCGCCCGCGGGCACCACCGCGCCCGTCGGATTGGCGGGGCTGGCGAAGAGAAGACCCCTGAGCGGCTTGTCCAGCCAGGCGTTGCGCAGGTGATCGGCGTCCAGGAACGGCGCGCCCTGCAATTCGATCTCGACCACCTCGATACCGAGCGCAGCCATGATGTTCCGGTAAGCCGGATAGCCGGGTGCGGCAATGGCGACACGGTCGCCGGGATCGAACATGGTGAGGAAGGCGAGATTGAAAGCCGCCGAGGAGCCGGTCGTGACGACCACGCGTGATGCGGGCACGTCGATATCGTAGCGCTCGCCATAATGGCGCGTGATCGCTTCCCGGAGTTCGGCCCTGCCGAGCGCGTCCGTATAGCCGATGCGCCCGTCGGCGAGCGCATGCCGCGCCGCATCGCGGACTGCCGCCGGCGCGGGATCGGACGGCTGACCGACCGCCATGGAAATGACCGGCACACCCTTCGCCTTCAGGCGATTCGCTTCGGCGAGGACGTCCATTGCGTGGAACGGCTCCACCTCGCCGCGTTTCGAAATGGCAACGGTCATCCGGAAAACCTTCATGGGCGGCCGCGACAGGCCATGCGCCGCACAAATGCCCGATTGGTATGGGGATCACAAGTTGATGAATCCCGCGCCGCTCCCTTTTCACCGCAAGGCCGCTCGTCTACGAGTGCTCACCATGTCGATGTTCGAGAATATCGTCGGAATACTGCCACGCCGGCCGATCGTCGCGGCCGTGGCAAGCGTCGGCATGCTCGTCACATCGCTGCATGCGGGCCTCGCCCAGCAGCAGAAGCTGCCGATCGTGCGCGACGCCGAGATCGAGGCTCTGGTGCGCGAATATGCGCGGCCGGTGCTGAAGGCCGCGGGTCTGGCGAACTCGGGCATCGAGATCGTGCTGGTCAACGATTCGAGCTTCAATGCGTTCGTCGCGGGCCGCCGCATCTTCGTCAACACCGGCGCTCTGCTCCAGTCGGAAACGCCGAACGAGATCATCGGCGTGCTCGCACATGAGGCGGGCCATATAGCCGGCGGCCATCAGGAGAGGCTGCGCGATCAGCTTGCACGCGCCCAGACGATGGCGATCGTCGCCGGGCTGCTCGGCATCGGCGCTACGGTCGCCGGCGCGGCATCGAAAAGCAGCGGCCTCGCGCAGGCGGGAACCGGTTTGGCGCTCGGCGGCAGCGAGGTGGCGCGCCGCGGCCTGCTTGCCTATCAGCGGACCGAGGAGACGACAGCCGACCGCTCCGCCCTCACCTATCTTGAGCGCACCGGCCAGTCGCCCGCAGGCATGTTGAAGACGTTCAAGCGGTTCCAGAGCGCGCTGGCGCTTTCCGGCGCGAATGTCGATCCGTACCGGATCAGCCATCCCACCCCGCGCGACCGCATCGCCAATCTGGAAACGCTTGCCCGGCAAAGCCCCTATTTCGACAAGCTCGATCCGCCGGCACTGCAACAGCGCCACGACATGATGCGCGCAAAGATCGCCGTCTACACGCAGGGACAGTCGGCTGCACAACGCCTGTTCCGCCAGAACCGCACGTCGGTCGCGGCGCAATATGGCGATGCGCAGGCCACATTCGTCTTCGGCAATCCACGCTCGGCGCTCGGCAAGGTGGATGCGCTGCTCAAGGAGCAGCCGAAGAACCCCTATTTCCACGAACTGCGCGGCGACGTGCTGATGAAAGCGAACCGCCCCGCCGAAGCAGCAAAGGCGTATGCCACGGCCGTCAGCCTCGACCCGGCGAAATCGGGCATGCTGATGATGAGCTATGGGCAGGCGCTGCTCGCCGTCGGCACACGGGATTCGGCGGAGAAAGCCGTACAGCAGCTGCGCAAGGGCTTGGATCGCGATCCCGAAAACGCAGCCGCCTATCGCTACCTCGCGCAGGCATACGGCCAGCTTGGCGATATCGCCGAGGCGGAACTCGCCACAGCCGATGGCTACTACTACAGCGGGGATTACGAGCAGGCGAAGATAATGGCCGCCCGCGCGCAACAGAAATTCAAGCGCGGCACGCCGGGGTGGGTGCGCGCGCAAGACATCATCAATCAGCCTACCGGCAAAAAGAAAAAGAAGAAGGGCTGAACCGCCTTCGACACGGGCGGCCTGTTTCTCAGAGGATCGACGCGACATGACCAAGTCAATTCTGTTCGGCGCTTCCGGCATCGCCATTGCATTCGCCATGCTGGCCTTCGGTTACGCGGCCGGCGATCTGACGCCGGCCAGGGCGCAGGAAATGCCGCAAACGGCCCAGACGGGCACTCCGCTCGACAAGGCCGCGATCGAACAGATCGTGCGGGATTATCTTCTGGCCAACCCCGAGATCCTTGAGGAGATGCAGGCCTCGCTGGACGAGAAGCGCAAGGAAGAGCAGCGCGTCGCGCAGATCGAGACCATCCAATCCAACAAGGGCGAGATCTTCAACGCGAGCTATGACGGCGTGGTCGGCAATCCGAGCGGCAAGATCACCATCGTCGAATTCTACGACTACAATTGCGGCTTCTGCAAACGCGCGCTCGAAGACATGCAGGCGCTTACACAGGAGAATCCGGACCTGCGCTTCGTATTGAAGGAATTCCCGATCCTCGGCCCGGACTCGCAGAAGGCGCATGTCGTCGCCAGCGCCTTCCTGCGCCTGATGCCGGAGAAGTTCGAGGACTTCCACAATCAGCTTCTCGGCAGCCAGGGCCGCGCCGGCGAGGCCAGCGCCCTGAAAATCGCCCTGTCGCTCGGCGCCGACGAGGCGAAGCTGCGCGAAGAGATGAAAAACGAGGAAATCGTCGAGAATTTCGCCAAGACTTACGATCTGGCCAACAAGCTGCAAATCACCGGCACGCCTTCCTACGTGGTCGGCAACGAGGTCGTCTTCGGCGCGCTGGGCAAGGATGTGCTCAACGAGAAGATCGCCACCGCACGCGCCGCGTGCTCGGCTTCCACGACCTGTTAGTCGGCATCAGAACTTTTTTCCGATCTTGATGCACGATCGCGGCGCCAGGCTGCGGTCGGCATCTTCTCGCCTCGTTTGCCGAAATCCGTACTTTCTGTACGCTTCTGCGGTGTCGTGGCGTCGTTTCGTGTTGATTTGCGCTTGGGTTTTTGGGGCGGCCGCGCCGACACCAGCGCGAGCCCTGCCCGCATGATCCGCTTCATCATGTAACGCTCCATGCACTCGCGCCGCAGGCGATCCGGCGACGCTCAACTCATCGAATGTGCGTTAGAAGAGAAAAACGGCTGCGTCGCGCATTCGTTCCCGTTCGCAAGGCTTCGGTCGTAAACGTCGATGCCGCCGACGCGCACGGTCGACGCGCCCTGGGACGTCGCGATTGCATCATCCGATATCGCCGGCACGCTTTAGGCTGCTGTTGTTTGCGGAGGGCTGAACGGCAATGCTGAATCACGATCTTTCGACCGGCAGTATTGCCGATGCGCAGGTGGCCGGATGACTCCGCAACTGCGGCAA
Organism: Rhizobiaceae bacterium; assembly: GCA_023953845.1. NCBI lineage: Bacteria > Pseudomonadati > Pseudomonadota > Alphaproteobacteria > Hyphomicrobiales > Rhizobiaceae > Rhizobiaceae bacterium. Next base: position 4,091,049 of record JAMLJC010000001.1, on the reverse strand, counting down.
TGGCGCAAGGCCGAACGCGAGCGGTTGATCGGGGAACGCCTTGCGGTAACGGCCGAGCGGCGCTCGGCGATGACCGAGAAGATCGTGGCCGGATTGGACACTGTGATCGGCGACGTGGCGGGCCGCGTCGTCAGCGTCTACTGGCCTTTCCGCGGCGAGCCCGACCTCAGGCGCTGGCTCGCCGCCATCGTCGAAAGGGGCGCGACCGGCGCGCTGCCCGTCGTGGTGGAAAAGGCGCAACCTCTGGTCTTCCGCGCCTACCGCCCCGGTGATGCGCTCGAGAAGGGTGTCTGGAACATCCCTGTCCCTGCGGACGGCGAGGCGGTCGTTCCAGACGTTACGATTGCCCCGGTGGTCGGCTTCGACCGGGCCGGCTACCGGCTGGGCTATGGTGGCGGCTTCTTTGACCGCACCCTGGCGGCGATGAAGAACAAACCCACGGTCGTCGGCGTCGGCTATGCGCTGCAACATATCGAAACCATCGAGCCGCAGCACCACGACATACCAATGGATGTCATAGTGACCGAGCAGGCGACGCATCGCTACCGGTAGCGCGCAACGCTGTTTCGCCTTCAGGCCATGTCCGGCTTCAATCCGAGCGCCGTCCGATCGATGATCTCACGGAGCGCAAAACTCGAATTGATCTTGGTGACATGCGGCATGGCCGACAGCCACTCCTTGTGGATTCGCTCGTAATCCGCCAGATCCTTTGCCGCGATGCGCAGAATGTAATCATATTCGCCAGACATCAGATGGCATGAAAGGATGTTCGGGCAACGCTTCACCGCAGCCTCGAAGTCCGACAGCGTCTTCTCGAACTGCCCGGACAGGGAGATATGCACGATCGCCGTCATCTGATGCCCGAGCGCGGCGTTCGAAAGCTGGGCGTGATAGCCGCGTATGACTCCCGACTTCTCCAGATTATCGAGCCGCCGCGAACAGGCGGATTGCGAAAGCCCCACCTTTTCGGCCAGCGCGGCATTGGAGATCCGTCCGTCCTTCTGAAGCGTTTCGAGGATGGCGATATCGATCCTGTCGAGCGGCATTATTCGTGAATCTTTCGAATACAGCGGGTTTCAACGCAAGAAAGTATCTATCAGCCTCTTAAGACGCAACTAAATTCGCAAACACATTCGGCTCGGTTCGTGCTTTATTTGTAAGATACAGGGACGAAATGGCTTCCAAGAGAGCCAAGAGGAGATCACGAGATGCGCGTCGGCTGCCCCAAGGAAATCAAGAACCATGAATACCGCGTGGGCCTGACGCCCGGCTCGGTACGCGAATATGTCGCCCACGGCCACGAAGTTCTGGTAGAAGCCGGCGCGGGCGCTGGCATCGGCGCGGACGACGGAGCCTATTCCGCGGCGGGCGCGAAGATCGCCAGGACGGCCGAGGAAGTGTTCGCCAGGTCGGACATGATCGTTAAGGTGAAGGAGCCGCAGCCTAACGAATGGACGCAACTTCGCGACGGCCAGATTCTCTATACCTATCTGCATCTGGCGCCGGACCCGGATCAGACGCGAGGACTGCTCGCTTCCGGCGTGACCGCTGTCGCCTATGAGACGGTGACGGATGAGCGCGGCGGCCTGCCGCTGCTGGCGCCGATGTCCGAGGTCGCAGGCCGCCTCTCCATACAGGCCGGTGCGACCGCGCTTCAGAAGGCCAATGGCGGCCGCGGCGTGCTGTTGGGCGGCGTGCCGGGCGTGCTGCCGGGCAAGGTCGCCGTTATCGGCGGCGGCGTCGTCGGCCTGCATGCGGCCAAGATGGCGGCCGGCCTTGGCGCCGACGTCACGATCATCGACCGCTCCATCCCACGGCTGCGTCAGCTCGACGACATTTTCAACGGTCGGGTTCACACGCGCTATTCGACCGTGGAAGCGCTTGAGGAAGAATGCTTCTCGGCGGACATCGTGGTCGGCGCCGTGCTCATCCCCGGCGCGGCGGCGCCGAAGCTCGTCACCCGCGAAATGCTGTCGGGGATGAAGAAGGGATCGGTGCTCGTGGACGTGGCGATTGATCAGGGCGGATGCTTCGAAACCTCGCACGCCACGACGCATGCCGATCCGACCTATGAAGTGGACGGCGTCATCCACTATTGCGTGGCCAACATGCCGGGCGCCGTTCCCGTCACCTCCGCCCACGCGCTCAACAACGCCACCCTGCACTATGGCTTGCAGCTCGCCGACAAGGGCCTGAAGGCGCTGGCGGACGATCCGCATCTGCGCAATGGCCTGAACGTCCACAAGGGCAGGATCACCAATCGCGCCGTCGCCGAGGCGCTCGGCTACGAGATGACCGAACCGCGCGCAATCCTCGCGGCCTGAGCCCGAACCACAACCCAAAGTTCCGCCGCGCTGCCGACGGGCCTTTTTCTTTGGCCGAAAACAAGAAAGGCGGGGCAAGCCCCGCCTCTTCGCCGAAACACATCGCCGCCGGTCCATCCATGGTCGACGATATGCCCGACGTCGAATTTGTACGCGCCGAATGGTTAACGATTTATGACCAAGGCTGTTCGGCCGGCGCAAGCACAGCGCATACTTCCGGAAAGGTCATCGACCGCGGCGCCTGCAAGTCGTGACAGAGTTTCCGGAGACTTCAACGTCCGCACCCCGGGCAACTCGTATCGCGGGAGCCATGCCGTGGTTAACGATCCACGACTTGGAACAGATGGTTTTTATTTAAATTAAGTGCTGTTTTTATTATTATTCATTCGAATGTTTATTCAAGTAATACTTCGCTGTTTTGCGTGAAATAAATGCGCCTCTGTCATTGTGCCCTTAAACGGGGAGACGACAACAATGACATTGAAGAAGGGGGCGCTACTGGCCGCTCTTGCGGGGCAGCTCGCCATATGCGGGGTAACATCGGCAGCCAGCGACAGTTTCATGACCACTGCGGGTCGGGCGACGCAGCCGGTCGGGCACTACGATTTCTGCCAGAGCCGTCAGAGCGAATGCAATCAGGTGACCCCCCGCGCCAAACCGGTCGCGCTGAGCCGCGCGCTGTGGTCCCAGATCGTTGCCGTCAACAACGCCGTCAACACACGAGTGACGCCGCGCACGGATCTGGAGATCTGGGGCCGCGAAGAAGTCTGGTCCTACCCGACCAACAGCATCGGCGACTGCGAGGACTACGTGCTCGAAAAGCGCCGCCTGCTGATGAAGGCGGGCATTCCGGCGGGCAATCTTCTGATCACGGTCGTCAGGCAGCCGAACGGTGACGGTCACGCCGTGCTCACGGTCAATACGGACCGCGGCGACTATGTGCTCGACAATCTGGATGGCCGCGTCCTCGTGTGGACCGCTACGCCCTACACCTATCTGAAGCGCCAATCGTCGAAAAACTCGGGCGCCTGGGTCTCCATCAACGACGGCCGCGCGGTGGCGGTCGGTTCGGTTCGCTGAATCTCGGGAAACCCGGTCGAGTCCCCACCCTCCCCGTCCCCATCGACCGGGCTTAGGAGCCGGCCCCTGTCCCCGGGCCGGCTCCGCCGTTTTCGGGGAGGACTCGTCCGGCATCGACGAGCAATCCGGGCCGATCCGGTTTAAAAGCGTGTCGCATCGAACCGGAATCAGGCGACACGCTTCAAGTTATTGTTTTTCGCATGTCGTTGTCCCGAAACCGGTTCCCACTTTCGGGCGACATGCTTCAGACGAACAGATCCACCTTCTCGAATGTCGTCACGTCGACCAGACCGACATCCGAAATCCTGAGTTCAGGAATGACCACGAGCGCCAGCAGCGAGTGCTGCATGTAGGCGTTGTTGAGATCGCAGCCCATCCGGCGCATGGCGTCGGTAAGCCTGGCAGCCTTCTCGGCGACGACCTCCGCCCGCTCGTCGGACATAAGCCCGGCGATTGGCATTTCGACCAGCGCCAACTCCTCTCCCCTGGAAATCAGCACCGCGCCGCCGCCGACCTCGGCCAGCCGTTTCACGGCAAGCGCCATGTCTTTCTTGTTGGTGCCGACCACGAGGATGTGATGCGAGTCGTGCGCGACGGAGGTAGCCATCGCGCAGTCCTGCCTGTAGCCGAACCCCGACACGAAAGCGTTGGTGACCGTCCCGGTGCCGCGATGCCTTTCGACAAGCGCGATCTGGCAGACGTCACCCTCGCGGTCCATTCCGACCAGCCCGTCCATCACCGGAAGATCGGCTTCGAGCGCGCGCGTCGGCGCCTGATTCTCGATGACGCCGATGACGCGCGCGCGAACCGAATTGGCGCCGACGGGAGCAAGAATGTCGAAATCCGCCGCGACGGGGAGTTTGCCGATGCGAACGGTGTCCTTGACGCTCTGCGGATAGGAATAGGGCGGAATGTCCACCAGCAGCCTGCCGTCGCGCGCAAGCAGCACGCCGCGACCGTAGACCTCGTCGACGGCCAGAGATGGAAGATCCGAAACGATCAGGAAATCCGCCAGCCTTCCGGGCGCGATGGAACCGATCTCGCGTTCGAGACGGAAGTGCTGGGCCGTGTTCAGCGTCGCCATCTGGATCGCCGTCACGGGCTTCAGGCCCTGCGCGATGGCGTGGCGCAGCACGCGATCCATGTGACCTTCGTGAACCAGCGTGCCGGAGTGGCTGTCGTCGGTGCACAGAATGAAATTGCGCGGATCGATCCCCTGCTCGGTCACCGCCTTGATCTGGCTCGCAACGTCGTACCATGCCGACCCCAGGCGCAGCATGGCCTTCATCCCCTGCCGCACGCGCGCGATCGCATCGTCGGCCCGGGTGCCTTCATGGTCGTCCTCCGGGCCGCCGGCGGCGTAGCCGTGGAACATTTTTCCGAGGTCGGGCGAGGCATAATGGCCGCCGACCGTCTTTCCAGCCCGCATCGTCTCGGCGATCTCGGCCACCATCTTGGGGTCGTTCGCAGAGACGCCCGGAAAATTCATGACCTCTCCAAGCCCGATGATGTTGGGCCAGGTCATCGCCTCCGCGACATCCTTCTCGTCGAGAGTCGCGCCGGGATTTTCCAGCCCGGGCGCAGACGGCACGCAGGACGGCATCTGCACATGCACGTTGATCGGCATGGCAGCGGCCTCGTCATGCATGAGCCGCACGCCCGGCAACCCGAGGACATTGGCGATCTCGTGGGGATCGATGAACATGGACGTCGTGCCGTGCGGAATGACGGCGCGGCAGAATTCGGTCACCGTCACCATGCCGCTCTCGACATGCATATGCCCGTCGCACAGGCCGGGCACGAGATACCGGCCGCCGGCATCGACGACGCGCGTCCCCTGCCCGATGCAATGTGCCGCATCCGGTCCGCAATAGGCGAAACGACCTGCCGCGACCGCTATGTCCGTGCTCGGAATGATCTCGCCGGAATGGACGTTCACCCAACGCCCGTTGCGCACGACGAGGTCGGCCGGCTTGCGGCCGGTCGCGACGTCCACCAGCAGCGGCGCGATTTCCGACCACGGCTTCGGCTTGCGGAACTGTACGGCGGTGTTGTCCATGTTGTCTCGATCTCCTGCGAAGACGACACTGCCAAGACGGCAACGATTTGACCAGCCTTCACGATTTTCCGCATGGCGAAGGTGCGGCGCCGACTAATCCCTTCGTCCTACGTACCTTCTCAAACACTTGACACGTCTGGTCGATTTTCCTTCGATACCGCCAATGTCGCGCGCCGGTATCCGAAACGCGCGGAAACAGGGAGGAATTTCGATGAAAAAGCTTCTGGCCGGCGTCGCGCTGGCCGCGACCTTCGCCGTGGCGGCATTTGGCGCGCATGCCCAGACCTATCCGGATCGTACGATCACCATCGTCGTGCCCTTCGCGGCCGGCGGGCCGACGGACACGGTGACCCGCCTCGTTGCCGAATCGATGTCGAAGGATCTCGGCCAGCAGATCGTGGTGGAGAACGTCGGCGGCGCCGGCGGCACCCTTGGCGCCGGCCGCGTGGCCAGCGCCGAACCCGACGGCTACACGCTGCTCCTGCATCACATCGGCATGGCGACCAGCGCCACGCTCTACAGGAAACTCGCCTACGATACGCTGAACGCGTTCGAATATGTCGGCCTCGTGACCGAGGTCCCGATGACGATTGTCGCGCGCAAGGATCTCGAGCCGACCGATCTCAAGGGCCTCGTCGAATACGCCAAGGCCAACAAGGACGCCGTTACCGTCGCCAATGCGGGCATCGGCGCGGCCTCGCACCTGTGCGGCATGCTGTTCATGAGCGCCATCCAGACGCCGCTGGTTACCGTTCCCTACAAGGGGACCGGCCCGGCCATGACGGACCTGCTCGGTGGTCAGGTCGACATCATGTGCGACCAGACCACCAATACGACCAAGCAGATCCAGGGCGGCACAATCAAGGCCTACGCCGTCACCTCGCCGGCGCGTCTCGACGTGCTGCCGGACCTCCCGACCACCGATGAGGCTGGTCTGCCCGGAATGCAGGTGGGCATCTGGCACGGTCTCTACGCTCCGAAAGGCACGCCCGTCGAGGCGACGGAGCGGCTGTCGAAATCGCTGCAGGTCGCGCTGAAGGACTCGAACGTCGTCGCCCGCTTCGCCGAGCTCGGCACGGCGCCGTCTTCCGACGCCGACGCCACGCCTGCCGCCCTGAAGGCCAAGCTCGAAAGTGAGATCGCCCGCTGGAAGCCGATCATCGAGGCTGCCGGCCAATACGCGGATTGAGCGGCTATGATCCAGCCGCCTCGCTCGTGAGAGTATGGGGGGCAAAGCACGGGCTGACGCGGCGACCGGTATTCTTCTTCCCGATCTTCGGGGAGAAGCGCCCGGCAAGGCGATGAAACAGGCGCGGCCCGGTCGGAAGTCTTTGCTGCGGAACCCGGAACTGAGCAATGAAACCGATCTCCATCGATCCGACAAACGGCGTCTGCGGCACACTCTTCATCGCGGCTGGCGCATTCTTCGCCATCCAGTCGCTCGGGCTGGAAATCGGCAATGCATTCAAGATGGGCCCAGGCTACTTCCCGCTGGTTCTGGCCGGCGTCCTCATCCTCCTCGGCCTCGTCATCCTTGTTCAGGCGACCCGCGTCGCCGGCGAACCCGTGGGTGCGATAGCGTGGCGCGGCGGCGCATTCATTCTGCCGGCCCCGATCTTCTTCGGACTGACCGTCAGGGGCCTCGGCTTCGCGCCCGCCCTGTTTCTCACCTGCCTCATCGCGGCCTTCGCCAGCCATCGCATGAAGCCGGCAGCCGCGCTCGTGCTGGCCGCGGCGGTGACGGCTTTCTCGGTCGGCGTCTTCAGCTACGGTCTCGGCCTGCCGTTCCGGCTGATCGGCCGCTGGCTTGGGGCAGGTTGAGCCGATGGAACTGCTGAACAATCTTGCCCTAGGCTTCTCCACGGCCTCGACGATCTGGAATCTCGGTTTCTGTCTCGTCGGAGTGCTGCTCGGCACGTTGATCGGCGTGCTGCCCGGCATCGGCGCGACCGCCACCATCGCCATGCTTCTCCCGATCACCTTCCAGATCGGCGACCCTGTCTCCTCGCTCATCATGCTTGCCGGTATCTACTATGGCGCGCAGTACGGCGGCTCGACCACGGCGATCCTCATCAACATGCCGGGCGAATCCTCATCGGCCGTAACGGCAATCGACGGCTACCAGATGGCGCGGAAGGGCCGCGCCGGAGCCGCGCTTGCCATCGCCGCCATCGGCTCTTTCTTCGCCGGGACGGTGTCGACCTTCCTCGTCGCCATCTTCGCGCCCCCGCTGACGGCGATCGCGCTGGAATTCGGCGCAGCCGAGTATTTTTCGCTGATGATCGTCGGCCTCGTATCGGCCATCGCGCTGGCGCATGGCTCCGTCGTCAAGGCTTTGGCGATGGTGGTGCTTGGCCTGCTTCTCGGCCTTGTCGGCACGGACGTCATTTCGGGAGCGCCGCGGTTCACGCTCGGCATTCGCGAATATGCCGACGGGCTGAATTTCGTTGCGGTCGCGGTCGGCGTCTTCGGGATCGCCGAAATCCTGAGAAATCTGGAGAACGAGCACGGCCGGGAAGTGCTCAGGACCAAAGTGTCGGGCCTCATGCCGACACGCGAGGATTTCAAGGCGATGGCCGCGCCGATCGTGCGTGGCACCGCCATCGGCTCGGCGCTCGGCGTTCTACCGGGCGGCGGCGCGATCCTGGCCGCCTTCGCCTCCTACACTGTCGAAAAGCGTGTTTCGAAACATCCCGAGGAGTTCGGAAAAGGTGCCATCGCGGGCGTCGCCGGACCCGAGTCGGCGAACAATGCCGGTGCGCAGACCTCCTTCATCCCGATGCTGACGCTCGGCATCCCGGCCAATCCGGTCATGGCGCTGATGATCGGCGCGATGATCATTCAGGGAATCGTGCCCGGCCCCAACGTCGCGGTCGAACAGCCCGCGCTTTTCTGGGGCATCATCGCATCGATGTGGATCGGCAACCTGATGCTGCTGGTGCTGAACCTGCCGCTGATCGGCCTGTGGGTGAGACTGCTGACCGTGCCCTACTATGTGTTGTTCCCGATCATCATGGCGTTCTGCTCGATCGGGGTCTACAGCGTCAATTCCAACGTCTACGACCTCTATGCCGTCGCCTTTTTCGGACTGCTCGGCTATCTGCTGACGAAGCTGCGCTGCGAGCCTGCGCCGCTGCTCCTTGGCTTCGTGCTGGGACCGCTGCTCGAGGAAAACCTGCGCCGGGCCATGATTCTTTCGCGTGGCGATCCGACGACATTCGTGACACGCCCTCTCAGCGCCACGCTGCTCGCCCTTGCCGCCCTCGTTCTGATTATCGTCTTGCTTCCTTCGGTGCGGAAAAGACGCGATGAGGTTTTCGTCGAAGAGGATTGACCCGACTTCAGAGTCCAATGGCGCGCAGCATGTTGACGATGAACAGGATGAAATAATCGAGGTAGATGCCCTGATTGTACAGGCCGTCCCAGATGATGAAGAAGGCGATCGCAACGATCACGATGACATAGCGCATGAGTCCTCGCCTTCCGTCCTTCCTCTTGCAGCTGAAACGGCAGGCGCCCGATTCTCGCAGCCCGACCGGACAGGTTCATATCACGGCGTGCGTCGTTCCGATACCGGGGGTTGCATCGCAGTGCAGACACCGCTCGGCCTTCCCGTTCCATCCTTCGCACTTCACACGGCAAATGAAAGCCTCTACGAAGCCTGCACGCGGACGTGGCGAAACTGGTAGACGCAAGGGACTTAAAATGCGGAAACTGCGGCTTTTTGCGTCCCCTACCGTCCTCTTGCATCCCTGAAATCTGTGGTTTTCCAGCGGTCGACTTAGCCAACGTCCCTTGTTGTCACGTGTCGTTGCGCGGTGTCCGGTGCCAATTCCGGTGCCAACTGTATCGGTCTCGCGATCATGGACACAGCTTTGCCGCCAGGTAGGCTTGAACGTCAGCGGTCGACTGATCGCCGTGCCGACGCATGCAAAGGTATGAGGCCGGAAATAAGCAATTGCTGCGGCAGAGTGGCAAGGCCATGCGGATGGTGCGTCGCCTATCGGCGCTGGCGGCCGGGGAGTAGCTGCGGTCCATCAACGAGGTTGCATTTGCCTATCGCGGCTCATGGCCAAAGCTGTTGCGGTCGCAAATCGAGATCGAAGTAGAACACACGATCGAATGGCTTGGCCCCCCGCTGTCGAAGGAGCTGTTTCGCACCGCGCACCATGTCTCTCTCATGCCATACTCCCGCCTTCCATCCGTTTCCGAGAAACGCAATAGGGGCGACCGTGAAAACGACAAGCCATAGCTCCACGCCTACGCTTCCATAGTGACGATCGAGCTTTCTTCCAATCTTTCGAGCGAGTGCTTCTTTGGTCTTGACGGGGGGAAAGGACAGATATTCGGCCGACGCCGGAATGAACTTGGCCTCGCTCCGCAACAGCGGGTAGATCGGCATGATTATCGGATGCCCAGCACTTTCTTCCCACGTGATCGGGATGCACACGTCCCGAAGCGTTATTTCGGTGAGTTGGATCACAGCCAGTCGCGAGCCGCTGACATCCTCGACGACGCCATCGTGATCATCTTCCTCAAGGGGCTTTACGATGGCACCGGCGGGCAGTGCACTGCCTAAGCAGTGGGCGACGAAAGACTGGAGAACGTCACGCTCTTGCTCTTCTTTCGCGTCCGGCAGGCGTGAGAGAAGTGGTCGGACGCTTCCGTCTTTTCCGAAGGCGATACCTCCATGCGTAAGGGTCGGCTTCGGGGGCCGTTTGCGCTTTGGCGAACAGGAGTTCTCGTTTTCCAAAGTCTTGAAATCTCCGAACCCCGAAGGGTCTCATTCGCGAAGGAAGCGGCCTTCCCCTGTGAATTCGTAAGTCCAAACTCGAGGTCTGACACGCCGCTGATCGATATAGGTAACCCGGGTGACTTCTGCACTCTCTTCGACGGTCAATGTTCCGGCTTTGGTGCGATCGTCAAAAGCGCCAAGCTGAAGTCCGACGCCCAACGAGGCGAGCGCGGGCGCATCGTCTAGGCGAAACGGGAGGCGCAGCCCCATTGAGGGCCAAATCATCGTCGCGGTCGAATTGCCAGCAATGCGTCGGTCTACAAACGCCTCGGGTGCCGAAATATCGGAGGATACAATACCGCAGATTGCCAGCTTGCCGGACGCCGTCTCCGGAAGCCGGCAGATCGGCGCTCCACTCATCCCGGGGGTGACGGGGATGGTTGTCCGGAACGTCATCGTTTGGCCGGGTAGCGGTCCACTCGCATGAACAGCGGTAACTTTGCCAACTCGGCAGTGCGATTTAAGCGTTATCTCTGTTTCAAGCCGCTCGCTCGTGGAAACGTCCACGCTCGCGATTTCGTTCACCAGAGCGAAAACGGTCTCACCGACTTCTGGAGGCGTGAGATCAAGTGCCAAGCGATGCTGCGGCAGGCGGGCATCGCCGATGACCGAAACTCCTACAGCGGCGATATCGAAGTTCTCAACGTAGTGCATGCCGACGAGCATTGCCGTCTGAGCCGATCCTCCGACATCAAAGAAGCAGACGCTCTTGGACACATCGATCACACGAGTTTTTCTTGAACGAAAGTCTGGTGACAGATTGAACTCTGACCATCCCTTCTGCCTCTGTTGATCAAGTTGTATCGCATCAACGCTATGAGCGGCTGCGAAACATACGGCAAAAGGCCCGCTGGTTGCGATAATCGGCGCGTGCCCCAAGACGGCTATTCCATCTCCGGAAGGAAAAATTAGCATGCCGAGGGCCTGTGCGCCCGGCCATGCGGGGTCTTCGCTCACGAAGAGGGACCATTCCTCTCCATAGGCAAGCGCAAGTCGCTTTGACAACGTCTCATCTTGTTCGTTCACGCGGTCAGAACTCCGGAAGGGCGCGACGTGATGCATAGGCGTGCCGAAAGACGCCATTAGTCGCGACAGTCTCCGACTTCGCGTTGATCGGCGGCGGCCTGCCGGAGCCGTTACGTTCTTTTGCCCATAGCGGGACGAAGCCCCAGGTTGCGCGCATAATGACGGGGCCGCACACGTCCGGCGCTTGGATGATGATCGGGTAATCTTGTCCCGGCGCACCATTCACCATTCCATCGGGGGAAAGCGTCCGCTTGCAAGCCAGAGGGACGCCGCGACGGCGTTCGCCACACGGCAAGAAGGACTGCACGTTCGGCCATCGCCAGGCCGCAAGCGAGACCAGTATCGCGACGACGGTTGCCGTCCAGAATGTCTGCATCGCTCGGCAAGCCTCGTCAGGGAACGAACTTACAAGTGACCGCATCCGGATTGCCAAAGGGAGACTGCATGATCAAAGCGGGACGGATACTGCCAAAGCAGCCAAAATCCCTCCACACGGCCTCGCAAAAACCAGCTTCGTTTTCACGATCCGAAGCCTCGTTCAATCCCTCCCAACAGCTATCGTTAAAAGGCGCTTCGGGACCGCGTACTTGGAAGCCTATCGCCTCTTCAATCCGCTTCTCGGTCTGCATATTGACGATCAAGTCGTCGCAGAGCGCTTGCGCCTGCAATACGAAGCAGAATTGGCGAACAAGCTTTGCGTCCTCACGATCGTCGGCCATCGCCGACTGCGCGACCATCACAGCCGCGACCAGCGCGGGTATCCCAAATCTCATTGCAAAACCCCGAGAAATCCCCGCCCGAGTGAACATCAGGCGGGGAAGGTTTGCAATATCGCGCGGCCTGGCTGAGCAGCGTGATCACAGGCCCGGCCATCAGTTTGCTCCATCGCCAAGGTGACTACGCAGCGCTGAACCGACCTGGCCTCCGCCGCTGACCGACGGCGCTGAAATCGAGCCGAGCGTTGCGTTGATGCGCGCGACGGTATCGCGCGCAGCACTCTCCATCGTCGCAAGGCCTGCCATGAACGCGGCAGTCTGCAAATCTGCCGACGTAACGATCGGCTCCGCGACCTTCATCTTGGCTTGCTGCGCTTGACCAAGAGCGGCCATATAAGCCTCAACGTCGGCCGTTGCCGGTGCCGTAGGCCACGATGTGGCTTCCGCAGCAATCACCCGCTGCTGACCCTCCGGCGGCTCTGGCGCGTCGTATCCGAACCGCGACCGGCGCGGCTCACCGCCGACAGGCCGTTGCGGGTCGTTTTCGGGCCGGCCTGTGGCGTCGAGATAAGTCGGCCTATCGGTCTTCGCGGCCTGCCCGTCGGCGTTGCGGGCGATGTAATCCTCGACGAAGCGTCCAAACCCTTCGTGAATGATGGCCGCCGCGCTTACGGTCCCATCGGCGATCATGGCTTTGCGGTCGGCCGCTTGCTGCGGCGCCTCCGCCTCCGCCTCGATCAGACCAAACTTCTCCGCCGTCTTTCGAGCTTCGACAACACCAGCAGAGATGGCATTCGTCAGGTCGGCGAGGCGCTCGAAGAATGCGATGATCGGGACATTGTCACCGCCGCCCATGCCAAGCAGCGTTTCAAGCTTCGACACCAGCTCTCCGACGGTCGCCGAGGCGGCCTGCAATTCCTCAGTGTCGATCTGCGCCCTGAAGCTCTCCAACCCTTCGCCGATCTCTTTGACGAGTTCGGTCGCCGACCCGAGGCCGGACGTAAGACCCGGTAGCCCCATATCGCCGAGCTGAATTTGTAGCGCCTCCAGCGCATTCTTCAGGAGCTGCCACTGAGACCAAAAATCGTCAAGCTTGAGCTTGTAGGTCTCGGGGAGCGAGTTTTCCCACGACGAACGATCTGCGGCGATCTTCTGGTTGCGCTGTAGCTCGTCATAAGCGGCCGACATGCGGATGACTTCGTCAGCGAAGCCCTGCCCCATGAAATCCGTGAGAAGCTTGGCGGACTTGAATTTGTCCAGCTCGCCGACCTTCTTCAGAAACAGCTCCAGCGCCGCATTCGCGTCGGACTTGAGCAGCTTTTGGAATTCGCCGACGTTGCCGACGATGCCCTTCAACGCCGCCTGTGCCGCCTTTGAGCCGGGCGACAGGAGTTTACTCGTCAGCGTGTTCATCATGCGGGCGCCCGTCTCCGGCGCCATTTTGATGTTTGCCAGGCTCGCGGCGTAGGCTGCGGCCTGCTCCGCCGACAGGCCGAACAGCTTCATGTTCGCGCCAGCGCGATCAAGGAAGCTGATCAGGTCGCTTTCGTTGGCGATGCCGGCGTCGGCAAGCTTGTTGATCAGGCCGAAGTATGCCTCCATCTCCGACATTTGGATGCCGAGCGCGACCTTGAAGCCAGCCGCCGCGTTGCCAACGTCTTCCGACGACATTTCGAAGGCATCGGCCGCCATCGCGGAGAGCTTCGCGAACTCGGTCAGCTCGTCAAGCGGGATGCCAGCCGCCGCGCCGCGCTCATAGGCGGAAAGGACTTCCTCGATCGAGGTTGCAAGCTCGCCGGAATTGGCGAGCGCAAGGGCATCCTGGCCGATCTTCCGCGTCTCTTCGGCCGTGGTGCCGGCCTTTTTCTGAATGGCGGTCAACTGGCTTTGGAAGTCGGCCGCCGAGCCGGTCAAGGCCTGAAATCCAAAATAGGCGCCCGCTCCGGCGGCGAACGTCGCTGCGGAGCGACGGAGCGCCATCATGGCGCCTTCTGCCGCGCCAAACTGCCCGGTGAGCGCGGCCGGCCCGTTCCGGCCACCAAACATGCGCGCCATGATGCCTTGCGCTGGACCGCTCGCCTTGTCGACGAGCTTCAACACAAGGTCGACATCAAGCGCGGCCATCTCGCGCCCCCAAATCCTCAAGCGCGCTCCAGATAGCCCGGCGGAGCCACGTTGCTCTGGAGATAAGCTCCGCCGCTGCGGCCTTGTCAATTGCGGCGAGCATGTCCGGCGACACGTTGGCCGCCACCTGCTCGATTAGTTTCACTTTCATGTCTTGTTTTCCCTCGCCAAATATTTCGACAAAAAATTTTGTTTTGCTGATCTTTTTCTGTATCCATCCTTTCAGAGAGTTCTTGCTTTGTTCATAGCATGAAGCTATCGTTTTCTCAACGAAAACAAACAGATTTTGGAGAAATACAATGGCGAGTTTAGGCGACTATATCAGCGAAACCGAGGCGGCCGGCGTGATGGAGATGCCAGTCGAGCAGTTCCGCCGGGTCATTGGGCAGGATATGCGCGCGCCGAAGGGCTTCAGCATGCCGGGGACTACGGAGCCTCACTATGTGCGTGCGATGATCGCCAACTACCGCGATGCGTTTAGGACGCGGTTCGCGGCGCACTGAGCCATGCGCTCCGTTCCCATCGTCAAGGAATGCTCCGACACACCGGCAAGACGCGCTGCGGCATTCGGCGTCGGCTTTGCGGCCGGCCGCGCCTTCTACCTCGCGAAACGACTGCTAGTCAGGGTGCTATGCGCGACTTTGCCGTGGGTGGCGCTCGCCTGCGTCGCGTGCTTTCTCTTCGCCTAGTCGGGTCAAGAACGGCGCGCCGTGGCTTCGCTCATCATCATTGACGAGATGGTAGGGAACGACGAGCACGTCGGCTGGAATATGCCATTCATGATTGAGCTTGTGGACCATCTCTAGGGTCAGCCGGCGCCTCCGGTGTAGGACTTCGGAAGCGCGCGACTTGGAACCGATCAACGCGGCAAGGTCCGCACGCTTCAGCCCCTTCAACTCCATGTGCGCGTTGATGACCTCGACCGGATCGGGCATCTCGATCGGATAGTTCTTGTCCTCGTATGCCTCGATCAGGGTGGCGAGCACGTCAAAACGATCACCGTCAGGGGAACCTACCTCGGGCTCGTTCTCAAAATACTTGGTGATCTCGGCGACGGCCCATTCGTAATCGGCTTCGGTCTTAATGGGGCGAATGTTTTCCATCACACCTTCTCCGGGTCGATCTTGTTGTATTCCTTGTGTGTCCCGACAAACTTGATCAGGACGCGGTGAAATTTGTAGGCGACATGGGCGATCAGGCGATACTTGTTGCCGCCAATGTCAAAAATGACGCGATTGTCGCCGACGAAGTCCACCGTCGAGCCAAACATCGTCTTGATGTCGGCAGGCCCACGCCAGTCCGCCTTGCTCACCGCCAGATACCACGCGGTCAAAGGAGCTTGAGCCTGATTGTGGACGGCCCAAAAGTCCTTCAGCGCTTTTCTGGCGATGATCTGCATGGCTTCATATAGCAAGTTCCCATATCGGGAACAAGCTGAAATCCCAATTTGGGAACGAAATGTCACGAGGTTGGGCGATCGTGTTTGTCTGAAGCGCTACGATCGCCGCCAATCAATCTGCCGGGCAAGACCGGGATCGGCGGACCACATAAGGTCAAACCGGATGCACTGATCAAGTTCTTCGGCGAGCCGCGCCTTGATCTCCGCATCAGGTGCATCAGCGGGCCAGTCTGCGCCGCCGGTATCAAACGCCCCTGTGCGCCAAAGCCGCTTGACGGCCGCCTCTATGTCCTCCGGCTTGCTGCGCCAGAACTCGCCCTCGCGGATTGCCTCTTCGTCGCGATGTAGGCGGCGCATGGTATCGGCATCGCGGATGACGAATTTGCGTCCGGATTTCCGAAGGGCTAGCGCCTGGATGATCAGCCGGCGAATGGCCTCTGGTCGTTGCGGCTCCCCGTCCTTTTCCAAATCGTCGCTGATCGCATACGCGTCTACGGCGTCGAGAAGATCAGGCTGAAGGCGGACGCCAACAAGCGTTCCCTTCCCGGTCGGCGCCGGGCCTCTTTTCTTGCGTTTCTCTGTTAACACGGTTATTGACTGGCGCATATAACTCTGTTAACACAGTTTCGGACCGGACGGAAGCGCCAACTTCCACCCGGTCCTGACCGAAACGACGATCTTAGGAGGATCATCGAATGGCTGACGCAACCCATACCACACTTACCCCGAAATTCGACCGGCGCGATCTTGCGCACAGCTTGGACGCTGTACCGGGAGACCTATGAAATGTTCTGCCGCGTCCGCTTCGATCGGCGCGGCTTCCAATGGGCCATGCGAGAGGCATGGCGCCGCGCTAATGCGACCGCACGCAAGGCGATGATCCCATCGGAAGAGCGCGAAGCGCGCGCGGCAACCATCCGGCTCGAAATTGAGATGCTGAAATACAAGCCTTTCGCCGTGAGCATAGAGCGGATCGAGCGCCAACTTCGTGCGCAGCTTGAGGCGATCCTATGACAGTTTCAGTGAGACGTTCACCGACTCCGTTCATCCTTTCCCACCGCACCACTCCCGTCAAATCGCTTCCAGCCAAGGAGACTGACATGCCCGCCGTCACAATGCTGCCGAATATCAAGAACATGGGCGCGATCGCATACCGCGTTATCGAAGATGAGATCGCCAAGGCTGCGGGGATGAGCGTCCCGGCGCTGTACGCGGCTTTCGTGATGGCAACGCGGGTCTGGAGTGCCGCTGACCGCGACGAATTGAATACCGACGCCGAACCCGGTCGCCTGCTTGATGCGGCGACCAACGGGCATATCGCCCTTGCTCGCATGTTGGCCTACGCGCCCGCTGGCACACTCGCCGAACTCCGCATGAAGCAAGCCGCGCTACATCATCTGGAAATCACTGCCCTCGACGAAGACGCTGCGGAAATGCTTCGTACCTCAATCGAAGCGGATAATGAACGCCTAGTCAAACCGCGACATTGATTGAGCGCCCCGAGGGCCGGCATTAGGTCTTCGGGGCGCTCCTATTGCCTTTGCTCGATCCGAGCGACGAATTCCCAATCCGCTTTGACAGTTTCCTCATAAGCGCTTCCTGGGCGGTTTTACCGTATTCTTCATGGGAAAGACCGTCTGGCCTGATGTTTCCGCGAGCCGTCGCCAAGCCCTTGGCGGCCGACGGCTTCGGCTGGACGCGGCATAGTTCCTTCATCCTCTCGATCGCGGCAAGCGTCGTGTATTCCTTCCGGGCGACAATGAACGTGACAAGTCGGCCGGCGTAGCGTTCTTTGCGGAGGCCTTTCGGGCCAATCGACCCGTCTGGAAACGCAATCCGGGCGGCCAGATCAAGACGCAGAGGCGCATCAATAGGATAATCGGCCAAGAGAGCTGGCCTCGACGCCGCACGCCCCGGTTCCTCCGCTCTTGCATCTCGCTTCCGTCCGGCGACGTATCCTGCGAGTTTTCTTTCCGCCGCCTCGCGCTCGCCAGCGCCGCACCCCGTACTCCTGAAAAGTGACCGGTCTCGGATGAACCATCCGGCACCGTTGCGCAGTGAGCCATCCCTTTTGTAGCTGGTGTCTCGCCACACCAATCTCGCGCCTTTTGAAGGTCTCGCCATAGAGATAACCACAAGGTTGCGCCCGGCCCGGTCTCTCGGCCCGGCTGAAGTTTCCAATTCGTTTTCCTGTGGCAGACTTGAACGCTACCGCGATCGCGAGGTTTCGACAACTGCACGCGTCGGCCGAAAGACAAATTTGGCGAGATATCAACCCGTTTCTGTAAACGCGCTTTAGCACCTTTACATGCCGAATCGTCACATGCTATGCCACGCGCGCGTTTACACGTTTACAGGAGGGGCGAATGCCGGTGTACGGATATGTGCGAGTGTCGACGGCGAGACAGGTCAGCGAAGGCGAGAGCCTTGATGTCCAGAAGCGCCAGATCGAAGGCTACGCTTTGATGCATGGATTGAGCCTTGCCGAAATCACTGTTGAGGAAGGCGTCTCCGGTTCGGTCCCGGTTTCGGAGCGACCTGCTGGAGCCGCTCTTTTCCATAAGCTCGCCTCCGGCGATATCGTGATCGCCTCGAAGCTTGATCGCCTATTCCGTTCCGCCCTCGACGCGTTGAAAACGGTCGAGGAATTGAAAGCGAAGGGCGTGCGGCTCCACCTAATCGACCTTGGTGGCGACATTGCGGGAAACGGGCTGTCGAAGCTTTTCCTCACGATTGCGGCGGCCTTCGCTGAAGCGGAGCGCGACCGCATTCGCGAGCGCATCGCACAGGTCAAGGCGGATCAGCGAGGGCGCGGCCGTTACCTCGGCGGGAACCGCCCCTTTGGTTTCGCCCTCGACACCGACAGTGGCGCCCTTGTCGAGGTTCCAGCGGAAAAAGCGGCGATCGAAAAGATGCGCTACCTGCGGAGCCAGAACGTGTCGCTACGCACGATCGCAGCGATCATGGCCGATGATGGGTTTTCCCTTTCGCACGTCGCAGTTCAGAAGGTGTTGAGCCGGCCTTGAGGACAGGCCACCAAAGCCCTCTTGATGCCTCAGAACGGGGCTCATTCCTCGCGCGCACGCGCGGGCGCGCAGGACGCTATTGAAACCCCCAACTAATTCCTGGCACTTATTCGAACGAAGGCCTTGGTGCGCAAGCGCTTGAGCGCGGTACGATCATCTCAATTTTTGCCAATAAAAAATGGTTGCCGGTAATTAAAACTCCGGAAAATTCAAACATGGCCGCAGAAGCGCGACAAAGACTATGCAAGGCATCGCCTTTTGCGATTTCCTACCGCAAATCCCCCCACCCGGCTTGCCACTGCATAGCACTCAGCGTGTTTGCCTCTGCTCCACAGCGTGGAGGCGTGTGAGTTCAGTCGCGACGGCATCGTGAAACGCTCGCAACTCGCGATCGATCACGTCGTCGGCAAGACCGACCTTCCGCATCCGGCGAGCCATGCTGTCTATGACTTGGCGCCAATATCCCTCGCCGCCTTTGCGCTCGCCGGAGCGCTTAGCAAGGCCGTCGGCGACCGCGCGGACTTTGCCGACCTGACGGGCAGCCGGAAATGGAATGATGGTGCATGGAGTGGTCATGCGGTCCTCTTTTCGAATGTGGGAGGGCGAAGGCGTGTCGGCAGCGCGCACTCTCGGGAACGCTGTGTCTCTGACGTAGTAGATAACTTATCAGGATGAATATAACGTGGGTTGTCGTCGGCGATCGGCGCTTTCGGCGCGATGCCGCCAACTACCTGACCGTCAAGCGAAATTTTCTCTGTCTCGTGCTGATCAGCGCCTCCGCCAACGTCCGGTATGGCGGACGTAGTGTCCGGCCGATCGGACGTAGTGTCCGCCTGCGAGGACGTTACCTTTGGCAGACGCCACTTTCGAAAGTCGTTCGTTGCCTGCTGACCGTTCGTCGTTTTTTGGGCAGTCATTCGATAATATGCGACGCGTCCGCCCGAAGCGCCATCATCCTTCGAAAAGCCCTTCTCAATCTTTGACCCGGGACGCTCGATTGCCAGAAACCCACGATGGACCAATTCGATTAGCACTTCGCTTGCTGCGGAGCGTCCGCAGCCAATCTCGCGCCCCAGGTCTCGGCAAGAGATCGGAACGGGATTGGTGCCTCTGCTCTCCCAATATTTCGCCAGAATATATAGGTACGCCTTCACAGCGCGCGGGCTCATCGTGCGAAACGCGTCGCAGCGCAGATCGCGGGTGCCGATCATGACGAAGTTGCCGTCGATATGATTGGAGCGCCCCATCAGGCGGCGGCTCCGGGTTCGCGCCCGATCATGCCGCCCTCGCAAAGTTGGCACGAAGTCCAAGCTTTTCGGCGAGCAGCGCCACCGGTACGACGATCTTGCGGCCGATCCGCACGGTAGGGAGTTCGCCGCGTTTCGCCGCCTCGTAAGAGCCGTTCCGGCTCAGCCTGAAAAAAATGGCACCAGCCTCCGGTACTGAAAGGGTGGCCTGCGAGAGTGCTTCTTCGATAGTCATTGCGCGTCCTGTTTCGTACGTTATGTGCGTATCATTGTGCCGCGTGAATTCACTTGCAACCGTTTTGTGCGAACGTTACACACCTTTCTGTGGAGTATGAAGAATGGCCCGTCCTAAACTTGGCGAGAGCGAGACAGAGCGCTTGCATCTCAAGATCACTGCTGACGAGATTGAGGCAATCGACGACTGGCGGTATGCGAACCGGGTTCCATCTCGGTCGGAAGCTGTACGTCGCTTGGTGCAAATTGCGCTGAAATTTGATCGATCCGCCGACGACTTGGCGAGCCATGCGAAACAGCTTTCCGAGGGCATGAAGCTCCTGGCCGAACACTTCATGGGGGGCGCTATTGTCGATGCCGCCCCCGACAATAGGAAGGTCGCGGAGTCTGTCGGTGCTGCTCTTGCGATGCTTCGTGACGTGGTCGTGGCAAAGGCGGACCTCGTTCACGCTTTGCACACCGTCAATGCGGAGAGAACCGCGATCAAAGACGGGCGGCGTCAGTTCGACGAAGCTGTCATGATCTCAAACGAAATCAAGACGGCGCTCGACGCCAAAGCGCACTTCGACAAGCAGTCGCGATGAACCGGGGGAAGTCACGGTGAGAGGAAACATCACGCGGCGCGGCAAGCATTCCTGGCGCATCAAGTTCGACCTCGGCACCGATATGGCGACAGGCGAGCGCCGCACTGAATATGTGACAGTGAAGGGTACAAAGGCAGACGCTAACCGCGAACTCACCAAGCGCCTTTCGCAACTTGATGGCGGCACCTATGTTGCGCGGTCTAGTGAGACCGTTGCCGAGCACGTCCGCGCATGGCTGGCCGGCAATCTCGATATCGCCGAAACGACACGCGAACGCTTCGCGCGCTTGATCGAACAGCAAATCGTGCCTCATCTCGGCGCTGTCCAGATGCAGCAGCTCCGGCCGGCGCAGATTAGCACATGGCATAAGAGGTTGCGTGCGTCCGGTGGAAAGAATGGCAGGCCGCTTGCGGCAGCGACGGTCAAGCAGGCGCACCGTGTTCTGCATTTGGCGCTAGCCGATGCACTGGAGGTCGAGAAGATCGGCCGCAACGTCGCCTCGGGCCGCAAACTTCCGAAGGGCACGACGAAGGACATCATTATCCTACAGGAAGGGGAGATCGCGCCGGTGCTTGCCGCACTGGCCGGTCACTGGCTCCTGCCCATAGCCGTGCTCGCTGTCGGCACCGGCATGCGCCAGGGAGAGCTAATGGGGCTTGCATGGCGCAATATGGACTTCGACGCCGGAATAGTTCGGGTCGAGCGCAGCCTAGAGGAAACGAAAGCCTACGGCCTGCGGTTCAAAAAACCAAAGACCAAGGCCGGCATACGCACGATCTCGCTACCGGCGAGTGCCACCGCAGCCTTGCAGGCACATAGGAAGCAGCAGTTGGAGCAGCGCCTCGCTCTCGGCTTGGGGAAACCTAGCACGGATGCGCTGGTCTTCTGCGATCACGAAGCCCAGCCGATCGCCCCATCGCGCGTATCCGGTGCGTGGCGCGACTTCATCAAGGCGAAGAAATTGCCGCACGTCCGCTTTCACGACTTGCGGCACACGCACGCCTCGGCCCTGATTTCCAGCGGCATGGATGTGGTGAAGATCAGCAAGCGCCTCGGCCACGCCTCACCAGTCGTCACGCTCACGATATATGCGCACTTGTTTAAGCAGGCGGACGGCGGGGCGGCCGATGCCATCGAAGCGGCAATGAGAACAGGCGCGGAACGCTGATCAGCGTTCCAGGTGCCAATCCGGTGCCAAAATGGCCGTGAGGGCTGGACGAAACGCCCTCTAAGTGCTTGTAACTCCAACGCGCGGACGTGGCGAAACTGGTAGACGCAAGGGACTTAAAATCCCTCGGAGCGATCCGTACGGGTTCGACCCCCGTCGTCCGCACCAGTCTTGGAAAAATGACCCGAACGCCTTTCCCCGACCTCAGAACGGCCAGCCGTAACGGCCGAAAGCTACCGCCGCCAGCACGAGAACCAGTGGAAACAGAAGGTCGAACGCCCAGGCGAGCACGCGCGTGGGCTTTCGGCGCTCCTCATGCGGATCATAGTCCGTACCGAGATTCTTCGTCATTGTGGTGAACCCGCCAAGCCCGCGGATAGTGGCATCAAGACGTTAACGGGCTCCTTTGGCGGAGGCTCGCATTCTCGGTCCGGCCCAAAGACTCTGGAAAGGCTGATGTCCGCAACGAAGCCGGTCTATGGCAGAAATCCCTCGAGTCGCAGTTTCAGATGCTGAAGAAGCACGATCGTTTTGGCATCGGCGATGCGCCCGTCGAAAATCGCGGCCAGCGCATCGTCAAGCCCCATTTCGACGACCTCGATGTCCTCACCCTCGTCCACATGCCCGCCCCCGTCGGAAACGCGATCTCCGGGACTATAGGTCGCCGTAAAGAAGGACAGCCGTTCGGTGAGGCTCCCCGGGCTCATGAACGGCGAATAGAGATGCGTGACCTCGCGCAGACGATAGCCGAGTTCCTCCTCGACCTCCCGTCGTATCGCCGTCTCGGGATCGTCCTCGTCGAGCAGACCCGCACAAGCTTCCAGCAAGGGCTCGTGATGGCCGACGACATAGGCAGGGAAACGGAACTGCCGCACCAGCAGCACCGTCCGGCGCGCCTCGTCATAGGGCAGTATCACCGCTCCGTCGCCGCGATCGTAGGTCTCGCGCGTCTGCTTCTCCCATGCGCCGTTACGCGCCCGGTAGTCGAACGTGGTTTTCTTCAGCGTACCCCAGTCGTCGGACAGGGTTTCGACGGAATGTATCTTGATACGATCTTGCATGGAGAGAGCCCGACGCCTGAAGAGGCTAGACCGTTATCCGGCTTGCCGGCATACCGCAATGCAAAACGCCCGACGAGTTTCGACGCTTGCGTGGCTAACCGCCAAAGGCGGGATCGGCGGCCCAGGCAGGCCACCAATCGCGAAAATCCTATCGCACCTGATCGAGCAGGCGCTTGCATTCCAGAAGGTCGAAAAGTGCTTCCTGCAGAAGGGCGCGGTTGTCGCGCGAGAGCTTGCCCTGACCCGGCGCTATCGGTCCCTCGTCTTCCGCCTTGCCGAGCCCGAAGAAACGGCGGTTGGGCTTCGCCTTGGCCTCGCCGAGCAGCACCTCGTCGTCGGCTGTGTTGCGAGGCTGGGCAGCAGGCGTGATCGCCGCTGCTGCTTCCGCCTGCTTGCGCTGGGCGATCGCCTCGATCGCCGCGACGTCGCCATTGGCGACCGCGACGAGGAACTGGTTGCCGTTCTCGCGCAGCAGCTTCTGCACGCCCTTGATGGTGTAGCCCTGATCATAGAGCATATGCCTGATGCCCTTGATCAGTTCCACGTCGTGCGGTCGGTAGTAGCGGCGTCCGCCGCCGCGTTTCATCGGCTTTATCTGGGCGAAGCGCGTTTCCCAGAAACGCAACACATGCTGCGGCAGGTCGAGATCCTCGGCCACCTCGCTGATCGTACGGAACGCGTCTGGACTCTTATCCATGCTGCAACCTTTGGTGCGACGCTCGAATCACAAGCAATCACAGGCCGTTGCCGGGCGGCTTTCAAGCGAAAAAAGCCAACGCGCCCGGAAAAAGACCGCAACCGTGGCGAAGTCGCTACTTGCCCTTCGGCTTGCCGCTGTTGTGCGCCTTCAAAATGCGCGACTTGAGCACGTTGGAGGCCTTGAACGTCATGACGCGGCGGGGCAGGATCGGAACCTCCTCGCCGGTCTTCGGGTTGCGGCCGATACGCTCGTTCTTGTCGCGAACATGAAAGGTCGCGAAAGAGGAAAGCTTGACCGTCTCGCCGCGCACGATTGCTTCGCAAATCTCGTCGAGCACAGCCTCCACGAGTTGCGCGGACTCAGTACGAGATAGCCCGACCTTGCGATAGACAGCTTCGGCCAGGTCGGCGCGAGTGAGTGTGTGTCCCCCCATTCGAACGTCCAACCATCCTCAAAAACACAAGGGTCAGTTCCAAACGGGTGCGACGTTAGGAAATTGGTCCGGCAAGGTCAAGAACCGATCCCGGCCTACCAGCGCAGCAGCACCGCACCCCACGTAAACCCGCCGCCCATCGCCTCCAGAAGAACGAGATCGCCCTTCCTGATCCGCCCGTCGGCCACCGCGACCGACAGCGCCAGCGGCACCGACGCCGCAGAGGTGTTGCCGTGCTGGTCGACGGTCACGATCACCTTATCCTCGGCAATCCCGAGCTTCTTCGCCGACGCGTCGATGATGCGCCGGTTGGCCTGATGCGGCACGAACCACTGAATATCCTCGGCGGTGATCTTCGCCTCGCCGAACGTGGCCTCGATGACGTCGGTGATCATACCGACAGCGTGCTTGAACACCTCGCGGCCCTCCATGCGCAGATGTCCGATCGTCTGCGTCGTGGACGGTCCGCCGTCGACGAAAAGCTTGTCCTTGTGCGTGCCGTCCGAACGGAGGCTGGCCGTCAGGACGCCACGGTCCGCGATCGTTCCCTCGCCTTCCTGCGCTTCAAGCACCAGCGCGCCCGCGCCGTCGCCGAAAAGCACGCATGTGGTGCGGTCCGACCAGTCGAGAATGCGCGAAAACGTCTCCGAGCCGATAACCAGCGCCCGTTTCGCGAGGCCGCCGCGCAAATAGAGGTCGGCAGTGGTGACAGCGTAGACGAAGCCGCTGCAGACGGCCTGCATGTCGAAGGCGAAGCCGTGACGCATGCCAAGCCGGCTCTGGATCTCCACAGCGGTCGCGGGGAAGGTATTGTTCGGCGTCGACGTCGCAAGCACGATCAGATCGATGTCGGCGGGAGCCAGGCCCGCATTGTCTAGCGCGGCGCGCGCCGCCGCCTCGCCGAGGGACGCCGTCGTCTCGTCGTCCGCCGCGATATGGCGCTGGCGGATGCCGGTTCGCTGCACGATCCACTCGTCGGACGTCTCCACGACGCCCTCGAAATCGGCGTTCTTCATGACCCGGCGCGGCAACGATGCGCCCACGCCGCGCACCACGGAACGTATCATAGAGAGCCTCTGCTATTCGCTTTCATCGGCGGATTGTCGAACGCCCAGAAGCGTCTGCGGCAGACGGGCGTGAAACGTGTCGAGATCGGCCTTGATCCGTTCGATCAGGCTGTTGCGCACCATGTCGTAGCCGAGCTCGACCGCGGCCGCAAAACCCTGGTCGTCGGTACCCCCGTGGCTCTTCACCACGATGCCGTTCAGGCCGAGGAAGACGCCGCCATTGGATTTGCGCACGTCCATCTTCTCGCGCAGGCGCTCGAAAGCAGGACGAGCGAGCAGATAGCCGAGCCTTGCCCGCCAGGTCCTGTTCATGGCCGAACGAAGATAGCTGCCGATCTGCCGCGCCGTCCCCTCGGCGGTCTTCAGCGCGATATTGCCCGAAAACCCTTCGGTCACCACGACGTCCACGGTGCCCTTGCTGATGTCGTCGCCTTCGACGAAGCCGTGATAGGTCATCGACGGCATGGCGGCTTCCCGCAGCAGGCGACCTGCCTCCTTGACCTCTTCCTGCCCCTTGATTTCCTCGACGCCGACATTCAGCAGGCCGACGGTCGGCTTCTCGATGGAAAACAATGCCCGCGCCATGGCGGCGCCGAGGATCGCGAAGTCGATGAGCTGGTGCGAATCGGCGCCGATCGTGGCACCGACGTCGAGCACGACGCTTTCGGAGCGGATGTTCGGCCAGATCGCGGCAATCGCCGGGCGCTCGATACTGGCCATGGTGCGCAGGCAGAATTTCGACATGGCCATCAGCGCGCCGGTATTGCCGGCCGAAATGCAGACGCTGGCCTCACCGGTCTTCACCGCCTCGATCGCCTTCCACATCGAGGATTTCCATCGTCCCTGCCGCAGCGCCTGGCTCGGCTTGTCGGACATGGACACCGCTATTTCGCAAGGCACCAGTGTGCTTGCCGCCGCCACCTTCGGATGCTTGTCGAGCCACGGACGCAACTCGGACTCGATGCCGTAGACCAGGAAGCGAAGATCGGGCCGGCGCTCGATCACACGTTCGAGCGCAGGCACCGTGACGGAGGGACCATGGTCACCTCCCATCGCGTCGATGGAAATGGTTATCACGCGCAGTTCATCTCGTGGTCGTCCCGACCGGGACCGGAAAGTCCGGCGAAAATACTGGTTTCGGGCCGGCGCACAACGTCAAATTCCTCCCGGAAGCTGCCTGGATCAGCTTTTTCGTGTGAATGACAGCAGCTTTTCGCGCAAGGAACCGCCTGTCGCCGATCCTTCCTCGCCCGTTCCCGCGTCGAGCGCGGCGCCCGGCTTGCGCGGGTATGGATCGATGGCCAGACCGAAGAACTCCTCCGCCAGAGCGCCAACGTCGATAACATCGCCACTGAAGGGCTCGGGACTGTCCGGCCCTTCGGCATCGAGATGAATCTCCCCTCCCTCGTGAAACCCCTCCCGGCCAAGCCTGGACTGTTCCGGCAGAAAGACCTGCGAAAACTCCTCCGAGATCGTGGCCTGCAGAGGTTCCAGCGTCACCACGCATTCCTGATCGATATCCGCCTCAACCGTTCCGGCGACCCTCACCCCGTTGCGCTTCCACGTCGTGACGAGAAGCTCGGCCCGGAAGCTGCGCACAGAGAGCAGCCCGTGCTGGTCAGCCAGTGCGGCGCGCTGGGCATCGTCGGCCACGATGGTGACCGGCATGCCTTTCTGCGGCAGGCGCGCGACATTGACCGGATAGGATACTGGGCTCCTCGTCTCCTGCTTCATCGTTCGATCCCTCCGGCCTGCGGAAATGCGATCCGGGCAGCCAGAAACTCGGCAACAGCCTGCCCGCGCAACCCGGCATCGGCTACGCGCACATACTCCGCCAGCGGCTCCGCCCCGTCCCAGCGGGCCAGATCCGGGCGGACGTTGCGCGAGAGCGCGGCGGCCAGCGCGGCCGCGTCATCCTTGTCCAGCGCCTCGCCATAGGCTGCAACGCGACCATAGAACATCTTCGCCAGCCGCTTCACCCGCTTCGGCACGCCCGAGTCGCCTACGCCCAGTTCCCGGACCGAGCTGTCCACATCCGCAAAGAACTCGTCGGTCATCGTCTGCGCGATGTCGGCAATCGCGCCATCCTCGCCCCGGACACGATGCAGAAAAAGGAAAACATGCAGCCCGACCATTTCGAATCGCCCGAGCGGCGTGTCAGGCACGTCCCACTGCGCATAAAGGGCCGGCTGCCGCGCGGCCGCCACGATTTGCTCGTAGAGCGCATCGGTTATTGCACGGTTGGTGCGGGAATCGCGGCCGAACCAGCGCTGGAACATCAACTGTGGCCTCCGGGAAGCGAATGAAGCCGCGTTCGGTTGCATCGGCAAGGAAGCTGGTTTACCCGTTTTGCCGCTCCGTGCAAACCGTTGACGGAGTTGCGCCACCATGGAGTTGCCTTTGAATTCGCGCCTTCTCAATTCCGGCCTGATCTGGGGCGTGGCGGCGCTGTCGTCAATCGCGCTTTCCGGCTGCAACACCTCGGCGCTGAACCTGAGCGCCAGCGAAACGCTGCACAAGGGCTATGTGATCGACGAGCAGCAGCTCGAACTCGTGCCGGTCGGCTCAAGCCGCGAACAGGTGATCCTGGCGCTCGGCTCGCCCTCGACAAAGGCGACCTTCGACAACGAGGTCTATTATTACATCTCGCAGACGCGCAAGCGCAGCATGGCCTTCCAGAATCCGCACATTGTCGACCAGCGTGTGCTGGCCGTTTATTTCGGCGAGGACGGCAGGGTCACCAACATCGCCAATTACGGCCTCAAGGACGGCAAGGTCTTCGACTTCGTGTCGCGCACGACGCCGACAGGCGGCAAGGACCAGACCTTTATCGGCCAGATCCTCGCCGGCGTCAGCGGCCTGCCGAGCGTGCCGGGAGGCTCGGGCCAGCCGACCCGATAGCGTACTCCGGCTGCTTCGAGCGCCGCAGCTACCTGTATAAAATAGCAAAAGGCCCGCCGGATCGCTCCGGCGGGCCTTTTTCACGAGCGTCTCAGCTCACATGCCGCTATGCGCGAGCACGGCGAGCAGCAGCAGCGCCACGATATTGGTGATCTTGATGGCCGGATTGACGGCCGGGCCGGCGGTGTCCTTGTAGGGATCGCCCACCGTATCGCCGGTCACCGATGCCTTGTGGGCCTCGGAGCCCTTGAGGTGCTTGACGCCGTCCTTGTCGACGAATCCGTCCTCGAAGGACTTCTTGGCGTTGTCCCATGCACCGCCGCCCGAGGTCATCGAGATAGCGACGAAGAGGCCGTTGACGATCACGCCGAGCAGCGACGCGCCAAGCGCGGCGAAGGCCGAGGCCTTGGAGCCCGAGATCAGCAGAACGCCGAAATACACGACCAGCGGTGCCAGCACCGGCAGGAGCGACGGGATGACCATCTCCTTGATCGCGGCGCGCGTCAGAAGGTCGACCGCGCGGGCGTAGTTCGGCTTCGAGGTGCCCTGCATGATGCCGGGGTTCTCGCGGAACTGCTTGCGCACCTCCTCCACGATCGCGCCGGCCGCGCGTCCCACCGCCGTCATGGCGATGCCGCCGAAGAGGTAGGGGATCAGGCCGCCGAAGATCAGGCCGGCGACGACATACGGATTCGACAGGTCGAACGACACCGTGCCGAGATCCGCGAAATACGGATACCGGGTGGAATTCGCCGCGAAGTACTGCAGGTCGTAGCTGTAGGCGGCGAACAGCACCAGCGCGCCGAGACCGGCCGAACCGATGGCATAGCCCTTGGTGACGGCCTTGGTGGTGTTGCCGACCGCGTCCAGCGCGTCTGTCGAATGACGGACTTCCTTCGGCAGGCCGGACATTTCGGCGATGCCGCCGGCGTTGTCCGTAACCGGGCCGAAGGCGTCGAGCGCCACGATCATGCCGGCGAGGCCGAGCATGGTGGTCACCGCGATCGCGGTGCCGAACAGACCGGCAAGTTGGAACGTGGCGATGATGCCGCCGACGATGACGATCGCCGGAAGCGCCGTCGATTCGAGCGAAACCGCGAGGCCCTGGATGACGTTGGTGCCGTGACCGGTGACCGACGCCTGCGCGATCGAGTTCACCGGGCGCTTGTTCGTGCCGGTGTAATACTCGGTGATGACGACGATCAGCGCCGTCACGAGGAGGCCGATCAGGCCGCAGACGAACAGGCTCGTGCCGTTGATCGTGACGCCGTTGGCGGTGCCGATGTCGCCCCAGCCGATGGTCAGCGAATTGGCTGCGCCGAGCCCGACAACGGAAAGGATGCCGGTCACGATCAGGCCCTTGTAGAGGGCGCCCATGATCGAGCCGTTGGTGCCGAGCTTGACGAAGAAAGTGCCGACGATCGACGTGATGATGCAGGCGCCGCAGATGGCGAGCGGATAAAGCATCACGTCGGCGAGATTGGCGGCCGTGCCGAAGAAGATCGCCGCGAGCACCATGGTGGCGACGACCGTCACCGCGTAGGTTTCGAAGAGATCGGCCGCCATGCCGGCGCAATCGCCGACATTGTCGCCGACATTGTCGGCGATCGTCGCCGGGTTGCGCGGGTCGTCCTCGGGGATGCCCGCTTCGACCTTGCCAACGAGATCGCCGCCGACATCCGCACCCTTGGTGAAGATACCGCCGCCGAGACGGGCGAAGATGGAGATCAGCGAGGCGCCGAAGCCGAGCGCGACCAGCGCGTCGATCACGGTGCGGTCGGCCGGGCTGTAGCCCAACGGTCCGACCAGAACCCAATAGTATACGGCAACGCCCAGCAGCGCGAGGCCAGCCACCAGCATACCCGTAATGGCGCCCGCCTTGAAGGCGATGTCGAGGCCGGCAGACAGACTGTTCGAGGCCGCCTGCGCCGTGCGCACATTGGCCCGCACGGAGACGTGCATGCCTATAAAGCCGGCAGCGCCCGAAAGAACCGCGCCGATCAGAAAGCCGATGGCCGCAATTCCGGACAAGAGCCACCAGGCCAGCAGGAACACGACCACGCCGACAATGGCGATGTTGGTGTACTGGCGGGTCAGATAAGCCTGCGCACCCTCGCGGATGGCGGCAGCGATTTCCTGCATGCGTGCATTGCCCTGGTCGGACGCGAGGACCGACTGTGTCGCCCAGATGGCGTAGAGGACGGAAAGCAGACCGCAGGCGATGACGACGTAAAGCATGGTCATTGCCGATTTTTTCCCTGATTGCGTCCGGCAGATTCCCCCCGGACCACGTGAGCGAAGCCGCGCGCGCGGCTTCACGCTAGGGCTTATGAGAAAGTCGCTTCATATCGTCAAGGTTTTGTGCGTTTTTCGCCCGATTTTCACCGGAAAGATCGAGGCGGCGAAGGATTCCGCTCAATCCGCCGTGGCTGGCCGGCGCATTGCGGCGACCCGCAGAAGTACGAGCGCAAGCAGGCAGACCCCGGTCACCGGGAAAACGACGATGTTCAGGCTCTCCCAGCCGCCCGAATTGAAGACGATCCCGGACATCAGGGAAGCGAATGCGACGGAGCCGAACAGCACGAAATCGTGGAAGCCCTGCACCTTGCTCTTCTCGGAGAGGTGGTAGCTGCCGGCGACCATGGTCGTCGCGCCGATGAAGCCGAAATTCCACCCGAGGCCGAGCAGGATCAGGGCCGTCCAGAAATTCCACAGCTCGATGCCTGCGAGCGCGAATCCCGCGCAGCCGATCAAAAGGAGCAGGCCAACGGCAATGATCGTCTCCTTGCCGAAGCGGGCGACGAGCAAGCCGGTGAAGAAGCTCGGCCCGAACATCGCCAGAACGTGCCATGAAATGCCGAGCGCGGCTTCGTCGGTGGAAAAACCGCAGCCGACTATGGCAAGCGGCGCTCCGGTCATGACAAAGCTCATCAGCGTGTAGGAGCCGACGGCGCACAGCAGGCCGACGGCGAATTGCGGCTGCCGGATGATCTCCACGAGCGGACGCGCCGGCTGCGACGACGCCACCGCTTCCACCGCCTCCGTCTTCGGCTTCAGCCTAAGAAAGCTGAGGATCAGCGCTCCGATGCCCGCCAGCACGACGATCGTGGCGAACGAGCCGGCAAACTTTATCGGGTCCATCAGGTCGTCGGTGAGGATGACGATCTGCGGCCCCAGAATGCCGTTGACCACGCCGCCCGCCATCACCCACGAAATCGCCTTCGCCTTGAACGTCGAATCAGCATTGTCGGCAGCGGCGAAGCGGTACTGCTGGCTGAAGGAATTGCCGAGCCCGACCAGCGCCATGCCCAAGGCGAAGATCCAGAAGCTCGAATGCAGCATGCCGAATGTCGCGACGAGGCCGGCCACCCCGACGATCCCGGCGCCCGTCACGAAACCGTTGCGCTGCCCCAGCGACCTTATGATCATGGCGGCCGGAATGGCGCCCAGCGCGACGCCGAGATTGAAGCCGGTCACCGGCGCGGTGGCCAGCGACTTGTCGGCATCGAGTAACTGGTAGCCGACCAGCGCACCGACCGAAATGCAGATCGGCGGCGCCGAACCGATGATCGCCTGCGCAGCGGCGAGGATGAACGCCGTGCGCCGCGCTTCCTGCCGGGTCACTGCCAGCGTCATGTCGCCTCCTTGCCGCGGCCCTCGCCCCTCACACGGCGGGCGACCCGGTCGAGAACGGCGTTGACGAGCTTCGGCTCGTCCTCTTCGTAGAACGCCTTGGCGATGTCGACATATTCGGAGACGATCACCGCGACCGGCACGTCCTCGCGCTTCATCAACTCGTAGACGCCGGCGCGCAGGATGGCGCGCAGCGTGGAATCCAGACGGGACAAGGGCCAATCTTCCGTCAATGCCTGCCGGATGATCGGATCGACGGTCTTCTGGTTCTCGACCACGCCGGCGAGTATCGCCCGGAACCACTGCGCGTCCGCCTCGCGGTACAGCGCGCCGTCGACTTCCTTGCCGAGCCGGAAGGATTCGTACTCGGCGGTGATCTCGAGCAGACCGCTGCCTGCCACGTCCATCTGATAGAGCGCCTGCACGGCCGCTAGTCTGGCCGCGCCGCGCTTGTTTGCGTGGCGGATGGCCGGTGCCGGTTTGCCTGCGGGAGTCGTCACGTCAGGCTCCGAAACGTTCGCGCAACGCGATCATGGTGAGTGCGGCGCGTGCGGCAAAGCCGCCCTTGTCGCCTTCCGACTTCTTCGCGCGCGCCCAGGCCTGCGCCTCGTTTTCGGTGGTGAGGATGCCGTTGCCGATGGCCAGCGACTCCTGAACTGCGAGGTCCATCAGCGCCCGGTTCGATTCGTTCGAGACGACGTCGAAATGATAGGTATCGCCACGGATCACCACACCAAGCGCGACGTATCCGTCGTATTGCGTGCCGTCATTCTCGGCGCCATCCAGAGCGAAAGAGATGACAGCAGGAATCTCCAGCGCTCCCGGCACGGTCACGATATCGTAGGTCACGCCCGCTTCGTCGAGGGCGCCCGTCGCGCCCTCCAGCAGCGCGTCGGCGAGATCGTCGTGGTAGCGCGCCTCGACAATAAGCACATGCGCCTTTTCAGGGCGGATGAATGCCTTGCCGTGTTGGGATATGCCTGCCATGTCGGTCTCCGGATGAGCCGGTGACTTAGGCCGAAGCGATCCTTACCGCAAGCGGGTCGTGGATGTATTCGCGCAGCCCTGCCATGCAATCGCAAGGCCCCGGCAAACCTCGCAACCGGGCCGCTACAGCCCCTCGCTCGCGGCTTCCGCGAGGCGTGCGGCATAACGCGCCATCGTGTCCACCTCGAGGTTCACGCGATCGCTGACGTTCCGCTCTCCCCATGTCGTCACCGTCAGTGAGTGATGGATCAGGAGAACGTCGAAGCGCGTGCGTTCGACCTTGTTGACGGTGAGCGATGTGCCGTCAAGCGCCACGGAGCCCTTCGGCGCGATGAACCGCGCGAGATGGGCAGGCGCTTCCAAAGTGAAGCGCACAGCTTCGCCCTCCTCCTGACGCGTGACGATCTCGGCCATGCCGTCGACATGGCCGGATACGATGTGCCCGCCAAGCTCGTCGCCGATCTTCAGCGCCCGCTCCAGATTGATGCGCGTACCGGACTGCCAGCCGGACGCGGTTGTCAACCGCAACGCCTCCTCCCACGCCTCCACCTCGAACCAGCGCTCATTGACGCCGCTTTCCGGAAGCGCCACCACTGTGAGACAGACGCCTGAACACGAAATCGACGCCCCGATCTCGATGGCAGCGGGGTCGTACACGGTTTTAATCCTCAGTTTCACGCCCTTGTCGAGCGGCGTGACACACGCCACGACGCCGATGTCGGTGACGATGCCGGTGAACATCAGAATGGCCTTTCGTAGTCGACAAGCCGGTCGCCGCCGAACCGGCGCATGTCGAGCAGCGTGAATCCTTCCGGGATGTTCGCTTCGCTCAGCGGCGAGACGATCCCCCCTTCCCCGACGACGACATCGCTTGTGAACAGCCTGATCCGGTCGACAAGACCCGCTTCCAGAAAACGCCGCGCCGTTTCCGCGCCGCCTTCGACGAAGACGCTTTTCAGGCCGAGGATGCCGAGCACGCGCAGGATTTCCTGCGGATGGAAGCGGCCGCGATAGTCCGAAGCGATCGGTCGCACCATGGCGCCACGATCCTTCAGCAGCACGGTCTGTCTCGACGCCGCCTTTTCACTGACCAGAATCAGCACGGGGTGCCTTGCGGCGCTGTCGAGCAGCCTTGCGGAAGGCGGCGTCCGCCCGAACGGGTCGACGATCACGCGCGTCGGCGTGCGCTGTTCCAGTCCCGGCAGGCGCACGGTCAGCAGCGGATCGTCCTCGATCACCGTGCTGACGCCAACGAGCACGGCCTCATGTTCCAACCGCATCAACTGCACTTCGTGGCGAGCGTCGGGACCCGTGATGGCAACCTGTCCCGCGCCTTTCCTGCCGATCATCCCGTCTTGCGAGACGGCCAGCTTGAGCGTCACATAAGGTCGCCCCCTGCCCTTTAGCGACAGGAAGCCGGCCATGGCGCGCCGTGCCTCGGCTTCCATGCAGCCTGTTGTCACCGCGACGCCAGCCCTTTCGAGGATCGACACCCCGCGCCCGGCAACGCGGATGTCGGGGTCGAGCGTGGCGATCACCACACGCGCAACACCGGCAGACACCAGCGCATCCGCGCAGGGCGGCGCGCGGCCGATATGCGAACAGGGTTCGAGCGTGGCGTAGACCGTTGCACCTTTCGCCAGCGCTCCAGCCTCGGCGAGCGCCTGCAACTCGGCATGGGGCCGGCCGCCGATTGCGGTGACGCCGCGCCCGACGATCCCGTCGCCGTCAGATCCGGTCTGGACGATGACGGCCCCGACCGACGGATTCTCCGCAGTCAGCCCGCGATGTTTCAGCGAAAGCGCGATGGCTTCCGCCATGTAACGGCGATCCGCATCCGGATCGAGCGTGGCAGGCGCGGCCATCATTGCTCAGGCGTCGTCCCGTCGCCCTTCAATTCGCCCAGAACTTCCTGGAAATCCTTGGCCTCGCGAAAATTCCGGTAGACCGAGGCGAAGCGGACATAGGCCACGTCGTCGAGCGACTTCAGCGCCTCCATGACCAGCTTGCCGATCTCCTCTGTCGGAATTTCGGTCTCGCCGGAGCTTTCAAGCTGACGCACGATGCCGGTCACCGCCCGTTCGATACGTTCCGGGTCGACGTTGCGCTTGCGCACCGCGATCTCCACCGAGCGCGCCAGCTTGTCCCGATCGAACGGCACCTTGCGGCCTGATTTCTTGACGACGACCAGATCGCGAAGCTGGACCCGCTCGAAAGTGGTGAAGCGTCCCGCGCATACGGGACACACCCGCCTGCGCCGGATCGCCGCCCCGTCTTCGGCAGGGCGCGAATCCTTCACCTGTGTGTCTTCGGACTGGCAGTAGGGACAGCGCATGGGAACCTTCTGGCGAGCGATCTGCCCCAGAAGTGGAGGCAGACAGCTACCGATGCAAGAGTGTTCGGGCCGCAGCGATCAGCCGAGGTAGCCGTAGAGCGGGAAGCGCACGGTCAACGCCTCGACTTTCGTCTTCACGGCAGCCTCGACCGAAGCATTGCCCTCGTCGGAGTTGGCGGCCTTGAGACCGTCCAGCACTTCGGCGATCAGCTTGCCGATCTCGCGGAATTCCGCAACGCCGAAGCCGCGCGTCGTGCCGGCCGGCGTGCCAAGCCGCACGCCCGAGGTGACGAAGGGCTTTTCGGGATCGAAGGGAATGCCGTTCTTGTTGCAGGTGATGTTGGCGCGGCCAAGCGCGGCCTCTGCACGTTTGCCGGTGGCGTTCTTCGGGCGCAGGTCCACCAGCATCAGGTGGTTGTCCGTGCCGCCCGATACGATGTCGAGGCCTGTTTCCTTCAGGCTTTCGGCCAGCGCCTTGGCGTTGGTCACGATGTTTTTCGCATAATCCCTGAAGGACGGCTGCAGCGCCTCGCCGAAGGCGACGGCCTTCGCCGCGATGACATGCATCAGGGGTCCGCCCTGCAGGCCCGGAAACACGGCCGAATTGATCTTCTTGGCGATGTCCTCCTCATTGGTGAGGATCATGCCGCCACGCGGGCCGCGCAGCGACTTGTGCGTCGTCGTGGTGACGACATGAGCGTGCGGCAGCGGCGACGGATGCTGGCCGCCCGCCACGAGACCGGCGATATGCGCCATGTCGACCATGAGATATGCGCCGATCGAATCCGCGATCTCGCGGAAACGCTTCCAGTCCCAGATGCGCGAATAGGCGGTGCCGCCGGCGAGGATCAGCTTCGGCCTGTGCTGCTCGGCGAGCTTCGCGATCTCGTCCATGTCGAGCAGATGGTCGTCTTTGCGGACGCCGTAGGACACGACCTTGAACCACTTGCCGCTCATGTTGACCGGCGAGCCATGCGTCAGGTGGCCGCCCGAATTCAGGTCGAGGCCCATGAAGGTGTCGCCCGGCTGAAGCAGCGCCAGGAACACGGCCTGGTTCATCTGGCTGCCGGAGTTGGGCTGGACGTTGGCGAATTTGCAGTCGAACAGCTTCTTGGCCCGCTCGATCGCCAGTTCCTCGGCGATATCGACATACTGGCAGCCGCCATAATAGCGCTTGCCGGGATAGCCCTCGGCATATTTGTTGGTCATGATCGAGCCCTGCGCCTCCAGCACGGCGCGGCTGACGATATTCTCCGATGCGATCAGCTCGATCTCGTGCCGCTGGCGACCGAGTTCGCTGCGGATGGCGCCGAAAATCTCCGGGTCGACCTCGCTGAGCGGCGCGGTGAAAAAGCTGTCGTTCGTGCTGGCAGCAGCAAGGGCCATATCCAAAACCTCTGGGCAATATTGATGGAGCGTCGGATTGCGGCGCCATTAACACACTCGCCGCGCCGCCGTCACGCTTCGCACCGCGAAATATGATCGCCCTTTTGCGCCACCACGAAAGGCGCGGCGGCCGGCAATGAAAAGACCGCCCGAAGGCGGCCGTCTCATTCGCTTGCCGGGGATACGCGCTCAGAGCGCGGAACTGATCTTCAGCTCGT
This sequence comes from Rhizobiaceae bacterium, assembly GCA_023953845.1. Taxonomy (NCBI): domain Bacteria; kingdom Pseudomonadati; phylum Pseudomonadota; class Alphaproteobacteria; order Hyphomicrobiales; family Rhizobiaceae; species Rhizobiaceae bacterium. The sequence continues at coordinate 4,054,546 of JAMLJC010000001.1, read as the reverse complement.
CCACGCCGTCGCGGCCGTAGATGTCGTCGCGGAAATGCACGACGCCGTCGCCCGTCGACCAGGCGGAAATATAGGTAAAATAGACCGGCACCGGATCGGCGATCGCCACCGGCGTGTTCTCGCCGCTCTTGATCGTCGCCTCGAAGCGCTGACGGTCCCAGCCCGGCGTGTTCTTCATCAGCCACGTCACGAGGTCCCGGACGTTCTGGACGCGCACGCAGCCAGAGGAATCGAAGCGCATCAGCTTGTCGAACAGGCTCTGCTGCGGCGTGTCGTGCATGTAGGTCGCGTGCGGGTTCGGGAAGTTGATCTTCACCGACGCCATGGCGTTGATCTTGCCGGGGTCCTGCCGGAAGCGGAATTTCGCCGCGTCCTCGGTGTTCCAGTCGATCGTCGTGGGATCGATCTCGCTACCGTCCGGCCCGAGAATGCGGATGTTGTTCTCGGCGAGATATTGCGGGTTCTTGCGCATCAGCGGGATGATGTCCTTGCGGACGATCGATTCCGGCGCGTTCCAGTATGGATTGACGATGACTTCGTTGATCTTGGAATTGAGAATCGGCGTCTGGCGGTCGATCTTGCCGACGATGGCGGTATGCCGCAGCACGACGCGGTCGCCCTCGACGGCCTCGATCTGCGCGGCCGGGATGTTGACCATGACATAACGGTCGCCGAGGAAGCCCGACATCGAGCGCAGGCGCACGAGGTTCGTTTCCAGCTGGCCGAGCCGGACGGGAGCCGAAACGTTCAGTGCCGCATAAGTATATTTGCCGAGCACGCCGTCAGCCGGCAGCCCGTGACGGGCCTGGAAGCGCTTCACCGCGGCGTCGACATAGGTGTCGAAGGAATTGGAGATGCCGGCGGTCCTAGACAGGTCGCCCGAGATCACCAGCCGCTTGCGAAGCTCGGAGACCGCCGGATCGGACATGCCGAGCTTGAGCTTGTTGACCATCGGAACCGTCGGCCAGCCGCCATTCGCCACGATGTTCTGATACTGCGCGATCGCTTGTTCCAGATAGGCGACCGTATGCGGGCTGAAGATCGGAAGCGTCGACTGAACCTTGCCGCCCTCGCTGGCGCGCGCATCGAACTGATCGTTCCACGCGCCGCGCTTCGGCGCGCTCAGAAGGTCGCCGATCACGTCCTGGGCTATGGCGCCGCCGGAAATGGTCGTGGCGGCCAGGGCCCCTGCACTGGCGAGTAGGTTGCGGCGGCTGATTTTCATCGAACGTCCTGACTTTTCACCGAATTCTGCTTTGCCTGCGGGTCGCGGCCCGACGTCGCGCCGGAGGCTAGCGGCAGCACGTTAACATTTCCCATACCATGACGGTCGTCGTCCCGCCTTTTGCATGGTGTTCGCCGCGAAATCGCACGGCCCCTCTCCTCAACCCGCTCACACCCGAATATGGCGACAGCGTGGCCATGTCGCGACAAGATGCCGTGATCCGTGGCGGCACAGCAGTCGCTATTGCTCCAAAAGCACAGGGCCGGCGCAAGCACCGGCCCTTGTCATGCATGCAATGCGTGTTCGCTTACATGCGATAAGCGATCGTGTCGTTCCAGAAACGATCCAGACGCTGCAGGGCGCGGTTCATCTGCTTGAACTCGTCCTGATTGATGCCGCCCACCTGTTCGATCGAGCCGATATGGCGCTCGTAGAGCCCGCCCACCACTTCGGCCACCGCCGCTCCCTTCGGCGTCAGGCTGACACGGACAGAACGACGGTCGATGCGCGAGCGCTGGTGGTTGATGAAGCCGAGATCGACCAGCTTCTTCAGATTGTAGGAAACGTTGGAGCCGAGATAGTAGCCGCGGGAGCGCAGTTCGCCGGCGGTCAGTTCCGCGTTGCCGATATTGAAGAGCAGCAGCGCCTGGATCGCATTGATGTCGCTGCGGCCGTTGCGGTCGAATTCGTCCTTGATCACGTCAAGCAGACGGCGGTGCAGGCGCTCCACCAGCTGCAGGGATTCCATATAAAGCGAGCGGATGGCCTCACGGCGCTCGTCCGCCACGACGGCGGGCTTGGCCGCCGAACGGTTGTTGGTCATGATATTCGCCTCTCGTTTGTCGCCTAGGTGATGTTTTTGTTTCTCACCTTGAAAGCGACAGTAGCCGACACCGATAAAATTCGACTTAAACGCCAGCCTTAACAAAGGTTTGCGCGAGGCAGATCAGATTCAGGCCTAATGAAGGGCTAACGCGAATGCCGGCTTTGGAAGTAAATCACCGCGCGGAAAGCGAGGTAGAGCAGGATCACGCCCAGATGCGACAGGCCGATGGTGGGCCTGAAGCCGTACAGTTCCGGAAAGCCGAGATACATCGTCATTTCCATCGCGGCGCATATGAACCAGATGACCGGTCCCCACGAGGAAAGCATCCACAGGCCGATGGCGGCGAACGGAAACAGCACCGCCAGCACCACCGAGGCGAGTTGCCAGTGCACGGGCATCAGGTCGAACCGCCACAGGCTGCCCGGATAGAAGCCGACAAGCCGGACCCAGTAGAGAACGCCGAACAGCAGGCAGTATCCCGCTATGACACGCTGAAACCAGGTGAAGGCAATCTGCGCCGAGCTGGCGCGAAGCGGACTGCGCTGGTCAGCGAAGTCGGTCACGGCCACAACTCACCGTCCGGCAGCGGGGCGAAATAGGCGTCCACCTCCGCCTCGGACACCGCGTCCAGCGAAGACGGCCGCCACTGCGGCGTCGAACCCTTGTCCACCAGCATCGCCCGGATGCCTTCGTAGAAATCATGCCCTTTCAGCATCCGCCGCAGGATGCGGTATTCCATCTCCATGCATTCCTCCATGGAAAGCATGGCGCCCGCCTTGATCTGGCGGAACGTCACCTTGAGGCTGGTCGGCGACCGCGTCGCCATCGTCGCCAGCGTCGCCTTGGCGAATTCGTCGCTTCTCGCTTCCGTGAGGCTGGCGACGATGTCTTCGAGCGTCTCGTAGCCGAAATGCCGGGCGATGGCGTGGAGCGTGGCCTCGTCCGTCTGCCGATCCGGCGTCTTCAGGAAGGGTTTCAGAGCACCGTCGGCATCTCCGGTTTGGGCAAGAGCGTCAAACGCCAAAGGAATGTCGCTCGAGGCGATCGCATGCGTCGCGAGCCCGGCCCATACCGCATCTCCGGCTCGGATGCGCCCGCCGGTCAACGCGAGATACATACCGTAGCTGCCGCGCGTCCGCGAAAGCAGGTAGCTGCCGCCGACATCGGGAAAGAAGCCGATGCCGACCTCAGGCATGGCCAGCACGGCGTTTTCCGTCATCACGCGGTGCGAGCCGTGGCAGGAAATGCCCACGCCGCCGCCCATGACGATGCCGTCTATCAACGAGACATAGGGTTTTGGAAAAGCTGCGAGTTGCGTGTTCATGCGATACTCGTCGGCGAAGAAGCCGTGAGCCTCCCGGCCTTCCTCCCGCGAGCGGTAGACGTCCAGTATGTCGCCGCCGGCGCAGAACGCCCTGCCCTCGCCCCTGACTACGACCAGCGCGACCGATTCGTCTTCCGCCCAGGCCGTCAGGGCGCGCGCGAGCGCCTTGACCATCCCGTGCGTCAAGGCATTCAGGGCCTTGGGACGCGTCAGCGTGGCGACACCCGCCCTGCCGATGCGATCGAAACGAATCTCGTCACCGCCACCGAAATCCATGCTCGCTCCCTTTTGAAACGGAGTGCTAGGCGCGTCATCCAACGGCGTCAATGGCTGCACGGATTGATGCGGCGTGTCGCATTGGAGATCGTGTTCGCGACGTGATATGGAGCGCCGCGGAGATCAAGCCATGAACCGACACAGCCCGACCAAAGCAGCAGGCGCGCGCAGCGTCGACGAGATCACGGGCGGCCGCCGGCTCCGACGCATGCGAAAGGCCGACTGGTCGCGCCGGCTGGTCCAGGAGAATCGGCTCAGCGTCGACGATCTCATCTGGCCCATCTTCCTCGCCGAAGGCACGGGCATCCGCGAACCCGTCGCCGCCATGCCCGATGTCTACCGGCTGAGCGTCGATCGTGCGGTGAATGAAGCCGAACGCGCCGCAAAGCTCGGCATTCCGGCCATCGCCACTTTCCCGGCTGTCGATCCGGCGCGCAAGGACGTCACCGGTTCGCACATCCTCGATGCGGACAATCTCATCAATCGCGCGACACGCGCCATCAAGGATGCCGTGCCCGATATCGGCGTCATCACCGATGTGGCGCTCGATCCTTTCACCAGCCATGGGCACGACGGCATCCTGCGCGGTGGCGTCATCGTCAACGACGAGACGGTGGATCAGATCGCCGCCGCCGCTGTGCTTCAGGCGGCTGCCGGCGCCGACATCATCGCGCCATCCGACATGATGGACGGCCGTATCGGCGCGATTCGCGACGCGCTGGACGCCAACGGCTTCCAGGAAGTCGCCATCATGTCCTACGCGACCAAATTCGCGTCGGCTTTCTATGGTCCCTATCGCGAGGCGATCGGCACGCTCGGCCTGCTGAAGGGCGACAAGAAGACCTACTACATCGATCACGCCAATTCCGACGAGGCGGTACGCGAGGCGGAACAGGACCTGATCGAGGGTGCGGACATGCTGATGGTGAAGCCCGGCATGCCCTATCTGGACATCATCCGGCGGCTGAAGGACGAATTCTCGATGCCGACCTTCGCCTATCAGGTGTCGGGCGAATACGCGATGATCAAGGCCGCCGCCGCAAATGGCTGGATCGACGGCGAAAAGGCGATGCTGGAATCGCTGCTCGCCTTCAAGCGCGCCGGCTGCGACGGCGTCCTCACCTATTTCGCGCCGACCGTCGCGGAAATGCTGAGGGCCTGACGAGAACGATGTCGCCAATCGTCCTTGTTGCCGGCCTGTTCGGCGCGTGCGGCGTCGCCCTTTCTGCCGTGGCCGCGCATGGCGGCGGGGCTGACCTCAATCCCGCTTCGCTGATTCTGCTCGTCCATGCGCCGGCCCTGCTGGCGATCGGCCTCGCAGCGACGCCGCGCCTCACGCGCCTCGGCGGCTATGTCCTGGCTTTGGGCGCGCTTCTGTTCGCCGGCGACCTCGCCGCCCGGCATTTCCTCGGCCATCGCCTTTTCCCGATGGCCGCGCCTACGGGCGGCGTGACGATGATGGTCGGCTGGGCCGTCGTGGCGCTCTCGGCTTTCGCGCGGCGCTAGACTGTCCGCGGCGCTTTCTAGCTCGAGAAGCGGTCGAGAACGGCGCCATAGGCGAGGCGAACTGCCGTCACCGGTTTCCACAATGCATGGAAGCGGATCGACTGCAGCGCGGTGATCGGCATCGGCAGTTCTTCCACCGATGCGCCGAGCAACCGGCGCGCAATCACGCCGCCCATGGACGTCGCCATGGCGATGCCGCGACCGTTGTAGCCGAGACAGGCAGTAAGGCCGGGCGCCAGTTCGTGAAGGTGGATCTGATGATCGGTCGTGATCGCCACCTGACCGTTCCAGACATGCGTCCAGCCGATGCCTGAGAGAAACGGCCACAGTTTCAGCGCGTAGGCCTGAAGCGATCGCGCATCGGCCATGCCGGTCACGTCGCGCTGAACGCTGCGCCCACCCATCAGAAGGCGGTTCTGCCGGTCGAGACGATAGTAGACCGTGTTGTTGCCGACCTCATAGAGAACCGATCCGGCCGGCATGACGCGGCCCGCGATTTCGGCCGGCAGCGGTTCGCTGGCGACGATCGTCGTATAGACCGGAACCACGCTCTGCCGCAGGCCGGGCCACAAGCCGTCAGTGTGTCCGTTGGTGGCGAGCACGACATTGTCCGCCCGGAGCTTCGCGCGCGGCGTCTCGACAATCCAGCCGGCAACCGTCCGCTGGAGGCGGAGAGCGGGCGTGCCCCCATGGACGCGCGCGCCGGCGGCGATCACCGCCTTCGCAAGACCGCGCGCATATCCGAGGGGATTGAGCTTTCCGCCTTGGGACAGGAAGATCCCGCTCCGGTAACGGCTCGTTCCCGTCCGGCGCTGGAGGTCCGCCGAATCGACGGATTCGGCCGGCAGCCCGAAGCTGCGGTACTGACCGAGCGTCGCGGCGATCTTCGCCTCGCCCGCGGCGTTGAAGGCGACGCGCAGCGTCCCGGTCTGTTCCGCCTCGCAGTCGATCCTGTGCCTGCGGACCAGATCGAAGACGCGATCCGGCGCGCCGCTGGCAAAGCGCAGCATCGCCATGGCGCGCTCTCGCCCGAACTGCTCCGCGATGCGTTCCGGATCGGGATAAAGACCCGGATTGACCTGTCCACCATTGCGGCCGGAAGCGCCCCAGCCCGGTTCGTGCGCCTCCAGCACGACGGCGTCCTCCCCCGCCTCCGCAAGATGGAGCGCGGTGGAAAGGCCGGTATAGCCGCCGCCGACGATGACGACCTGCGCCGTCCCGTCCTTCGACAGGACAGGCGTGTCGGGCGCCGGAACCGCGGTGTCCGCATAGAGGCTGCGCGGCAGCGGACGGCGCTCGACATGCGCTTTCTGCATCTTCGATCAGACCACGAACATTTCGAGCGGCACGTTGGACAGGATGCGCGCCCCGTCCCGCTCGTAGACAAGCGTATCGATAAGCCAGGTGTTGAACAGGCTTTCGAGGTTCGTGACCATATTCTCCTCGAAGACGCGGTCGAGATACTTCTCGTCCTGATAGTGGAAATAGAAGTTGCCGACCCAGTCCGGCGGCAGGCTCAGCCCCAGTTCGTATCCGAGCACCCATCCGGCGCCGTCGGCAAGACCGACGTCCTGCAGGTACTTCCGGATGAGCGCGTTCACCTCGCGCACCGTCATGCCCGCCTTCACGTCGTTAAGGAAGAGGTCGAAGACGCCAGCGGCCTTCTCGTACTGGGAGAGCATCTCCTTCGTCGGCTCGCCGAGATAGAAGCCGCGCATGACGTTGGAGTGATAGCGGTTGTAGACGCCGCAAAGGTCGGCGGTGAGGAATTCGCCCGCCTCGATGACCTTGCGGCCAGCCATGGAATGACCTGACGAGACGGGCCGGCCGTCGCGCACGGGAACCGCGTTGAAAATCGGAATGAGTGCCGGAAACTCGCTCCCGGCCTTCATCATGGCGGCCGTGACGACGCCGAACAGCTCCAGTTCGGTCATGCCCGGCCGGATTTCGCGGCGAAGCGCCTCGATGCCGACCTCCGCGAAGGTCGTCGCCTTCTCGATGGTGCGGATCTCCGCCGGGGACTTCACCAGACGGGCGCGGCGCAGGATGCTGCTGGCGTCGACCACGCGAGCGCCTTCGGCCAGGAACGCGCCTTCCAGCATGGTGCTGATGGCCCGGTTCGGAACGTAGCTCCAGTGCTCCATGCCGACGGTGCCGGAAAGCCAGCCCTTGGCCTTCAGCTCGCGCATGATGAAGGGCACGTTGACCGACGCCTCGCGCGACGTGAAGAACCGGTTGTCGGTCGAGATCGAGCACTTCGCCAGAACGGGCAGTTCGGTCGGATTGTCGAAATGGATGAAGTCGTCGTGATCGACATGGATGACGGTGCCGTAGAGCTGCGGATACCGCATCGGCGCGTTCGCCTTGTACCAGCTCGCATAGTAGCCATGCAGCCAGCACACATGCTCCGGCGTCGTGACGTAGAGCACGTCGATCGCCGCTTCGGCCATCAGCTTCCGCACCTTGCGGATACGCTCCTTGTATTCCGCCGGCTCGAAGGCGAGTTCGGTCGCCTCGCCGGAAAGCGTTTCGAAGGCGCCGGGCGCCAGACCATTATAATTTTCGTTCAACATCTCGATCTACCGGACAATGGAGGAGAAAGAGGCGCGCCCACCGGCCCGTGGACGCGCCAGTTTCAGGCGCGGCTCAGGACTGGAGCCACTGCTCGAAGCGCTTCTGCGTCGCATCGAAATTCTTGGCCCACCATGACCAGTCGATCGCGAACTGCTTCTTGAGGTTTTCCGGGTAGGAAGGCAGCATCGCCGCCAGTTCCGGATCGATCAGATCATAGGCCTTGAGGTTGGTCGGCCCATAATACATGACGCGGGCGAAGGCGGCCTGCGGCTCCGGGCGGCCGAGCCAGTTCATGATCTCCATGGCGCCCTTCGGATTGGGGCCGCCCTTCATCGCCAGCCAAGCCTCGACCTCGCCCTGATAGGCAGCCTGATTCCACTCGAAGGCGAACGGCGCGCCGTTGTCCTTGATGGTCACGGTGCCGCGCCCGTTCCAGACATAGAGCAGGTCGACCTCTCCGTCTTCCATCATCTGTTGCTGCTGGCCGCCGCTCTCCCACCAGGTGACGATATGCGGCTTGATCTTGTCGAGGCTCTTGAAGGCGCGGTCCACGTCGAGCGGATAAAGCTGGTCCATCGGCACGCCGTCCGCGAGAAGCGCGAACTCGATCGTCGGATAGGCGGTGTAGCGGCCGAAGGCGCGCGGTCCGGGGAAACGCTCGACGTCCCAGAAATCCGCCCAGGTCTTCGGGTGATCGTCGCCGGGCCAGCGCTTCTTGCTGTAGGCCATCACGTAGGAAAGCGTGCTGCCGCCGATGGCGTTGTCGCCGTAGGCGAGCTGGTTGGGGGTCAGCGCGGACTTGTCCACCACCGACCAGTCGATGGGCTCGACGACGCCCTTCTCGATGAACATCGGGGTGTCGAGGCCGGCGCCGAGGATGAAGTCGATCTCCATCTTGCCCGCTTCGTGCATGGCCAGCACTTTTGGGGTGCTGTACGGGATGATCTTGACCTCCGAGCCGGACTTCTCGGTATACGGCTTGTAGTAGGCTTCGGCGATGCGTTCGTCCCACTCGCCACCCCACCCCATCGTGGTGACAGGCTCCGCGGCGGCTGCGTGACCTGACAGCATGCCGTGGAACGTCGTCAGCAGGGCAGAACCGGCAGCCGCCTTGCCGAGGTTCGACAGGAAGGCACGGCGGTTCATTCCCCGCGTTTCCTCCAGAACCTTCCGGAGGATTCCCGCGGCGCGGTTTTGTTCTTTTTCATCAAACATTTGTGGTTCCCTCTGGTTGCGTCAGGCAGGCGACATGCCGGCGCGACGATTGCGGCGATTGACGAGAAGAATGAGGCCGAGCGCGACCAGAGCCATGACCACGAGCGTCGTGGAGGCGGCTGCGATCGTGGGCTGGAGCGAGATGCGCACCCCCTCCCAAAGCCGGACGGCCAACGGCTTTTCCGTGGTTCCGAGCAGGAACATGGCGACGAGGAGTTCCTGCGCCGACTGCAGGAACGCGAAGATCGCGCCGACGATCACCGACGGCGCGAGAATGGGCAGCGTCACCGTAGTGACCGCGCGAAGCGGCGATGCGCCATGGATGCGCGCGGCAAGCTCGATGTCCTGATCGTAGGATTTCAGGCTCGCAAGCAGGTTGAGCACGACATAGGGGATGCCGGTGACCGTGTGGCTGAGCACGAGGCCCGTTACGGAACTGGTTAGCCCGATCGGTGCGAAGAACAGGTAGAGCGAGATCGCCTTGATGATCGGCGGCGTGATCAGCGCCGCGATCAGCAGGGCTTCGAACGCCCCCCGGAAGGCGAACCGGTGGCGCGCCAGCGCGAAGGCTGCGGGAACGCCGGCGAGAGTGGAGAGGACCGCGGTCAGAATGCCGACCTGGAAGGTGATGCGGTAGGATTGCAGCCAGTCGCCGTCGAGCAGCGCCTGATACCATTGCAGCGACAATCCCGGCGGCGGAAAGGTCAGGAACTTGCTCGAACTGAAGGAGATCACCACCACGACCACGACCGGGAAGAGCAGGTAGATCATCACCAGCGCGGTGGAGATCGTCAGGACGCGCCGCTCGGCAGGGCTCATGACGTGCCTCCGGCCAGTTTCTCGAAGCCGAGGAAACGGTTGAAGACCGCCATGAGGACAATCGTTGCGAAGAGCAGCATCGCCGCCGCCGCCGAAGCGAGAGGCCAGTCGAGCAGCTTGCTGGCGAAACTGTCGATGGTCTGCGAGATCATGGTCTGCTTAGGCCCGCCCAGCAGCGCCGGCGTGATGTAGAACCCCATGCAATTGACGAAGGTGAGCAGCGAGCCGGCGACCACGCCCGGCATGCTGAGCGGCAGGAACACCGTGCGGAACGCCGACCACGAACCGGCGCCGTGCGCCGCAGCTGCGTCCAGCAGCGAGGCGTCGATCCGCACCATGCCGGCGTAGAGGCTGAGCACCATCAGCGGCAGCATCACCTGCACCATGCCGACGATGACGGCAAGGTCGGAGGACAGATGCGATACCGGCACCTCCACCAGCCCGAGTGCAACCAGAATCTGGTTCAGGAAGCCGTTGCGGCCGAGCAGCACCATCCACGAATAGGTACGAACGATGTAGTCGAGCCAGTAAGGAATGGTGACGGCGACAAGCAGGATGATCCGCCATGCGCCGCTGCTGCGCGCGAGCATCATCGCGACCGGGTAGCCGAGCACGAGGCTGATGACCGTCACGATGAGGGAAAGGCGGAACGTCGTCGCGATGACCGTGAGGTAAAGCGGCGTCGACAGGAGTTCGACGAAATTGGCGAGGGTGAACGTTCCGTCTTCATAGATGCTGCGGGCAAGCAGCACCGCGGTCGGCCAGACGAAGCAGGCGCCATAGATAAGCAGCGAGGGAGCAAGCAGAAGCCACACCAGAACTGCGCCTCCCGGGACGCGGCCTGAGAACGCAGCGCGCGGCGCGGCAGGGTTCATCCGTCGGCCTCGACAGGCAGCGCGATCGTCGACCGGATCGGCCATTCGATACTCACGTCGAGACCCGGCGTCAGGCCGGCCGCACGATGCGGCGCCATGCGCGCAGAAATCTCCTGACCTTCGGCGGCCACGACGACACGCACCGCTTCTCCCATGAAGATGGTTTCCACCACGCGGCCCTTGAGCCTGTTCTGCTCCGAGGCGTCCGAGACCGTCGTGGAGATGCTTACCGTCTCCGGACGGAAGGCCAGAGCGACGGCCCCATTGACCGGCGCGCCGCCTGCGCTCAAAGCATCGCCGCCCAAGAGCCGGTAGACGCCGCCGGCTCCCGTCGCGGAAATGAGGTTTGACCCGCCGAGGAAGCGCGCGACGAAGGCGTTCGCTGGCGCGTTCCAGAGCCGCTCGGGGCTGTCGGCCTGCTGTATCCGGCCATTGCCCATGACGACGACCACATCGGACATGCCGAGCGCCTCGCCCTGGTCATGGGTCACGTTGATGAAGGTCGTGCCCGCCTGCCGATGGATGGTCTTGATCTCGACCTGCAACTCCTCGCGTAATTCCTTGTCCAGCGCGCTCAGAGGCTCGTCGAGAAGAAGCAGCGGCGGATTCGCGACGAGCGCCCGCGCCATTGCCACGCGCTGCCGCTGCCCGCCGGACAGCGCCGCCGGCATCCGCGCCACGAACTGCTCGAGCCGCACCGACTTCAGCGCCTCGGCGACCCGCTGCTCGATATTGCCGAGCCTGCGCATGCGCAGCGGATAGGCGACGTTGTCGAAGACCGAAAGGTGCGGAAACAGCGCGTAGCTCTGGAAAACCATGCCGATGTTTCGGCGGTGCGGCGGCACGCCCGTCATCGACTTCCCGTTGAAAAAGACGCCTCCGCGATCCGCTTCCAGGAAGCCGGCTATGATGCGTAGCAGAGTGGTCTTGCCGCTGCCCGAGGCGCCGAGCAGCGTCACGAAGGAACCGGCCTCCACCTGAAGCGTGCAGCCGCTCAGCACCTGAGCCGAACCGAAGCTTTTGCCGACATCGTCAATGAAGACGGCCGTCGACCTTTGCGATCCCTCTCCGGCCGTCATCGCGCTGCTTTTTTCAATGTCGCGGGCATGCATCAATCCCGGGCACCTCATCCATTGCCCAATGATCGCAGGTCGGAAAAACGTGTCAATCTATTTCTTATAATAAATATGTTTGATAGAAGCGATTTCCCTTGTAGCTTGGCAGCGGATGCGGCATGTGTCAGATGTCGCGGTTGGGATACGGCTCCGGCAGAATAAGAAGCGATGGAACGAATGGACGGACTTCCTGCCGACAGGGCCGGCTTGCAACCCGGCCGTTACAGCCTGCACAGGACGCGGGCCAAACGATCGGATCTTATTGCCGGTGAACTCCTGCGCTGGGTGCTGCTGACCGGCCGCAAGCCCGGCGATCGCCTTCCTCAGGAAAAAGACCTGATGGCCATGTTCGGGGGCAGCCGCGGCACGCTGCGCGAAACCCTGAAGGCGCTGGAAGTCCAGGGGCTTGTCGAGATCCAGACCGGCCCGAACGGCGGCGCGCGGCTGACGGAAGTGCCCGAAGACCGGGCGATGCAACTGCTCACGCCCTATTTCTTCTTCAGGGCGCTCGACGCTCACACCATATACGAGACGCGCGTCATCCTCGAACCGATCATGGTCGCCGCCGCAATCGATCATCTGACCGAAGCGGATTTCGACGCGATGCAGCAGACCATCGACATCTGCCATCGTGGCGCTCATGGCGAGCTTGGCCCTGCCATCCATCGCGCGGCCGAACTTCAGTTCCACCATATCATCGCGAACCGGGTGCCCAACGTTCTCCTGCGGTTCTTCTGCATCTTCATGAATCACATCCTCTATTCGCTGGTGACGCCCAAGTCCGTCGCGCAGGGCAATGATCAGCACTTCACCGAGCATGTGATCCACGCCCATGACGAGATTCTCGCAGCGCTTCGGCGCCGGGATTCCGAGGCGGCGGCCAGCCTTATGCTGGATCACATCCGGGAAGCCGCCGCGATGGTCGAAAATATGGAAATGGCGTTCGATCGCGCGCTGATCGATCAATCGATGGCGGCGAGCCTCGATCTCGCAACGGCGGTCAACGGCATGAGCGGCATCGATCCGCGTTCCCCCAGCGTGCGCCAGGCCGAGGAATAATTCGATACCCCCTCTTCCGTCGTTTCGCGACCGCGCCTGAAAGCCACCATGTCATGAATATGCAAGACCTGCCTTTTGATGCCGATGCCGCGCTCGAGCGCCTGCGCGGCTGGGTGGAAATCGAAAGCCCGACCTTCGACAGCGCCGCCGTAAACAAGGCAATGGACCGGGCTGCGGACGACCTCGCATCCATCGGCGGACGGACGGCCCGGATTCCCGGGACGATGGGCTATGGCGACTGCGTGGTCGCGCAATTTGGCGCAACCGGCCCCGGCATTCTCGTCATGGGGCATCTGGACACTGTCCACCCTGTCGGAACGCTGGAGGTGCTGCCCTTCGCGATCAAGGACGGACGTTGCTCCGGTCCCGGCATCCTCGACATGAAAGGCGGCTGCGTCGCCGCACTGGAAGCCATAGCCAGCCTGAGCCGCGTGGGCCGCAAGACACCGCTTCCGGTGACGGTCCTGCTCACGTCCGACGAGGAAGTGGGAAGCCCGAGCACGCGCGGCCTTATCGAGGACATGGCGAGCCGGAACAAATACGTTCTGGTGCCGGAACCGGCGCTCGGTGCGGGGGGCCTCGTCACCGGACGCTACGCGATCTCGCGATACAGACTGGCAGCCCGAGGGCGTCCGAGCCATGCGGGGCAGGCATTGAAGGACGGGAGATCAGCGATCAGCCTGATGGCGCGCAAGATCATCGAGATCGAGGCGCTGACCACGGAAGACTACACTTTCAGCGTCGGCACGATCCATGGCGGGCAATGGGTGAACTGCGTGCCGACGCTCTGCAATGCGGAAGCGCTCAGCATGGCCAAAAGGCAGGCCGACCTCGACCTGGCCGAGCAGAAGCTGATGGCGCTCGCCTTCGACGAAGGGGGACCTTCCTTCGGCGTCGAGCCCAGCGTGGCGAGACCCGTATGGGAGCCGAGCCCTGAAACGCTGAAGCTATACGAACTCGCGCGCGGCATTGCCCTCGAACTCGGCCAGGCAATCGATCATGGCAGCGACGGAGGTGGATCGGACGCCAACTTTACCGGCCATGCGGGCATCCCGACACTGGATGGACTGGGGCTGACCGGCCGCGGGCTACACACGCTGGAAGAATATATCGAGATCGACAGCCTGGAGAAGCGAACGCGTCTCATTGCCGGGCTGCTCATGCGCTTGCAGTGACGCGGCACCGAACCAGCGCTTAGCCTGCCAGTCTCGCCCGCGCCGGCACCATTGGCGCAGGTCTTTCCTGAAAGGCGCCCTCAGACCAGTTCGACCTCAACCACGCCCGGCACCGCCCGCATGGCGGACGCCACCTGCGGCGAGATGCGATAGCGATCCGGCAGCGCGATTTCGACCTCGCCCTGCGCTCCATCCTTGATGACGACGAAGCTCACCTGCCCTTCGCCCTTCACGTTCAACTGCGAGGCAAGCATGCTGACGGGTTTGGGGTCGCGCACGAAGATGCGCAGCGCTTTCTGCACGCGGCTGGCTTCGTCCTCCAGAGACTGTACCGCCTCTATGCGCAGGTTGACGCCTTCCGGACGGTCTTCGGCCTTGACGATGATCACGACGGATTTGCCGGGTTCGAGCAGATCGCGATACTGCGCCAGCGTTTCGGAGAACATCACCGCTTCATACTGGCCGGACGTATCGGAGAAATTCACGACACCCATCTTGTTTCCGGTGCGCGTCTTGCGCTCCTGCTTCGACGTTACCGTACCTGCCAGACGCCCAGCCGTCGCGCCGCGCTTCACGGCGACGGAGAAATCCGCCCAGTTCTGCACGCGCATCTTTTGCAGCACGGCCTTGTATTCATCCAGTGGATGCGCCGAGAGGTAGAAGCCCACGGCCTGAAATTCGCGATGCAGACGATCCGCCGGTAACCACGGATCGCAGGCCGGAAACTGGATGCGTTCCGAACGCGCGGCGGACGACGCACCGAACATGTCGATGATGCCCATCGCGGCATTCTCGTTGGCGCGCGAAGCCATGCCCATCATGCGCTCCACGCCCGCCATCATCGACGCACGATCATGACCGAAGCAGTCGAAGGCGCCGGCCATGATGAGGCTTTCGAAGACGCGTTTGCCGACGATCTTCGGATCAATGCGCTCGCAGAAATCCTCAAGACTCTCGAACTGCTTCTCCCTGCGCTTTTCCACGATGTGCTCGACCGCCGCGTCGCCGACGCCTTTGATGGCGGCAAGAGCATAGAAAATCCGGTTCTCGCCGACCTCGAAATCGCGGAACGACGTCTTGACCGAAGGCGGCACGACCTCGATGCCGAGACGGATGGCGTCCTGTCGGAAGTCAGCGAGCTTGTCGGTGTTCGACATGTCGAGCGTCATCGACGCCGCCAGGAACTCGACCGGATAATGAGCCTTCAGATAGGCGGTCTGGTAGGACACGACCGCGTAGGCAGCCGCGTGCGACTTGTTGAAGCCGTAGTCGGCGAATTTCGCCAGAAGGTCGAAGATGAAATCGGCCTGCGGCTTGCCGACGCCGCGCTCGACCGCACCGGTGACGAAGCGCTCTCGCTGCTTGTCCATCTCCGCGCGGATCTTCTTGCCCATGGCGCGGCGCAAGAGATCGGCTTCGCCGAGCGAGTAGCCGGACAGCTCCTGCGCGATCTGCATCACCTGTTCCTGATAAACGATGACTCCCTGCGTCTCCGCGACAAGATGATCGATCTTCGGATGGATCGAGGCGATCTCCTCTTCCTTGTGCTTGCGCGCGTTGTAGGTCGGGATGTTCTCCATCGGCCCCGGCCGGTAGAGCGCAACCAGCGCGATGATGTCCTCGATGCGGTCCGGCTTCATGCCGATCAGCGCCTTGCGCATGCCCGCGCTTTCAACCTGGAACACGCCGACCACCTCGCCGCGCGACAGCATGGCATAGGTCTTTTCGTCGTCCAGCGGCAGCTTCGACAGGTCGATCTCGATGCCGCGCCGCCGGATCAGCTTCACCGCCGTTTCCAGCACGGTCAGCGTCTTCAGGCCGAGGAAGTCAAATTTTACGAGCCCGGCCTCCTCGACCATCTTCATGTTGAACTGGGTGACCGGCATGTCGGAGCGCGGATCACGGTACATCGGCACGAGCTGCCGCAGCGGCCGATCGCCGATGACGATGCCGGCCGCGTGCGTCGAGGCGTGGCGATAGAGGCCTTCGAGCCTTTGCGCCATGTCGAGCAGCGTGTTGACGATCGGCTCCTTTTCCGCCTCCTCGGCGAAGCGGGGCTCGTTGGCGATAGCGTCGGCCAGCTTCACCGGATTGGCCGGGTTGGCCGGCACCATCTTGCACAGCCGATCGACCTGTCCGTAGGGCATCTGCAGCACGCGGCCGACGTCGCGCAGCACCGCGCGCGCCTGCAATGTACCGAACGTGATGATCTGTCCGACCTGATCGCGCCCGTACTTGCTCTGGACGTATCGGATCACCTCCTCGCGGCGGTCCTGGCAGAAGTCGATGTCGAAGTCGGGCATCGACACGCGGTCGGGGTTGAGAAAGCGCTCGAACAGCAGGGAAAAGCGCAGGGGATCGATGTCGGTGATGGTGAGCGCATAGGCAACCAGCGAGCCCGCACCCGAGCCGCGTCCGGGACCGACCGGAATGTCATGCGCCTTCGCCCATTTGATGAAGTCCGAGACGATCAGGAAGTAGCCGGGGAACTTCATCCGCTCGATGACGCCAAGTTCGTAGTCGAGACGCCGGCGATAGTCGTCCTCGGAAAAGCCCGGCGTCAGACCCTGCGTCCGGAACCGCATTTCCAGACCTTCATGGGCGAAGCGCCGCAACTCCTCCGCTTCCGCCTTCTCGGCCTCGGCCGGATCGGCCGTGCCGACCTTGGTGAAACGCGGCAGGATCGGCTTGCGCTTCTGCGGATAGTAGGAGCAGCGCATGGCGATCTCGACGGTGTTGTCGATCGCCTCGGGCAGGTCAGCGAACAGCGCCGACATTTCGGACTGATTTTTCAGATAGTTGTCCGGCGTCAGACGCCGGCGGTCGTCCGAGGCAACCACCGAACCATCGGCGATGGCGATCAGCGCGTCATGCGCCTCGAAAGAATCGCGCGCCGGGAAGAACGCCTCGTTGGTGGCGACGAGCGGCAGTTCGTGACGGTAGGCCAGATCGACGGTCGCCGCTTCCAGACGGCGATCGTAACCCGCCAGCCGCTCGATCTCGACATAGAGACGGTCACCGAACATCTCCTTCAGCGTAAGCAGCCGGTTTTCCGCCAGCTCCGCGTGATCGCTCTTCAACGCCGTTCCGATCGGCCCGCGCGGGCCGCCTGTCAGGCAGATGATGCCTTCCGCGCGCGTGCGCAGGTCGTCAGTGGTGACATGCACCGGCTCGCCGGGCGGCGTGTCGAGATAGGCCGCGCTCACCAGATCGACCAGATTGGCGTAGCCGGTCTCGGTCGCGGCGATCAGCACCAACGGCCTGAGTTCGGCGCCATGCCGCCGCTGCCCCACCCTGCCCTGCTGCCCCTGATCGCCGGAGAAATGCACGTCGATCTGGCAGCCGATGATCGGTTGCAGGCCCTCTTTCGTCGCCTTCTGCGCGAATTCCAGTGCGCCGAAAAGATTGTTCGTGTCGGTGACGGCGATCGCCGGCGCGTTGTCCTTCATCGCATGGCCGATGATCTTGCCGACCGGCAGCGCGCCTTCCAGCAGCGAGTAGGCCGAGTGCACGCGCAGGTGGATGAACGGCCGCAAGGCGGGCGCCGCCACCGCAACAGAGACGGCGCGGCGGATCGGATCGCGGATGGGTCGGTCGGACATCAATCAGCCATGTAGGGATTCGGACGCCCCAGTGTCGCGCCGTCGAGCCGAGAGGTCGAGTCAAACCGGCGCGATTGTCTCCGGATTCACAGGATGTGTCGCGATGGACATATCGGTCCGGACCAGACATCACCATCAAGATTCCTCTTGTGCCGCGACGCGGAAAAAAGCACGTTCCGGCCCGCCTGCCGCGCCGCCGCGGCCATCGACTTACAGGGAGACGCCACGATGGAATATCGCTATCTCGGCCGTTCGGGACTGCGGGTCTCGACCATCACCATGGGCACGATGACCTTCGGCGGCGGTGGCCCCTTCGCCGCGACCGGCACGACGCAGCAGGCGGAAGCAAGCCGTTTGATCGACCTCTGCATCGATTCCGGCATCAACCTGCTCGATACGGCAAACGTCTATTCGCGCGGCCTTTCGGAGGAGATCATCGGCAACGCGCTCGGCGGCAAGCGCAAGGGCGACGTGCTGATCGCCTCGAAGGTGCGCATGCCGATGGGTGACGGCCCGAACGATCTCGGCCTGTCGCGTTACCACATCATCCGTCAGTGCGAGGCGAGCCTGAAACGGCTGAAGACGGACGTTATCGATATCTACTACGTGCACCAGTGGGATGGTATGACGCCTCTGGAGGAAACGCTTTCCGCCCTCGAGACCTTGGTGTCGCAGGGCAAGATCCGCTACATCGGCTGCTCGAACTATTCCGCCTGGCACGTCATGAAGGCGCTGGCGATCAGCGACCGCAACGCGTGGCCGCGCTTCGTCACCCAGCAGATCCACTATACGCTGGAAGCCCGCGAGGCGGAGTACGAACTTCAACCTGTCTCCGTCGATCAGGGCCTCGGCATTCTCGTCTGGAGCCCGATCGCCGGCGGCTGGCTGTCCGGCAAATACCGGCGTGGCGACATGTCCTCGCGCCAGAGCAAAGGCTGGCGGGAGCCGCCCATCCGCGACCAGGAGCGGCTGTGGAACATCGTCGACGTGCTGGTGGAAATCGCCCAGGGACGCGGCGTGTCGCCGGCGCAGATCGCGCTGGCATGGCTGCTCGGACGGCCGGCGGTCACCTCGCTCGTGGTCGGCGGCACGTCGGAAGCTCAGTTCAGGGACAATGTCGCCGCCGCGAGCCTGAAACTGAGCGACGAGGAACGCAAGCGGCTGGACAACGTCAGCCGGCCGCCGCTTCTCTATCCCTACTGGCACCAGCACCTGACAGCGAAGAACCGTCTCGGATCCCCGGATTTCTATCTTGGCGACGATGTCGATCCCACAGCGACCTGAAGCCTGATCCGTCCGCCTGGAGAACGCTGCCAGGGCTTATTTTGAAATCCTGCGAAATCTTCCCATATGAATCGGGACGACGCGCCTACGGAAGGCACGTTTCGATTGGATGGAAGATGACGCACACTATAGACGGCGAGATACTGGCGACGCGGCTCGACGACATGCGGACCTATGAAGGCGTACGGACGCGGCGCATGCTGGCTTTCGTCGTCGACTATATCATTGTCGGTCTGTTGCTCATTCCGTTCGCGATCCTCGTTCTGCTGCTGGGCATCCTGACCTTCGGATTCGGCTGGATGCTGTTCACGCCCCTCGTGCCAGCAGTCGCGCTGATCTATGTCTGGAACACGATGGGCGGGCCGAAGCAGGCCACGATCGGCATGCGCATGATGGGCATCCGCCTTGACCGGCTCGACGGCAGGCCGGTGGACGGCCTTCTGGCCGTGGTTCATTCCGTGCTGTTCTGGGCGGCCAATGCCCTGCTGACGCCGCTTGTCCTGCTCGTGACGCTGTTCAGCGACCGCAAACGGACCTTGCATGACCTGTTGCTCGGCACGGTCGTGACACGCTCGGACATCGTCTGATCACGATCTTTGCGAGTATGTCCCGAGATCTGATGGCGCGGCGGAAACGTCGCGCTTGACGGAATCGGCATAGCGCGTAACGCTTCACCCGCCGAACGTTGAGAGCTATAGTCGACAAATCAGGTTCGCCGGGGCCAAACCGCAGCTAGATGACTCATCATTCCACCCAGTCGCCCCAGTTCTTTCTGACGGCACCGTCACCCTGCCCGTACGTGGAGGGGCAGTTCGAACGCAAGGTGTTCACCCATCTCGTGGGCGACAAGGCGCCCGAGATGAACGACCTGCTCACGCAGGGCGGATTCCGCCGTTCGCAGAACATCGCCTATCGGCCCGCCTGCGAGAATTGCCGCGCCTGCGTGTCGGTCAGAATCCTCGCGCAGGAATTCGAGATCGGCAAAAGCATGCGGCGCGTGCTGCAGCGCAATTCCGACCTGATCGGGGTGATGCACGACGCGGAGCCCTCCACCGAACAGTATTCGCTCTTCCGCCGCTATCTCGACGCACGCCACAAGCGTGGCGGCATGTCCGACATGACCGTGCTCGACTACGCGATGATGGTCGAGGACAGCCATGTCGACACCAAGGTCATCGAATACCGCCGGCGTGGCCCGGACACCTTCATCACGGGCCGCGGTACGGGCGAACTGATCGCGGTCGCGCTCACCGACAGGATGAGCGACGGCCTGTCGATGGTCTATTCGTACTATGACCCCGAGATGGAGGACCGTTCGCTCGGCACCTTCATGATCCTCGACCATATCCAGCGCGCGGTTGCCGCCGGCCTGCCCCACGTCTATCTCGGCTATTGGGTCAATGGCTCGCGCAAGATGAACTATAAGGTGCGCTTCCAGCCTCAGGAGCATCTTGGTTCCAAAGGCTGGGCGCGCTTCGGCGCGGAATAGACGTCAGTCCGCTCCCGTTCGTTCTCAAACCGCCAATGCCGGGAGCAGCATGGCGCGAGCGCCATGGCATCGTGACCACGCCTTCCCCCGATCATCTCAAAGGGCTGCTGATGACCGCGATCGGCGGTCTGGTCCTGACCTTCGACATCCCGTTGATCCGCCTTGCCGATGGTGAAGCCTGGACCATCCTGCTGCTGAGAACCGGCACGACCTTTCTCGCCGCCCTGGTGATCTGGAGCGTGTGGCGCAGTCTTTCGCCCAGGGCGCCGTCGCTGCTTCCGGGCGTGGCCGGCGCCGTCGTGGCGGCGCTCTACGGCCTCGGCTCCATCTGCTTCATCCTTGCCGTCTATCGCACGTCGACGGCGAATCTCGTCTTCATCCTCGCTTTCACCAGCATGTTCGCGGCGCTCCTGTCGTGGATTTTCCTCGGCGAGCGCCCGCGCAACGGAACGCTGGCCGCCATGGCGGCGATGGTCGTCGGGGTCCTCATCATCGTCGCCGACGGGCTTGGCTCGGGCAACATGAGCGGCAATCTGCTGGCGCTGTCGTCGTCTCTGTCGATCGCCGGCGCGATCACGATCAGCCGCCGCAGCGGGCGCGACATGGGCTTTACGGCGCTCGTCGGCGTGATCTTCCCGTTTCTGATCGCCATTCCGATGGTAAGCTCCGTCGGCTTCAGCGTGGATGCGCCATGGTGGATCATCTTCAATGGCGCGATCGTGATGCCGATCTCGTTCTTCTGCCTCGCCAACGGCCCCAAATACCTGTCCGGTCCCGAAGTGGCGATGTTCTATCTGCTGGAAACGGTACTGGCGCCAGTCTGGGTATGGATCATCTTCGACGAGGTCCCGTCGAACAATGCGCTGGTCGGCGGCACGATCCTCATCGTCACCCTCGTCGTCCACTCGATCTGGCAGATCGCGGAAGGCAGGCGCCGCGCCGCGCGCGGCAATGTCCGCCATCCGGTCTAGAGCTACGCCGTCAACCGAACTTGCCCGTTCTCGGAAAACCCTTGGGCACCATGCGGCCGGCGGCGGCGCGATTGCCGATCCATTCGGCCAGTTCCTCCTGCTTGCGCACGAAAACCCGTTCGGCCGAATCCTGCCAGGTCAGGCCCGCCTCCATGGCGAAGGTCTTCACGTCCAGCATGCCGCCGTCCTTGTACTTCTGCAGGCGGACACCCTTGCCGCGCGCCATTTCCGGAATTTCGGACAGCGCGAAGACGAGCAGCTTGCGGTTCTCGCCGACGATGGCGACGTGATCGCCCGACAGCGCGATGCAGGCGGCGCCTTCGTCCGGTGATTTGACGTTCATGACCTGCTTGCCCTTCCGGGTGTTGGCGACCACTTCCGCCTCCGGCACGACGAAGCCATACGCCTCGTGCGAGACGACGAGCAACCGCCGCTTCGGATCGTGCACGAAGGCGGTGACGATGTCCTGATCGTTCTCCATGTCGACGATGATGCGGATCGGCTCGCCATGGCCGCGGCCACCCGGCAGCCTGTCCGCGCCGATCGTGTAGAATTTCCCACCGGTGGTGAAGACGAGGATCTTGTCCGTCGTTTGCGCATGGAACGACAGCTTCAGCCCGTCGCCCTCCTTGAAACTCAGCAGCGACAGATCGGTCAGGTGCCCCTTCAGCGCCCTCAGCCAGCCCTTCTCCGAGACCACGACGGTGATCGGCTCCTTTTCCACCATGGCATGGTGGATGTCGGCGTCGTCATGGTCGGGAGCCGCCGCGAAATCGGTGCGGCGCCGGCCGATCTCGGTATCGAGGCCGAAGCGCTTCCTGATGTTGCCGACTTCCCAGCGGATCGCCTGCCATTGCTTCGCTTCCGAAGCCAACAGCGTCTCGATCTGCTTCTTCTCCGCGCTCAGGCCGTCGAACTCCTTGCGGATCTCGATCTCCTCCAGCTTGCGCAGGGCACGGAGCCGCATGTTGAGGATCGCCTCGGCCTGCGTGTCGGTCAGCGACCAGCGCGCCATCATCACAGCCTTCGGCTCGTCCTCCTCGCGGATGATTCTGATCACCTCATCGATATTGAGATAGGCGATGAGGTAGCCGGCAAGGATCTCCAGCCGCCGCTCGATCTCCGCGAGCCTGTGCTTCGAGCGCCGAACGAGCACGTCGCGGCGATGGTCGAGCCATTCGCGCAGCACCTGCTTCAGCGACAGCACATTCGGCACCTTGCCGCGTGACAGAACGTTCATGTTTAGGGGGAAGCGCAATTCCAGTTCGCTCAGCTTGAACAGCGATTCCATCAAGATCGCCGGATCGACCGAGCGGCTCTTGGGCACCAGAACGACGCGGATGTCCTCCGCGCTTTCGTCGCGCACATCCTCCAGCAGCGGCAGTTTTCGCGCCACCAGCAGCTCGGCGATCTTCTCGATCAGCTTCGCCTTCTGCACGCCATAGGGGATTTCGGTGACGACGATGTTCCAGGTGCCACGGCCCTGATCCTCCTGCATCCAGCGCGCCCGCACCCGGAAACCGCTGCTGCGGCCGGATTCGTAGGAGGAGACGATGGACGACCAGTCGTCCACGACCGTTCCGCCTGTTGGGAAATCGGGGCCGCGAACCTTGCAATCGAGCCGCGCGATGGAATCGTCCTTCATCGCCTCCCACTGCGTCGGCGACGTCATCAGATCGACAAGCGCGGCGTCCGGGTGGTCGATCAGGTGCAGCGCCGCATTGCAGAGTTCGGCCGCATTGTGCGGCGGAATCGAGGTCGCCATGCCGACGGCGATGCCCGACGAACCGTTGGCAAGGAGATTGGGAAAGGCCCCCGGCAGGACGACCGGCTCCTCGTCCTCCTCATTGTAGGTTGGGCGGAAATCGACCGCGTCCTCCGTTATGCCTTCTAGGATCGACGCCGCGACATCGGTCATGCGCGCCTCGGTGTAGCGCATGGCCGCGGCGTTATCGCCGTCGATGTTGCCGAAGTTGCCCTGCCCGTCCACCAGCGGATAGCGCATGGAGAAATCCTGCGCGAGACGCACCAGCGCGTCATAGATCGACTGGTCGCCATGCGGATGGAAATTACCCATCACCTCGCCAACGATCTTGGCGCATTTGGCGAAGCTCTGGTCCGGGTTGAGGCGCAGAATGCGCATGCCGTGCATGATGCGACGGTGCACCGGCTTCAGCCCGTCGCGCACGTCCGGCAGGGCGCGGTGCATGATCGTCGATAGCGCATAGGCCAGATAACGCTCTTCAAGCGCTTTCTTGAGGTCGACCGGCTCAACGTGATCGCCGCCGTCCGATCCGGGCGGAACAAGGCTTTTTCCCATGGTTTCGCCTAGCGAAGATGGTGATTCGCGGCAAGTGCAATAGCCTTTTCAACGTCTTCTTGACGTTGCGAAAGCTTGTATCCCGCCATTGGATTGCGTTTTGCCCGAAATTGCGCCCTATGTGCTGCCGCACGCCTTTTTCCCGTCCAGTTCTGCGCACAGGGAGGGCAGCTGGAAACCTCGAACGCTCAGGGAACACAACGATGAAACCTCAGACTTTGTCGCGGAAGCTTTTCATTACGACCTTCCTGGTGTGCGCATCGAGCAGTTGGGCTTTTGCTCAGGATATCAATGCGGTCGGGGATCGCCTGAAAGCGGTGATGGAAAATCAGGGAATGACCATCTCCTGGGCGAGTGCGAGCGGCGACGCGTCCGAAATGGTTCTCGACGGGGTCAAGGTGAGCATGGTGGGAACGCCGGGCGAGTTCGCCGTCGGCACGGTGACGCTCTCCGATATCACCGAGGAGAATGGCGGCTACAGGATCGGCTCGGTCACCCTGCCCGACTACAACATCACTGAGGACGGCGCGACGATCAACATTTCCGGCATGGAAATGGCTGGCCTGCGCCTGAGCGCCGAGGGAGCGACCGACCCGCTCGCCAACCTGATGATGTACGACACCGCCGATGTCGAGAGCCTCACGGTGAGCAAGGACGGCAAGGAATTGTTCGCGATGAAGGGCGCCCATGCCGAAGCCACGGCGCCGGCGGACGGCAAGCCTATGACCTTCGTCGTGTCCACGGAAAGCTGGAACGCCGATCTCTCATCGGTCGAGGACCCGCAGTCCAAGGCGGTGATCGAGGCTCTCGGCTACCAGACGCTGAGCGGCACGGTCGAAATGGAGGGCTCGTGGCAGCCGACAGACGGGCGCATGGCGATCTCGACCTACGACATCACGGTGAACGACGCGGGCACGCTGGGCATCACGGTTGACCTCGGCGGCTACACCCCTGATTTCATCAAGTCGATGCAGGACATGCAGAAGAAAATGGCCGATCAGCCGGCAGGCGCCGACAACTCGGCGCAAGGTCTCGCGATGCTCGGCCTGATGCAGCAGCTTACGTTCCATACCGCCTCCGTCCGTTTCGACGACGATTCGCTGACCAACAAGCTTCTGGAATTCGTCGCCAACACGCAGGGCCTGAAGCCGGCCGATATCGCCAATCAGGCGAAGGCGCTGGCCCCGATGATGCTGGCGCAGGTGGTTCAGGATCAGGCGCTGATCAAGAGCGTGTCGGATGCGGTCACGAAGTTCCTCGACGATCCGAAAAGCCTCGAAATCACGGCCGCCCCCGGACAGCCGGTGCCGTTCGCACTGATCGCTGCGGGCGCCATGTCGGCTCCGCAGGAACTGCCGAAAACGCTCGGCGTCACCGTAACTGCGAACGAGTGAACGGTTCGCCACCGATCAGGAGCAAGGGATGGCCCGGTCACGCCGGGCCATTTTCTTTCGTTGCGACATAGGCGGCGACGCAGGTGCGCAGGATGATCTCCGCACCCTCGAGCAGCATCTTCGCATCGAAAACAGGACGGATCGGGCCTATCGTGCCTTCGTCCAGCAGCGGCACATGGATGAAGCCGCTCATCGTCGGCTCGAAACCGGCGGCGCCCCGCGCCAGCGACAGGGTGAAGACCGTATTGCAGAGATAGCCGCCGGCATCGTCCGACCATTCGGCGGGAAATCCGGAAGCGGTCAGCGCCCTGTGGATCGCCTCCAGCGGCAGGCCAGAGGGCAAGGTGCCTGGCCCTTCGCAGATCGGCCCGGAAGCTGGCACGAAGCCGAGATTGTCCGCGCGCGGCTCGACGAAGCAGTTTCGGGCTATGCGTTCCAGCCTGAAACCCGCGCATCCCTGCGCCAGTCCGAAATGCACGGCGATGTCGGGCCGGAAATCCGCGCCGATCCCGCTCAGACGGGCAGCGACGGCCTGATAGGCTACCGGAAGCATCTCCGCCTTGAAGGCGCCTGTGCATGGCAGAACCGGCGGGGCCTCTCGCAAAGCCCCTACAAGCCATTCCGTCGGATTGACCGGCGCGCCCGGAAACGGCTCGAAGCCCGTCACCAGAACACGCGGCCCGGTCTCCACCGTCGTCAGGCGTCCTTCTTCTGCGGCACGACGCGCAATTGCAGCTCGCGCAACTGCTGCGGCGTCGCCTCGGCTGGCGCGTTCATCAGCAGGTCGTAGGCCTGCTGGTTCATCGGGAACATGGTGACCTCGCGCAGATTTTTCGCTCCGACGAGAAGCATGATGATGCGATCGATGCCCGCGGCCATGCCGCCATGCGGCGGCGCGCCGTACTGGAAGGCGCGATAGAGGCCGCCGAACCGTTCCTCCACCGTCTCGCGGCTAAGGCCCACCATCTCGAAGGCCTTCACCATCGTCTCCGGCAGATGGTTGCGGATGCCGCCCGACGCGATCTCGAAGCCGTTGCAGACCATGTCATACTGGAAGGCCTTGATCCCCAGCGGCTCCTGGCCGTTGAGGGCGTCTATGCCGCCCTGCGGCATGGAGAAAGGATTGTGGGCGAAATCGATCTTCTTCTCGTCCTCGTTCCACTCGAAGAACGGGAAGTCGACGATCCAGCAAAGCTCGAAACGGTCGCGGTCGACGAGGTTCAGTTCCTCTCCGGCGCGGGTGCGCGCGGCTCCCGCGAAGGACACGAATTTCTTCGGATCGCCGGCCACGAAGAACGCCGCGTCGCCATCATCGAGTCCGAGTTGCCGGCGCACGGCTTCCGTGCGGTCCTCGCCGATGTTCTTGGCGATCGGTCCCGCTCCTGCAATTTGCCAGACATCGGGCTCATTTCCGGCCGCTTCCATTTCCTTGCGCCAGAAAATGTAGCCGAGACCCGGCTGGCCCTCGCCCTGCGCCCAGGAATTCATGCGGTCGCAGAAGGCGCGGCTGCCGCCCGTCTTCGCGGGAATAGCCCATACCTCGGCGTTCGGATCGTTGGCGAGGATGTTGGCGAAGACCTTGAAGCCCGACCCGCGGAAATGCTCCGACACATCCTGCATGACGATCGGGTTGCGCAGGTCCGGCTTGTCCGAGCCGTATTTGCGCATCGCCTCGTCATAGGGAATGCGCGGGAAATTCTGCGTGACCGGCTTGCCCTCGGCAAAGGTCTCGAACACGCCGCGCAGCACCGGCTCCATGGTGCCCAGCACATCGTCCTGCTCGACGAAGCTCATTTCGAGGTCGAGCTGGTAGAATTCGCCCGGAAGGCGGTCGGCGCGCGGGTCCTCGTCACGGAAGCATGGCGCGATCTGGAAATAGCGGTCGAAGCCCGACACCATGATGAGCTGCTTGTATTGCTGCGGGGCCTGAGGCAGCGCGTAGAAAGTGCCCGGATGGATTCGGCTCGGCACGAGGAAGTCGCGCGCGCCTTCCGGCGAGGAGGCCGTCAGGATCGGCGTCGAATATTCGGTGAAGCCCGCCTCGCCCATACGCTTGCGCATCTCGGCGATGATCTTCGTGCGCTGCACGATGTTCCGGTGCAGCGTGTCGCGGCGCAGGTCGAGGAAGCGGTATTTGAGGCGGATGTCCTCCGGGTAGTCCGGTTCGCCGAATACCGGCAGCGGCAGTTCCTTGGCCGCCGACAGTACTTCGATGTCACGGGCAAAAAGCTCGATCTCGCCGGTCGGCAGGTTGGGGTTCACGGTCTCCGGCGTGCGCGCCTTTACCTCGCCGTCGACGCGAATCACCCACTCGCCGCGCACCGTCTCGGCGGTTTTGAATGCCGGCGAGTCCGGATCGGCGACGATCTGCGTCAGGCCGTAGTGATCGCGCAGGTCGATGAACAGAAGTCCGCCATGGTCGCGGACCCGGTGCACCCAGCCAGACAGGCGGACGGTGTCACCGACATTGGTCTTGCGCAATTGCGCGCAGGTATGGCTGCGATAACGATGCATTTCCTGATCTATCCGAAGCTCGGCTGACGCCGGCGCGTCGGGCGCCGGCCTGAAATCGCGCGGAAAAGCGCATGCAAGGCCGGTTTTGTCAAGGAAAAGGCGGTCTGTTGGCCCAACACAGGTGGAATTGCCTGTGGCCGTCCGGCAAGTGCTCGCCTATACAGTCCGGACTCGGAGTGTTCCGGCCCGCATGTCTTCCATCAGACCGCTCATTCCCCTGCTGATCGCCGCCGGCATTCTTCTGGGCGGCAACGGTCTCCAGGGCACGCTGATCGCACTGCGCGGCGCCAAGGAAGGGTTCGAGCCCGCCACCATCGGCCTGATGGGCACGGCATATTTCGGCGGCTTCCTGCTCGGCTGCCTCGCCGTCACACGCATAATGAAGGCGGTCGGCCATGTCCGCAGCTTCGCCGCGCTTGCCGCGCTCGCTTCGAGCGGCACCCTGCTGCTGGTCCTGATGATCGATCCTTATGTCTGGGCGACCATCCGCTTCCTCACCGGCTTCTGCTTCGCCGGTCTGTTCACGGTCATGGAGGCGTGGCTGAACTCCGGCGTGCGCAACCAGGACCGCGCGCAGGTTCTCGCCGTCTACCGGATGATCGACATCGGCTCGGTCACCGGCGCCCAGTTCCTGATCCCGGTTTTCGGCGCCGAGGGTTTCGCCATCTTCGCCATCATGTCGATCATGATCACGCTTTCGCTGGTGCCGGTGTCGCTCGGCGACCGCTCGAATCCCGCCCCGCCCGAGGAGGTCAAGGTCGACCTGCCGCGCGTCTGGAGGATCTCGCCGCTCGGCTGCATGGGCTGCATCATCGTCGGCCTTTCGAACAGCGCGTTCCGCAGCCTCTCGCCCGTCTACGCGGAACAGCTCGGCATGTCGGTCGCGGACGTAGTGACCTTCGTCAGCGTCGGCATCATCGGCGGCGGCATCATCCAGTATCCGCTGGGCTATCTTTCGGACCGCTGGGACCGCCGCAAGGTGCTGCTGGTCACGACCATCGGTTCGCTTGTCACCGGCCTGGCGCTCGGCCTCTTCGCCGGCGGCGATCCGCTGGTGAACTTTGCCCTCGTCTTCATCTTCGGCTCTTTCGCCATGCCGATGTACTCACTGTCGGCCGCCCATGCGAATGACCGCGCCGGACCCGGCGAGTTCGTCCTCGTGAACGCCGCGCTCATGCTCTTCTATTCGTTCGGCGCCATCGGCGGGCCTTTCGCGGCGGCGACGTTCATGCAGTGGTTCGGTCCGACGGCGCTGTTCTTCTTCACCACAGCGATCTATGCCGTCTTCACGGTGCTCATCATCTATCGCATGGGAGCGCGGGCCAGCGTGCCCTCCGGCGCACGCGGCAAGTTCACGGCGCTGCTCAGAACCTCGACCATATTCGCCAAGCTCGCGCGAAGACCCGAAAGCCACGACAAAGACGAGCCGGGATGACCTGCCACTTGACGAAGGCGTGATGCTTGCGGTTTAGGATTCGCCGCAGAATATCGGATACGCCATTGATCCACGTCATTACCGACCAGACCGAACTCGAAGACATCATCCGCCGCTTCGAAAACTGCGAATTCGTCACTGTCGACACCGAGTTCATTCGCGAAACGACCTTCTGGCCGGAACTTTGCCTTATCCAGATGGCCGCGCCAGGCCTGTCCGCGCTGATCGATCCGCTCGCGCCGGGCATCGATCTCGCTCCCTTCTTCCGTCTGATGGCCAAGGAGGCGGTGACCAAGGTCTTTCATGCCGCGCGGCAGGACATAGAGATCATCTTCCATCTCGGCGGCCTGATCCCGCACCCGGTTTTCGACACGCAGGTCGCCGCCATGGTGTGCGGCTTCGGCGACAGCGTTTCCTACGACCAGCTCGTGCAGAAGATCACCGGACAGCACATCGACAAGTCGTCCCGCTTCACAGACTGGCGTCACCGGCCGCTTTCTGACAAGCAGCTCGTCTACGCGCTGGCCGACGTCACGCATCTGATCGACGTCTATCGTCACCTCAAGGAAGAACTGGAGCGCGAGAACCGCGGCCACTGGCTCCATGAGGAGATGGAGGTGCTCACGGCGCGCGAGACCTACGATCCGCACCCGGAGGACGCCTGGAAACGCCTCAAGATGCGGTTTCGGAAGCCGATCGAGCTTGCCGTGGTTCAGTCGGTCGCCGCCTGGCGCGAGCGCGAGGCGCGCGAACGCGACGTGCCGCGCGGACGCATCATCAAGGATGACGCGATCTATGAGATCGCCCAGCAACAGCCGCGCGACGCCGTTGCCCTTGGCCGCCTCCGCACGACTCCAAGGGGCTGGGAACGCTCGTCGACGGCTGCATCGCTGCTCGAGGCGATCAACGTCGCGATGGAGATCCCGAGGGAATCCCTGCCGCGCCTGCCCAGGCAGACCTCATCGCCGGAGGGATCGAGCGCCGCGACGGAGCTTCTGAAAGTCTTGCTGCGCATCGTCTCGGAAAAGCATGGCGTGGCCGCCAAGCTGGTGGCATCGGGGGACGACCTCGACCGCATCGCCGCCCAGGCCGAGAATGCCGACGTGCCGGCCATGCATGGCTGGCGGCGGGACGTCTTCGGCGAAGTCGCCCTGAAGCTCATTCGCGGCGAGATGGGCCTGAAGTTCGAGAAGCGCAAGATACGCGTTTTCGACCTTCCCGACTGAGCGAATCGTCGCCGCGTTTATTCCGACGCGACCTCCAGCGAAAGCGGTCGTCCCACCACTTTGGAAAGGACGGCGACACGGCCTTTGGGCCGCTCGCCGTCAAGCCCGGCGAGAGACGCCGGCAGCACGAGCGCCAGCGCGCCGTTCGGCCGCTTCTCCCATCTGAGTTTCGGCATCACCCCGGGCATCGCGGCGGTCAGCAGATAGATCACACGCATCATGGCGCCAAGCAGCCGCGCGCGCTCCAGAAGACGCGGCGATACGAGTTGTCTCAAGGCCGGCGCCACCGCGTCCTCATAGATTCCCTCGTGCCGGAACATGATGGCGAGCGAGATGAAGGCCCGCCCGGGATGATCGATGCCGATGAAGGACGCATGCGAGATGATGTTCAGAGACTGGGTGCCGCGATATTCGGGATGCGCGCGCCAGCCTATGTCGGCAAGCAGGCACGCCGCATGCCGGTAGCGCGCCTCGTCCCCCGTCTCCTCGACACCCAGCACCTCCAGCGTGTAGGCCGTCCACTGCGCGAGCTCATGCGCATGCTCGACCGAACGGGAGCGCAACCGCGCGAGTTCCTCCGCGGCCGAGATGAGAGGATCGGCCCGCCGCTCCTCCTCATCCAGCAGCGAGTAGAGAAAACCCTCGCGCACGCCGAGCGCAGAAACGACGATCTTCGACGGCTTCATCGACGCGATGATCTCCTGTAGCACCAGCGCGCCATAAGGCAGCAACGCCCGGCGGCTCTTGGAGATTCTGTCGATACCCTTGACCTGGCTGAAATCCCCGCGTCCCACCTGCCGCAGGAACGGCGCGGAGCTTTCGACGCCCATTTCATAATGATGCATCACCGCGAGCGGATGATCGACGGTGTTCATGTGCAGGCGCGCGATGTTGCGCCATGTGCCGCCCACGGCGTAGAAGACGCGCCCCTGTCCGCCCTTGAGCAGCTTTGCGCGCGCAAGCTCGCGTTTGGCGATGCGCGCAGCCTCGGCGATGGAACCCTTCGCCATATCCTGCAGGCGAAGGCCGCCGAGCGGCAGCGTGATGCCGTCTCCGATCGCGCGCCCGGCCACGTCGACCAGTTCGAGACTGCCGCCGCCGAGATCGCCGGCAATCCCGTCCGGATCGTGAAAGCCGGAGATGACGCCTAGCGCGGAGTAATAGGCCTCCTCCTTGCCGCTCAGCACCCGGATCTCCGTACCGAGAATGTCCTCGGCGCGGTGGATGAATTCCGGTCCGTTGACCGCCTCGCGCGCCGCGGCAGTCGCAATGACATGCAGGCTTTCCGAGCCGGCCTGCTCCGCAAGGGCGCGAAAGCGCCGGAATTCGTCGACGGCGCGCAGCACCGCTTCCGGATCGAGCTTGCCGGTCGAGACGATGCCGCGGCCGAGGCCGGCGAGCATCTTCTCGTTGAAAAGCACGGTCGGGGAGCGCGCTATCCCCTCATAGATGACGAGGCGAATCGAGTTCGAGCCGATGTCTATGACAGACAGCGGCCGGCGGTCCTGGAGCCGCCCCTGGGAATTCCCGATCATGACCTGGCGACGGCGTTGGCTTTACGCTGGCGCTTGAACTGGGCAATCCGTTTGGGCGCATGCGATTTGAGCGCACCGCCGCGGCCGGACAGGCTCGGATTCGTCATGAAGTACTCCTGCGCGTTGAAGGGCTCCTCCCCCTCGTCAGGCGTTATCCGCCGCGACGTCCCGTCAGCCAATACTTCGAAGCTCTGCTGGTTGTCCACGAGGCTGCCGAGCATGATCTGCCCGAGCACCTGCTCGTGCACGGTCCGGTTGGTGATCGGCACCATCGTCTCGACCCGGCGGTCTAGATTGCGCGGCATCATGTCGGCCGAGCTGAAATAGACGATCGCGTCATCCGAGGGCAGGCCATGGCCGTTGCCGAAGCAGTAGATGCGGCTGTGTTCGAGGAACCGGCCGACGATGGACTTGACCCGGATATTCTCGGAGAGGCCCGGGACCTGCGGCCGCAGGCAGCAAATGCCACGCACGACGAGGTCGATCTCCACCCCTGCCCGGCTCGCCGCGTAAAGCGCATCGATCACTTGCGGGTCGACCAGCGCATTCATCTTCATCCAGATCTGCGCCGGCTTGCCATCCCGCGCGAAGGCGATCTCGTCGGCGATGTGCTTCAGGATGCGGCTGCGCAGCGTGTTGGGGGACATGGCGATCTTCATAGTCTCCATCGGCTCCGCATAGCCCGTGATGAAGTTGAAGATATGCGCCACGTCGCGCGCGATGGCCGGATCTGAGGTGAAGAAGGACAGGTCGGTGTAGATGCGCGCCGTGATCGGATGATAGTTGCCGGTGCCGAGATGGACATAGTTGCGGAACTTGCCGTCCTCGCGCCGCACGACCAGCGACATCTTGGCGTGGGTCTTCAGCTCGATGAAGCCGAAGACGACCTGCACGCCGGCGCGTTCGAGATCGCGGGCCCAGCGTATGTTGGCCTCTTCGTCGAAGCGCGCCTTGAGTTCGACCAATGCGGTCACGGACTTTCCGGCCTCCGCCGCATCGATCAGCGCGCGCACGATCGGGCTGTCGTTGGACGTGCGATAGAGCGTCTGCTTGATGGCGACCACTTCGGGATCGAGCGCCGCCTGGCGCAGGAACTGCACCACCACGTCGAAGGATTCGTAGGGATGGTGGACGATGATGTCCTTCTCGCGGATGGCGGCGAAGCAGTCGCCGCCATGCTCCCGGATGCGCTCGGGAAAGCGTGGATTGTACGGAGGGAACTTCAGATCGTCGCGCGGAATCGAGACGATCTCGGAAATCTGGTTGATGGCCAGCGGCCCGCCGAGCACGCTCACCCTGTTCGGAGGCACGCCGAGCTCGCCGGCGACGAATTCGCGTAGCGCTGCCGGCATCTGGCTGTCGAATTCGATCCGGATCACCGAACCGCGCCGGCGCCGCTTCAGGGCCGTTTCGAAATAGCGCACGAGGTCCTCCGCCTCCTCCTCGACCTCGATATCGCTGTCACGGATGATGCGGAAGGTTCCCGCACCCTTCACCTCATAGCCAGGGAAGAGCCGCGCGATGTTAAGGTTCACCACTTCTTCCAGCGTGATGAACCGCACCGTCTTCTTGCGGTCCGGCAGGCGGATGAACCGCCGGAGCGCCACAGGCAGGCGCAGCAGCGCGTTCATCTCCTCGCCATTCTTGCGATGCCTCAGTTGCAGGGCCACCGAGAAGCCGAGATTGGGAATGAAGGGGAACGGATGCGCCGGATCGATGGAGAGAGGCGTCATCACGGAGAAAATCTGCTCCATGAAATGCTCTTCGAGCCAGGAGCGGTCGTCCTTGGCGAGGCCCGACCCTGCGATCATCTCGATGCCCTCCGCCTTCAGCAGTTGCATCAGGGTGGACAGGCTCCGTTGCTGGTCTTCCTGAAGCCGCCCCACTTCCAGCAGGATCTGGTCGAGCTGCTGTTCGGGCGTGCGGCCGTCGGGGCTCTTCACCGCGATACCCTGTCGCACCTGTCCGGCGAGACCCGCCACGCGCACCATGAAGAACTCATCCAGATTGGCCGCCGAGATCGACAGGAAGCGCACGCGCTCCAGCAGGGGATGCCGGGTGTTCTCGGCCTCCTCCAGCACGCGGCGATTGAACTGCAGCCATGAGAATTCGCGGTTGACGAAGCGGTCCGGGTTCGTCGTCGCCGGGTCAGCTCCTTCCTTGGCCGTGTCTGAAAAATCTGTCTGGGAAGGCCGCAGCGCGGGCATGTTATCCTTGGTCAACTCAGCTTCTCGGTGTTTGGTTAGGTAATCTAACCCCTGTCATGCTTTTGCGACAGTTTCATATCAGGCGCTTGCAAATCAACCACGCCTGCGCCAAACGCATGACGAGCGGTTTCAGGAGACAAGCCATGGCTGGCGGCGCTATCCCGCATTTCCAGAACGATGCAGGGCACAAGCTGATCGAGATCGGCGTGAAGGAATTCATGTGCGTGGGCGCCGATGCGCCGTTCGATCATCCGCACGTTTTCCTCGACATGGGCGACGACGACGAGAAGATCTGCCCTTATTGCTCGACCCTTTATCGCTACGACCATACTCTCAAAGCGACCGAAACGCGCCCCGCCGGCTGCATCTTTCACGAAAAGGCCGCGTAGTCGCACAGGCCATGTCCAGTGCGGCGTCCCGTCAGGTCGTGATCGCGGGTGCCGGGATCGCCGGGCTGACCGCCGCGCTTGCATTCGCCGCGAAAGGCTTTTCGGTTCATGTCTTCGACCGGGCGCCCCGGCTCGAAGAGGCCGGCGCCGGTCTCCAGTTGTCTCCGAATGCCACCCGGCTGCTGGACCTGCTCGGCGTCACCGCGCTGCTGAAGCCCGTGGCGGTGGAGCCGGCCGCCGTCGTCCTGCGGGACGGCGCCTCCTTCGCCGAGCTTGGCCGCATTCCGCTCGGCGCAACCGCGCGCGAGCGCTGGGGAGCGCCCTATCTGGTAGCGCATCGGGCAGACCTGCAAAGCGCCCTGCTGGCGCGTGTGGGGCGTGAAGCCGACATCAGCCTGACGCTCGATGCGCCTGTCCGCGATGCCGCGCTGCATGCCCGCGGCGTCACCGTATCCGTCGATATTGGCGGGCGGCGGCACGAATTCCCATGCCGGCTTCTCGTCGGCGCGGACGGCGTCCATTCGGCGGTGCGCGCTCTGGGCGGGCGATCGGCCGACGCGACATTTGCCGGAGAGATCGCCTGGCGCGCCACCATCGCGGCGGACAGCCCGGCGGGCCGGCCATTCGCCTCCCGCTCGCCGCGCGAGATCAGCGCCTGTCTCCAGCCCGGCTTCCATCTGATCGCCTACCCGCTGCGGGCCGGCCAGACCGTCAATATCGTCGCCTTTACCCACGGCGATTCGCCCGATGGAGCGCATCCGCCTTCGGACGCCGCGTTGAAACGCGGGCTCGCCCGTTGCGCTACGCCGCTCCGGCAGCTTCTCGAAAATACCCCCGTGTGGGCAAGCTGGCCGATCTACCGCGTCGATACGCGGCCCCGATGGACTGTCCCGCAGGGCGTCGCGCTTATCGGCGACGCCGCCCATGCGATGACGCCCTATGCGGCTCAGGGCGCCGCCATGGCGATCGAGGATGCCGTCACGCTGGCCGATGCCGTGGCCCGAAGCCGCGACGACCTGTCGGACGCGCTTTCCGCATGGGAGCGCGAGCGGCGCGAGCGCGTGGCGAAAGCCCGCCGCCGCGCCTCGCTCAACCGGCTTGCCTGGCACGCGGCAGGCCCAGTCGCTCTGGCGCGCAATCTGGTGCTGAAGCTTCGCGGCGGCGAAAGCCTCGCCGCCGATCTGGATTGGTTGTATGGGTGGCGAATGAGTAGCGAGTAGCGAGTAGCGAGTATGAAACGCAGGCGCGTTCCGCTCGCAAGCTCTGTCCGTCCGCTCTGCAGCCTATTCCCTATTCGCTTTCCCTCAATGCAATATCTGCGACAGGAACAGCTTCGTACGCTCGTGCTGCGGGTGGTCGAAGAACTCGACCGGCGTGTTCTGCTCGACGATCTGGCCCTGATCCATGAAGATCACCCGGTTGGCGACCTTGCGCGCAAAACCCATCTCGTGCGTGACGCACAGCATGGTCATGCCCTCTTCGGCGAGTCCGACCATGGTCTCCAGCACTTCCTTGATCATCTCCGGGTCAAGCGCGGAAGTCGGCTCGTCGAAGAGCATGATGCGCGGGTTCATGCACAGCGAGCGCGCGATCGCCACGCGCTGCTGCTGGCCGCCGGAAAGCTGTCCCGGATACTTGTTCGCCTGCTCGGGAATCTTGACGCGGCGCAGAAAATGCATGGCCGTTTCCTCGGCCTGCTTCTTCGGGATCTTGCGCACCCAGATCGGCGCCAGCGTGCAGTTCTCCAGGATCGTCAGGTGCGGGAAGAGGTTGAAGTGCTGGAACACCATGCCAACCTCGCGGCGCACCTCGTCGATGCGCTTCAGGTCGTTGGTCAGTTCGATGCCGTCGACGACGATCTTGCCCTTCTGATGCTCCTCGAGCCGGTTGATGCAGCGGATCAGCGTCGACTTGCCGGAGCCGGACGGGCCGCAGATGACGATGCGTTCGCCGCGCATGACCTTGAGGTTGATGTCCTTCAGGACGTGGAACTCGCCGTACCACTTGTGCATCCCGACGATCTCGACGGCCACGTCGGTGGTCGAGATCTGCATTTTCGACCGATCGACCTGGATTTCCTCGGCGGCGACGGCATTTTCTATTGCCATGTGCTGTTTCCCCTAGCGCCCTTTGCGGGCTATTTGCGATGGCCCGTATCGAGCCGCCGTTCCATATACTGAGAGTAACGCGACATCCCGAAGCAGAACACCCAGAAAATAGCGGCCGCAAAGACATAGCCGGTTTTCGCGGTCTGCGGCGTCGCCCAGGTCGGATCGCCCGAAATGCTCTGCTTCACGACGCCGAGCAGATCAAACATCGAGATGATCAGCACCAGCGTCGTGTCCTTGAACAGGCTGATGAACGAGTTGACGATGCCCGGGATCACCAGTTTCAGGGCCTGCGGCATGACGATCAGGCTCATCTTCTGCCAGTAGCCGAGGCCGAGCGAATCCGCACCTTCGTACTGGCCCTTCGGGATCGCCTGAAGGCCGCCGCGAATGACCTCGGCCATGTAGGCCGACGAGAATAGCGCCACGCCGATCAGCGCCCTCAGCAGTTTGTCGAAGGTCATGCCGGGCGGCACGAAGAGCGGCAGCATGAAGGCGGCCATGAACAGCACCGTCACCAGCGGCACCCCGCGCACCGTCTCGATGAGTATCACCGAGAGCAGCTTGACGATCGGCATCTTCGACCGGCGCCCCAGCGCCAGCAATATGCCGAGCGGCAGCGACACGACGATGCCGACATAGGAAAGCACCAGCGTGACCATCAATCCGCCCCAGAGCGGGGTCTCGACGTAAGGCAGGCCGAACCATCCGCCGACCAGCAGGAAGAACGCCACGAACGGGAAGACCGCGAAGAACAGGATCGCGTTGAGGCGCTTGAACGGCACGCGCGGCGTGAGCAGCGGCACAAGCAGCGCGAGGAAGATTATGCCACACAGGATCACGCGCCAGCGCTCGTCCAGCGGATAGCGGCCGAACATGAAGTAGCCGAAACGGTTGAACACGAAGGGCCAGCAGGCCCCGGACCACCCGGCGGGCAACTGGCCGCCCTGATCGACGGTCAGGCAGGCCGTGCGGTCCGTGCCGCTCCACACCGCGCTGAAGAACAGCCAGTTGAGGATCTGCGGCAGGAACCAGGCTACGGCGAGCAGCGCCAGCACCGACAGCGCCGAGTCGACCGGCGTGGCGAACAGGTTCTTGCGGGCCCATGCCCCCGGTCCGACATGGGAGCGCGGCGCGTCCTGCGCCAGCGCCATTTCGGTCCGTACCCAGGAGAGATCATGTTCCTGCATGGATCATCTCTCCTTCAGCGCCATCTTGTTGTTGAACCAGTTCATGAACAGCGACGTCAGGAGGCTGAGACCGAGATAGACGACCATGAAGATCACAACGACCTCGATCGCCTGTCCGGTCTGGTTGAGGATCGTGCCGCCGATCGCGTAGAGGTCCGGGTAGCCGATCGCCACCGCCAGCGACGAATTCTTCGTCAGGTTGAGATACTGGCTGGTGAGCGGCGGGATGATGATGCGCATCGCCTGCGGTATGACGACGAGCCTGAGCGACTGTCCCGATCTCAGCCCGAGCGCCGCCGCCGCCTCGCTTTGGCCCCTGCTCACGCCAAGTATGCCGGCGCGCACGATCTCGGCGATGAAGGACGCCGTGTAGAAGGACAGCGCGAGGAAGAGCGACAGGAACTCCGGCTTGACGTTGGTGCCGCCGGTGAGATTGAAGGTTCCCTTCTGCGGATAGTCGAGCGTGACCGGAATACCGGCGAGAACGAGGCCGATCAGCGGCAAGCCGACGATCAGCGCAACGCTCGTCCAGAAGACGGGGAACTGCTGCCCGGTCGCCTCCTGCCGGATGCGCGCGCGGCGAGCCACGAAGACGCTGAGCGCGATGCCCACGGCGAGACCCGCGAGCACCAGCCACGCCCCTTCTCCCCACACGAAGCGCGGAAAATAGAAACCGCGGCTGTTGAGAAACGAGCCGAAGGGCAGCGCGTAGCTGTCGCGCACAGCCGGCAGCAGCGCCAGCACGCCCTGATACCAGAACAGGATGACGAGCAGCGGCGGTATGTTGCGGAAAAGTTCGACATAGACGGTGGCGATCTTGCGGATCAGCCAGTTGTTCGACAAGCGCCCGATGCCAACGAGAAAGCCTATGATGGTCGCCGCGATGATGCCGACGATCGCCACCATCGCCGTGTTGAGCATGCCGATGACCAGCGCGCGTCCGTAGGAAGAATCGGAGCTGTAGTCGATCAGCCGGTCGGAAATGTCGAAGCCGGCGCGCCCCCTGAGGAAGGCAAATCCGGTCGAGATGTTGGAACGGCGCAGGTTCTCGATGGTGTTGTCGACGATCCACCAGATGCCGAGCGCCAGAAGGACGATCAGGACGACCTGAAAGACGAGACCGCGGACCTTCGGATCGTAGATCAGGGATCCCCGCGAAGGTTGGTCCGCCTCGATTGTATCGCGTACCGCCACAGGGTTCCCCTTCCTATGACATAAGGCGTGGGACGGCCGGCCTGTTGATCCGCACCGTCCTGCGCCGATGGACCGGAGGAGAAATCCCCTCCGGCCGGCTCGTTCCGCCGGTTAGCGGATGGGCATGCCGTATTGCAGGCCGCCCTTGGTCCAGAGCGCATTGATGCCGCGAGCGATCTTCAGCGGGCTGCCGGTGCCGACGTTGCGCTCGAAGATTTCGCCGTAGTTGCCGGTCGCCTTGACGATGTTGACGACCCAGTCGTTGGACAGCCCGAGATCGGTGCCGATCTTCGTTTCGGCTTCGACGCCGAGCAGACGACGGATATCCGGGTTCTCGGAGTTCTTCATCTCCTCGACATTGGCCTGCGTGATGCCTGCCTCTTCCGCGTTGAGCAGCGCGTAATAGGTCCACTTCACCACGTCGAACCACTTGTCGTCGCCCTGGCGCACCGACGGACCGAGCGGCTCCTTGGAGATGATCTCCGGCAGCACGACGTGATCGTCCGGCGCGGCCATCTGCAGGCGCACGGCGTAGAGACCGGACTGGTCGGTGGTGTAGGCGTCACAGCGGCCGGCGTCGTAGGCGGCGTTGGCCTCCTCGAACTTCTCGAACACGACGGGGTTGTACTCCATCTTGTTCGCCTTGAAGTAGTCGGCGAGGTTCAGCTCAGTCGTCGTGCCGGACTGCACGCAGACCGCAGCACCCGAGAGCTGCAGCGCCGAATTCACGCCCGGCAGCTTCTTCGCGTTGATCATGAAGCCCTGGCCGTCATAGTAGGTGACGCCGCCGAAGTTCAGGCCGAGCGCGGTGTCGCGGCTGATCGTCCAGGTCGTGTTGCGCGACAGGATGTCGACTTCGCCGGACTGCAGAGCGGTGAAGCGGTCCTTGGCCGACAGGCCGGTGAACTTCACCTTGGTGCCGTCGCCGAAGACGGCTGCGGCCACGGCGCGGCAGAAGTCCACGTCCAGACCCGTCCACTCGCCCTTGTCGTTCGGCGAGGAGAACCCGGCGAGGCTGGTGTTCACGCCGCACTGGATGAAGCCCTTGGCCTTCACGTCTTCCAGCGTTCCCGCTGAAGCGACCGACGCCGTCATCCCGACGGCGGCCATCGCCAGCATCCCTGTGAGAATCTTTTTCATTTCCCTTTTTCCCTTCTTTCCAAGACTTGCGTCTTCGTGAGCCCGGTCCCGGAAGGCGGCTTGCCCTTTAGAGGCACAGTCGAGGCCCTTAACACCCGTCCGTCACTCTGCCTTCCCCAAGCAGAAACGATATCGAAGGCGATTATCGCTGCGGGGTCAAGTGCGAATGGATCGCGCGCTGCTTCACGCATCGGCAAAATTTCTTCGGGCTGGCGTCGATCCGAAGGAAACAACTGGCTTGCCAATGCGAAAACTCGACTAAAGGATTACGCGGGCCGGTCGGCTGCACTTACCGATCGTGCGCGCTGGCCATTTGCTCTCGCGGCGCGAATGGGCCAAACACCGCCGACACAACCATCGAACGGATAGAAAATGGCAGAAGCGACCTCTGCGAGCCAAGGCATCAACACGCGGCTCGCCCATATGGGAAACGACCCGCGCGAGTTCTTCGGCTTCGTGAACCCGCCGGTTGTCCATGCGTCGACGGTGCTGTTCGCCAACGCCCGCTCGATGGCAGAGCGCAACCAGCGCTACACCTACGGAACCCGCGGCACCCCGACGACCGACGCGCTGGCGAACGCGGTGAACGAACTCGAAGGCTCAGCCGGCACGATCGTCGTACCGTCGGGGCTGGCGGCGGTGACGGTGCCGCTTCTTTCCTTTCTCGCAGCCGGCGATCACCTTCTGATCGTCGATTCCGTCTATGGTCCCACCCGCCACTTCGCCAACACGATGCTGAAGCGCCTCGGCGTGGAAGTCGAGTACTATGACCCGCGCCTCGGCGGCGGCATCGCTGCCCTGTTCAGGCCGAACACGAAGGTCGTGTTCACCGAATCGCCGGGCTCCAACACGTTCGAAGTGCAGGACATTCCGGCCATCGCCGCCGCGTCCAGGAAGGCGGGCGCGATCGTCATGATGGACAATACCTGGGCGACGCCGCTCTATTTCCGCCCGCTCGATCATGGGGTCGACATTTCCATCCATGCCGCAACCAAGTATCCGGCCGGGCACTCGGACGTGCTGATCGGCACGGTCTCGGCCAACGAAGCCTGCTGGAAGACGCTGTACGATGGTTTCGTGACGCTCGGAGCCTGCTCAGGCCCGGACGACGTCTACCAGACATTGCGCGGCCTGCGCACCATGGGCGTCCGTCTTGCGCATCATCAGAAAAGCGCGCTCGACATCGCGGCCTGGCTGGAGACGCAAGCGGGCGTTGCCCGCGTTCTGCACCCTGCCCTGCCCAGCCATCCGGACCATGCGCTGTGGAAGCGGGACTTCTCCGGCTCCAGCGGCATTTTTTCCATCGTGCTCGACGGCGGTGGCGAGCGTCAGTCCCACGCCTTTCTGGACGCGTTGAAGGTATTCGGCCTCGGCTATTCGTGGGGCGGTTTCGAGAGCCTCGCGGTCCCGGTCTTCCTCGGTGATCGCACCGTCGCCAAAGGCCCCTATGAAGGCCCGGTCATCCGACTTCAGATCGGCCTGGAGGATATCGGGGATCTCAAAGCGGACCTCGCGCTCGGCCTCGCGGCTGCCGCCGCGGCGAACTGATCCGGATCGTTCGAATACGCCTTGCGTTCGGCCCGCGAAGCCACTAGGCAGAGCGCGCAAGGCCCCGGAGTGTAGCGCAGCCTGGTAGCGCACCTGATTTGGGATCAGGGGGTCGCAGGTTCGAATCCTGCCACTCCGACCAGCGAACTAGCTGATATTAAACGGGATTTCGTGGGATTAACCGAGTTCACTCGGTCATTGCCACTCTCGGGGCGTCACCGGGGCGTCACGGCGCGCGAAATTCGCACCGAGTCGCGCTTTTCCCCATTTCGAATCGCAACTCGACCCTGCCTCCTCTGAGACTGCTTCGCACGCTCCACGCTCATGACGTACAGTGAACGGCGCACGTCGGGCCGTGCTGAAATTGTGAACAGGATGCTCCGGGCGGTGAAACCCGACCTACAGGACAGTCCCTGCCCCAATTGACATTTGACTTAATTGACAGAAATCGGGTGTGCGGCCGAAGCGCATCCTAAATCGGCAATTGTTGCCGATTTGCCGCCGTTATGACGCGAACGCCCATGCTGCTTGCGACCTTCAATATCAACAACGTCAATCGCCGGCTGCCGAACCTGATGGAGTGGCTGGCGTTCCGAAAGCCTGACATTGTTTGTTTGCAGGAGTTGAAGGCGCCGCAGGACGGCTTTCCCGAGCAAGCTCTTCAGAGGCAGGGTTGTCAATCGGCCTGGGTAGGTCAGAAGTCGTGGAACGGCGTCGCCATTCTGTCGCGCGGCTCCGAACCGGTGCTCACGCGCGACAGACTCCCGGGCGATCCGGCCGACCAGCAGGCGCGGTATATCGAGGCGGCGGTGAAAGGTATTCTGGTAGCCTGCATCTACGCCCCAAACGGCAATCCTCAGCCCGGACCAAAGTTCGATTACAAGCTCGCCTGGCTGGCGCGTCTCAAACGGCACGCGACGGCGCTCCGCAAGACAGGAGCGCCCATCGCTCTGTTGGGAGACTTCAACGTCGCCCCTACGGCGATCGACATCTACCCGACAAAATCCTGGAACGACGACGCCTTGGTTCAACCTGAAAGCCGGGCCGCATTCGCCAGCCTTGTCGGTCGCTCATGGGTCGATGCCGTTCGGGCAAAGCATCCAAAGGACAGGGTCTACACTTTCTGGGATTACAAACGACAGCGCTGGGAGCGAGATGCCGGTCTGCGTCTCGATCACGCGCTTCTAAGCCATGGGCTCGCCGAGCGGCTTAGGGATGCAGGAGTGGACAAGGCGTTTCGGGGAAAAGATGGAGCAAGCGACCACGCTCCGGTGTGGATTCGTCTCGAATGACCTTGCGGCCCGCCCGTTCCCTCCCCTCATCGCCACCGTTGACGTTTCGCCGCCTCGGACCACATCTTTCTCCGTGGAGGAGCGCCCATGTCCAGCATCACGCCCCAGCCCAAACTGCCGAAGCTGATCGTCGTCGTGGCCTTCGACGAGGACGAGGAGGGCGAACTGCAGATCGCGTTCGGCCCGGCAGAGCAGATGAGCGAGGATCGGGCGATCAGGACCGCGAAGGCGCTGGTCGACAAGCATGCCGGCGTGCTGGCATGGTCGCGTGAGGCCAATCCGCAGCTTGGCGAATACGGCGAGCCGACGATCCTTTTCGAGCATGGGCGGATCGGGGATATGGAATGAGGCAGCGCCCATCCGTTTCGGATGAGAAAGCCTACTCCGCCCGGCCCATCAGTTCTGCGATCAACTTCTCTTCGGTGTCGAGACCCGACTGAAACAGGGTCACGATGGTGGCTGCCCGCGCATGACGCTCTTCATAGGTCGCGTCGGCGGGCGTCATCGCATCCAAGACCCTGGTCAACATGTCCAGATCGCTGGATGAGAGATATCCGTATTCATCGTATCGCCGCATGCTGTTGCCCCTCAATGCTGGCGACATATCTCGCCGAGGCGCATGATCGTGGCAATAGCCATCAACGCAAAAAGCCGCCGCGCCCGGACGGGAACGCGGCGGCCTTGGTGGTGGTAAGCCCGGTGTTGCGACCGGTGGCGCAGCGGCGCGAATTTTCACATAATCGCCAGAGCAGGCACCCTCAAAACCTTCAAAACCCCTCCCTGCAATCGCTGAAATCGGGATCGGGGCTTGCGACACTTGCGACGTTTGCGACACTTTGGCCTATGCTCCGGCAGGCTCCCCTCCCTTTAGGGGCTAAAGAAACGCCTTGGCTGCCTCCGGTAGATGGCCTTTACCCCTACCGACAAAACCGACTTAACCGACAAAACCCAGCCTCACCCCCCCCCAATGACAAAATTGACTTAAATGACAAAAATGACAGTCCGTAGGGCAGGAGCTAGCGAGCGGAATCAGCGGTTGGCTCGGTGGCAGCGAGTAGAACTGGGACGGGTACGAGTGCGTCAATCAACTCGGATCCCGAATGGCCAAACCGCGCAAAGATATTGGAGCAGTCGATTGGCCTCGGCTCGTCTGCACTCGCTGCCTGCGATTTGGAATTCTGATTGATCTCCATAAGCATCGTTGGCGTGGTGCTGGACCCTGCTGTCGCCAAAATGTCCATAAGCCTACGATCATCTACGAGATAACCGGGGCAGGCTCTGGAAACATTGATGACCAGAAGCACTTTCGCCTCAAGACCGCGCTGCTGTCTCGCCTCTTTCAATGCCTTCAGATCAGGCTCCGGCAAACCCATTTTCTGGAACTGTTCGAGGATGAGCTTATCCTCCTGACAGTAGGCCGCAGGCATCACTGTCATGAACAAAGC
Organism: Rhizobiaceae bacterium; assembly: GCA_023953845.1. NCBI lineage: Bacteria > Pseudomonadati > Pseudomonadota > Alphaproteobacteria > Hyphomicrobiales > Rhizobiaceae > Rhizobiaceae bacterium. The sequence goes on along the minus strand of JAMLJC010000001.1, from coordinate 4,010,274 downwards.
AACGGCGATAGGTATCCTACGCATTGCCCTCATCCTCCAACGCCCGTTAATCTCCCATATCGTCCTGCTGGTGGCAATTCGTTCCAAATGGCGTTTACGAAGGATCGCATGGAGTAAGTCCAGACGCGGCCGCCATGGCAGTGGGCTAGCCTGCTAGGTGGTTATGCAAAGAAAAGCCGGGCGTTTGGCCCGGCTAGGTAGAAGGCTGCACGCGCCCGGTCGTTATTCCTTGGCCGGACCGGCGTGCATGATGTCATCGTCCTTCGGCCCGTCAACGATCAGATAACCGGCAAGCCCCCTCTCGGCTCGCGACAGCGCGTGATCTACCAGCACGTAGTGTCCGCCGCGGTCGATCTTGAAATCGACGACCGTTGCTCCGCCGGGTGGAACGAGCACCGTCTGTACGCCGGTCAGCGGAGGCGACGTGAGGCTTCCCAACTCATAGACGTGATCGAATATCTCGCCGATGACGTGGAACGACGACGTGTAGTTCGGGCCGCCCACACCGAAAAAGATGCGAACCGTCTCGCCGGCATTGGCATAGAGAGGGTGCGACTTGGTGAGAGCACCGACCGAGCCGTTAAAGAGGAAGTATTCCGGCCGCTCGGAAATCAGCTTGTCATAGTCCATCTCCATTTCGCCCTGCGTCCCGAAGGGTTCGACGGTATAGAGCTCGCCCTGCATGACGTAGAATTCACGATCGACCTGCGGCAGGCCGCCTTCCGGTTCCACTAGGATCAGCCCGTACATGCCGCTCGTGATGTGATGGGCGACACTGGGCGTGGCGCAATGATAGACAAAGATACCAGCCTTCAATGCCTTGAACGTGACGACCGCCTCCTCTCCGGGCGCAATCTGGGTAAAGTCAGCGCCACCCCCGGGGCCGGTCGCAGCATGGAAGTCGACCGAATGCATCATCACGCTGTCGGCCGCATTCTTGATGTGAACCTCGACCGTGTCGCCGACACGTACGCGAAGCATCGGTCCCGGAACCTTGCTGTTGAACGTCCAGTAGACATAGGAGGTACCGTCATCGAGGCGGCCTTTTAACTCCACCGTCTCCAGATCGATGCGCATTACCTGTGGCGGCCGCTGAGCGATCGGTCCCGGCAGGTCTGCCGGATCACGGACGATATCGGCCGCCTCCGTGTCCATCGCCTCGCGAGGCCCGGGCATCACGTGGATGAGCCCTTCCATGCCAGCTGCGCGGTGGCCCGCGATCGAGCAGAAATATGCAAACTCGCCGACCTTGTTGGCAATGAAGGAGAACGTCGAGGAGGCATTTTTCCCAACGACGATCGAAGATCTGGCGGCGTACTGGTCGAGCACGATGTCGTGCTCGGCGCCCTCGCCGTTGATCAGGTTGATCTGCACCAGTTCGCCTTCATGGACCATCAGGGTCGGGTTGACCTTGCCGTCTATGTCGCCGCCGACGCCGATATAGACCATTCGTCCCTCGGCGATCCCTGTCCGTAAGGTGAAGATGGTGGCGCTGTGATAGCTGACCGCACCGCCTGCGCCTGAAACTGCTGGGGCCTCGGTTGCCGGTTGGGCCACCGTGCCGTCCGATTGTGACGCGGCGTCGTGATTGTGAGTTTGCGCGAGCGCCGGAGGCAGGACGAGGGCAGATGACAGAAGCACTGCTACCACGATCTGCCGCAGAGCTAAGCGCGTAAGCTTGCAGATGAACTCCGCTAAGGCCATCGACACGGTCCTTGCCGACTCGGGTGGACCTGCCAAACCTCCGTTTTCCATCTGAGAACTCCGTTATGCGGATAATGACGATCCTGTTCAGAGGCCGAAGCGACTTCTTTGTGCGAGCGTAGAGATCAATCAGCTTCCAATCAAGACGTAGGCGGTCTAGCCGCTTCCTCCTTCCTTGAAGCCTGCTGGGTGCCTTTCCACCGGGCTTCGCAGAGCATCCGTCAAACGGCGTCATATAGGCGTCTCAATATAGTAGTTTTGCCGCGCGACGCTCTTCAGCCGGCGGCGGGATGTCTCGATGCCTAGCTTGACGCAGCGCCGGTAAATGACGGAGGTCGAGCCCACGTCGAGCCGGGCGGCGATCTGCTGCATACTGAAACAGTCCCGCACCATCTGTCGGATCAAAGCATCCTTCTCCGGTGTGGCCCAATTGTCCCGCCGGGCTCTTCGCACTGCCGGAGACGGCAGTCTCGGACAGGCGGCAATCTCGCGGCTGCGTTCCGTTGCGGCCAACGCAGCCTCGAAAGAAGGCCATGGTCTCTGCGTCACAGGGTCCAATCCGGAAACGCCGAGGGGAATGCGGCGAAGCTTGCCGGTGGCGATGGCCTCGGCGATCATGACGGCGACGCTCATATGATCCCCTTCGGCTGTCCCTTGCCGCTCAGATCGGCCAGTCTCCTCTTCCGCCCGGCGCGGACCACATAACCAGTGTCGGAACTGACGAAGGTCGTGAAGAAGGAGCCGTCAGCCAACAGCCGCCGTTTCTCTCCGATCATCCTCGGTTCCTTGCGCGGCTTGGCCTTGCGCAGTTCCTTCTTTGCAATCGGATGCCCGTCGCCCCGGAAATCGAACGAAGGACCATCAATTGCGTCGCCCGCCGGATCGATGCCGGGCGCCGGCTTGCTGCCGGCGTCGTACTCATCCTGGCCCTGCCCGCAGGTTTCAGGCCAACCGAGGAAGGGTTCTCCGCCCTCCGCCCCACCGTCCCGCACGAGCAGCGACGTGGTTTGGTTGATGTCCTCGGTCCAGCCAAGCTCCGGCTCGGCGTCGGCCTTGTCCGCCTCGGCGTCGTGGCCGTCCTCGTCATCCTCGCAGGCGGCACCGAAGCTGGCTCCAGTGTAGCCTTCAGGCCAACTGGCGTCGTGTTCGTCGCCGTTCGCCTCAAGGTCCGGATCGCCCTCCAGCCTGTCCAGCAGGGCCAGCAGGCGTTCTATCGCATCCTCGATGCTGCGGCGGGTGGATGGCGTCGGTATGTCGGCGCGGATGTTCATGTCGCGCCTCCCTTCGGCTGATAGAGGCCGATGACCTGTCCGACGAGGCAGGAGCACAGATGCTCGTAGCTTTTGCCAGTGTCGTCGTACGGACCTTCTGTCCATGCGCCGACTGCGTTGTGGGCCTGAATGTGAAGGATGTTCTTTTCGACCTGAGTGAGGTCGGTTCTTGAGCGGAGCTTTTGATAGCCAGCCGAAAGCAAATCGTTGGTCACCGCTCCAACGCGCCATCCGTCAACACGGCCAAAGCCTGCGCCGCGTCTCACCATGCAGATGCGGTGATGACCAAGCTCAGGACCGAACTTGATGACGAACAGTTCCCCGGCAATCGGCGTCCGCACGGCGGTATCGACCACCACGAACTCGCCGGGCCTGACATGCGGCATGGAGCCCACGTCCTTACACTGGAAGCTGATGCAGCCGGCCGGGAGCCGGTCGAACAGCATCAGAGCGCGGTATTCCGGGGCGGGTGCGAGGGCGTTCATTGCTCACCTCCTTCCTCGCCCTCGCTCTCCCTGAAGACGACCGATGCGAGGCGGTGCACGCCAAGCAACCGGTCGGCCGGGAAAGGCGCGACCCTTTTCGGATCGCTCAAACTGAGCAGGATGAGAACCGGCATGCATTCGGCGTCCGGGTCCATGTCGAAAGGCAGGACGAAGCCGGGCGGCAAAGGCATGTGAACCCGGTAGACCGCGACTTGGGATCGACCTTCGCGGACATGCTCGGGGCGGAGCCATACGGCGACGACATCGCCAGCTTCGGCATCACCGTTCTTTTCAAAACAGAGCATATCGCCGTTGCGGAACTCGGGCTCGATGTCGTGACCACGGTAGATCAGGCCATACGCTGCCGGCAGATCATCAAGGTTCTGGTGGAGGGTGATGGCGTTCATGACACCCTCCTGCCGATGAACGTGTTCAGCCGGGGCTCAGCCAGAACCATGCGATCCATTGAAGTCCGGACGCTGAACATCCGATGGCCGTCAACGCGATCCGCCAGAAGCGCGACATCGTAGATCGTCGGCCTGCCGAGAGCTGAAAGCGCGCCGGATTCGTATTTGCCATCGCCCTCGTAGCGGCCCGTCACGCGATGGGCGGAAATGGCGAGAGAACACCTCAGATCAGCATCTGCCAAACGAGCGACACACCAAGAACCTATACGCGGGTCCAGTTCTTCGGCCGCCTTCTTGAACTCGGCCAGATGAAAGTCGAAACGCTCTTCGGCGGTCATCTGGGCGGTGGCGTCGGCGACTGTCGGGGCGACGGCGGTGACGGCGGCAGCGCTGACGGCAGCGGTGTTGCGGAGAAACTGGCGACGGCTGATGGTCATGACCGCACCGCCTTCCGATTACCGATCAGGGCGAAACGACAATCGACGCCTGCATCGGCATAGATGACGTGGCTCCACTCGGTCACGTCCGGCTCGATTGCTTGCGCTGTCTGCCGGTAGCACGCGGCATAATATGCAAGCATCCCACGAGCGTCGTTCGGCAATGCCTCCCGGAAATGCACCCGGGCGTGGCCGCTCTCGCCGGCGTGGATTTCGACCATCGTGGCATCGCCGTCAGCATTGAGGCGGTCGAGTATTTCCGACAAGTCATGCGCCAGTTCGATAGCCCGCACCCACAAGGCACTGATCGGCAGGGCGTCGAGATTATCGGAGGCGGGCGGCTCATATGTCGCTGCGGTCGCGGCTGTCGCACCGGCAACGGCGGACGCGGCGGTCAGCCCGGCGATATTGCCGAGAAGCCGGCGGCGGTTGATATCAGGCAAGCCTTGGGCGTTTGCCGGAACGATGTTCGGCATCGGTATTCTCCTCGATTGTGGTGGTGTGGAACGTGTTAGGCGGCGAGCTTCTGAAGCTGAGCCCGCAAGGCCTGCTCACGCCGGCCGATGTCGATGCGGAAGGATTTGAACTTCAGCATCTCGATCTCGCGCTCGATCTGCTGGCGCTGACGCTCTACATCGGTCAGCTTCTTGGCCTTGGCGCGATCCCATGCGCAGGCGAGGTAGAAGCCGAAGGTCTTGCGGTTGAAGGGACGGCCAGCCTGAAGGCGGCGATAGGTGGCCCAGGCATCGGCGAGAATAGCGGAGCGGTTGAGCATGGGGCAAACCTCGGGTGTTCCTGTGGAGGGCGTCGCACAGGGCTTGTCTTAGGTGTTGGATACGGTTAACTGTGTTTCAGACATAGCATTGACATTTATTGCTAGTCAACGTCTTTCTGTGTTTCAAACACAGTTTTTAGGACCACCCGCTTATGCTCACTACAGGCAACCAGCTAAAGGCCGCTCGGGCGCTCGCGGGGCTTGAACAGAAAGAGGTCGCAGCGCGTGCCGGTGTTCACGTGAACACTATTCGCAGTATGGAGGCCGCAGGAGGAGAACCCATCGCCGGTCGTGCGCAAAATGTGCATGCAGTCCAGCGAGCGCTGGAGGATCATGGCATCGAATTTCTCAACCACGGTCAGCCCGGCGTGAGGCTTGCCACGAAATCCACGCCTTCCGAGTAACGGAGCCCTTAGCCTTTAATGGCGATATTTTCCCCGAGAGACAAAAGCAGGACTGAAGGCGGCAAAACCGCAAGCCTCGTGAAACGACACACACGACCGCCCGCCGATCAGGGCGGATGGATGGCCGTCACTCGCGACTTTCTGGAATCCCCCGCCTACCGCAGCTTGTCAGTCAACGCGAAAAAATGCCTGGACCGGCTCATCATAGAGCACATCGGCCACAATCGGCTTGAGAATGGCCATCTGGTCGTTACCCACGAGCAGTTCATCGAGTATGGCGCAACCGGCGAATATATCGGCGATGCGCTTGATGAACTTGTTTACAAGGGACTGCTGAAGGCGGAACGCGGCAAGGCCGGCAATGGCACGGCGCACCCTACCATTTTCACGCTAACCTTCGACGGAAGACATGACGGTTCAGCCGCTTCCAACGAATGGAAAAAGTTCACTATGGCTGAGGCTCGGCTATGGTCCGAAGCCGTCCGTAAGCAAAGGGCCGACGCCAGAGCGAAAGTAGGACGAAAAAACAAATCCTCGCTTCGGGTTTCCGAAATTCGCCCGCTTCGGGTTTCCGAAATTCGTCGCGTGAAACGAGGCGCCTGAAACAATGCCCTTCAATGATTTCAAAGGCTTGCGAATTTCGGGATTCCGAAGTGCTATATATACTCTGGCCGGGAGGGCCGCGTCATGAAAGCTGACGATACGAGCCTGCCAACCTTCGCCCATAGACAGCTCGCGTGTACCGTGCTGTTGTTCCCGATGGCGAGCAGGGTTGGCCGCATCCGGGAGGTCGCCGCGAAGATGCTGGACAAGACCACGGATCGGCACGCCGAGCATTACCGCCGACAAGTCACCGACGCGATGAAGGCCAACTTTACGCGGCTTGGTTTGGCAGAAGCGGAGCAAGCAGCCCAGCTAGAAGCATTCTGGTCAGCGGCGCACGGCGAGATGGTTCGACAGAGCTACACCTACCAGAATTCCGGGGACGCGGCGTGAGGCTCGTAGGTTTTCCCGCAGTGGGCTTGCTGCTTGCCATTGCCACCAGCGGCCCGGCTTTTGCCAATTGCCAGCGGGCCGACGAGCCGATTACGGGTCAACTCGCCCAGTTGGAGACGCGTCACCCTGCCGGCCACGAGGTAAGGGGATGGGTACTACTGACGGCCGACGTGTGCGTTTCTATGGAGGACATGGAGGGCGAGACCGTCAACGTCACCCCGAGGATCATCCATCTGGTGTTCGGTGACGGCAAACAGCCACGTGACCTTTGGAAATTGGCGGCTGAGGAGGTCAGTGTGCGCGGTGACCTGATGGAGCCGCATACGGCGTGGCACCTTGGCGATATCGTCATGATGCAGGCGACGATTTTTGAGAACTGATAGAGTGCCGCCGGCGTCATCTTCATCCCTGAGAACGGCGGCGGCGTGGGTGTGCGGCTGGCGAAGCCGAAGGCCAAGGGGGATGAATGATCCGAACCGAGCCCAAATCCGGAGAGATCCGATGCAACGCGATGTCGACACGATGGCGCGGGTAGCAGCGGGCACGAGGCGTGCGCGAAGCCAAGGCCGGAAGCAGATCGGCAACAGTTTCCGATTTGCCGCCTCCTATGACGCCGAGCTTTGACTGTGCTGTGCGTGCGCGCTGCTCCAAGAGGATATGATGCCGATTTTAATCTTTGTCTCTGGCCCTGCGAATACCGGCAAAACCACGGGCATGCGAGCGGCGATGGTGCAACTTGGTATTAATTCGATGGCTTCAGGGGATGTGACGATTGCCGTTCCAGCCTATCGAAAGCAGGGGCAGCTTTCTGCAGCCAGCATAGGGTTTGCTACGGGTGGCGACAACATCAGCATGGTGACGACCAATATCGCTTATCTGCAGAATACCAACGCTGATGTACAGATTTACGCTTGTCGATCCTATGGCGGCACCTACAACGCGCTTGTTCAGCATGCGTTGACAATGGGAGCGGTCCCGATTTGGCTGAAGACTCCGCATCCCGGATTGGCGGCAGCCATTGTAGCCGCAGTCCCATGAGATCGACGGGACTGACAAAGTTGATAGGAGCAGCGGGTGCAGTATTGGCCTAGTGGACCTTGGGAGCTTGAACGCGATAGCGATTTTATAATGCTGCGCGATGCCGACCAACGTCGAACGTTTTGGGAAAGCGCTGATAGTGTCGAGCCGGGACTGTCGGAGGCCTGCGGTTGCTATGTTTTCGCTATTAGGGCGGGCAGAGGTATCAAGCCTTGGTACGTAGGAAAGGCTGAGCGCCAAAGCTTCAAACGGGAAGCTGTTACTGAAGACAAACTGAACAAGTACGAGCTCGCTCTACGGGCCGCGAAGAAGGGAACCCCGCTGCTGTATTTTTACGCGAGAACAACCAAGGCGCGGGGCGCCTTTTCAAGGCCATCCACATCCGCGCATCGAGACATTGGATACCTGGAAAAAATGCTGATTGGTTTAGCGCTTAAGCGCAACAAGGCTCTAATAAACAAGCAAGAAACCACGCTCTTGCAGACAATGGTAGTTCCCGGCTTGTTGAACACCCCCCAAGGAGGGTTGAGAGCTGACGCAAGCGAGCTACGATGGGTGATGGGGTATTAACTTGCCGAAAGTACGGGATACGGTCGAAGGGTATTGCTCGTATGGCCTCGTACAAGGGTTAGGCGCGCCGAGCGCTTGTTAGGCGCCTTTTTGTGGCAATGGCGTTTGCACTGATTTGGGCCAAGTCCCGTCATGCGGCGGAGACTTGCTCGTTCGGCGTCAGATTCTTGATCTTGTCGAGGTAGGTTCCAGTGTCGAGTTTGGTGCCGCGAATGAGGTCGATGACTTCTTCGATCACCTTCTCGCCGCGTTCAGCATCACGACGGACAGTGCGGACATCTGTGCCGGTGACGGCAGCGGTTGCTTCGGCGAAAGATGCAGTGGACAAGTTGTCCGTTGCATTCCAGCGAGCATCGGCTCCGGCTGTTCCGGCCGCCGTCTCCGGATGCAGTTCCAGATAGATCGCCTTGCTTCGCGCCGTCGCCTTCGCCCTGTCGGCCGGCGACAATTCCGCCCGGCACAGATTCTCATCGATCGAGGCCTGAAAGAGTGGATGATTTGTCCGGCGTGCCGACATTTCGAAGCGGCTCGCAGTATCAATGTTCCGGAATGGGCTTCCCGTCAGGTCCGACCTTGAAGACCTTCACGCGCCGTGATGGAACAAGAGGTTCGCCTGGCTCCGAGATGCGCCGTTTGGCCTGCTGCCGGTTTTTCGGACACGAGGTTAAGCTAACATAGCTTTCTCCTCGAACTCGACAGGACTCAGGTAGCCCAGTGTCGAGTGCCTCCGTCGGGGGTTGTAGAAGCGCTCGATGTAATCGAACACATCTGCCCTTGCGTCGTCCCTTTTCCTGTAGACCTTGCGGGCTGTCCGCTCGGTTTTCAGCGACGAGAAGAAGCTCTCCATCGCGGCATTGTCCCAGACGTTGCCCGACCGGCTCATCGAACAGGTGATGCCATGGTCGGCCATCAGGCGCTGGAACTGCTCGCTTGTATATTGCGATCCCTGGTCCGAGTGATGGAGCAGGCTGTCGGGTTTGCCTCGGCGCCAGATCGCCATGATGAGGGCGTCGGTCACGAGCTGGGCCGTCATCTCTGCCTTCATCGCCCAACCCACGACACGGCGGGAGAACAGGTCGACGACGGCGGCAACGTAGAGCCATCCCTCGGCGGTCCAGATGTAGGTGAAGTCGGCGATCCACTTCTGGTTCGGCGCCGATGCCTCGAATGCGCGGTCAAGCAGGTTGTCCGACACGGAGGCTCGCTCGCCCGTATCCTTCGGCAATCCACGGCGTCGGGGCCGAGCACGCAGCCCGTTCTCCCGCATGAGCCTTTCGACACGATGAAGGCCGCAGGAGAAGCCTTCGGCCAGCACGTCATGCCAGACACGACGGGCGCCATAGGTTCGGTCGCTGCTCTTGAAGCTGCGGTCGATCCGGGGAATGAGCACCTCGTCGCGCCGCGACCGGGCGCTGGGGCTGCGGTTGAGCCAGGCATGGAAGCCCGAGCGGGAGACGTCCAGCGCACTGCACAGCCATGCCACCGGCCAGATCGAACGGTGCTTCGCGATGAAGGCGAATCTCATATCGCTTCCCTCGCGAAGTAGGCTGCGGCCTTTTTTAGGATGTCGCGTTCCGCCTTCAGCTTCGCCACTTCCTTGCGCAGCCGGTCGATCTCCTGCTGCTCTGGCTTCATCTGACCATGGCCGGGAAACGCATGCTGTCGATCGGCAGCGAACTCCCTGACCCACTTGCGCAGCACGTTCTCGTGGAGATCCAGATCACGGGCAGCCTGCGCAACAGCAACGCCTCGATCCTTCACCAACCTCACCGCCTCAAGTTTGAACTCGCGGCTGAACTTCCTTCTCTGCATTCCCACTCTCCAGTTCCGTCAAACACCTTATCTCGGTGTCCACGAAACCGGCAGCAGGCCAGTTCGTCTCGAAGAAGGCCGGCGAAGACGATGCCGTCCGGTCCAAATTCCTTGAGCAGCTTTTGGCATCCCAGGCTCAACGGCACAGGCCCCTCCGGCTCTTCAGCTTCTGCGGGACCAGTCGAGGCGGAAGGTGGCGGTGGCGGGGGTACTTCGATCACGTTCGGCGCGTTCTCGTCTATTGTCCTCACCTGGGTGGACTGCGCCATCGTGGCTATGTTCATCGCTTCAGCGAGCCGGATTTCATCGACTTCGAAACCGCAGACCTTGGCCTTGTCGAGGGCAGCGGAAACCTTCCGCACGAGCAGATCATCGCCGAACGTCACCGACGTCGACGCGAGAAGGATGAGTGCAAACACCGCCAGGCGCATGGGAAGTGCCTTGCCCTCTAGGCTTTGCAATCTTTGCACGCGCCGACGTGGCAGACAACAGAAGGCCAAGCGTGGCCAGGTGCCTTGAAATCCCCGGCTACCCGACGTTGTACATCCGTAAGACAGATGGTCGCCGCTTCTGTGTGTCCGGCCCTGCCTGGAGGCGGTGATCACGCTGCAATGGCGTCGCTCGACGTGGTGGCTCCACCATCGTCATCGATTCCTCATATGGCTTCACGCTGTTCCCGCGCTGTTCTCAGCGGCAAAGCCTTCCGTTTTTTCCCGATATCATTTGTGCCAGCCATGGGCTCTTACCTCTATCCCGCTGACCGCTTTTCGCCACGAACGCCGGGCGAACCTAACCCTCTTGGCGCGTCTGGAATTGGCTTCAGCGAGCCCTCGCGCGCGCGCCCGCGCGTATTGGTCCCGAAATACCCCCAACCATAAGACCCCATGAAGCTGCCGCATGGTTTGCTACTCGCTTGCTACTATAGCAAAGTCCTCATGTTGTTGAGCATAGCCGCTGCGCGCTCGCTGATCTTGGACCCACGTTCAGCATCACGACGGACTGTGCGGGCGTCCGTGCTGGTGATAGCGGCGGTTGCTTCGGCAAACGATGGAACGACGGACAACTTGTCCGTTGTCGCGTTCCCCTTGCCTCCGGCAACATGCTGCGCCGTCTCCGGATGCAGCGCCCTTCGGTTTGATAGACTTTGATTGTTTTTCATAAGGAACCTTCCCCTGCGCGCGTGATGCGGGGAAAATCGACAGGCCGTAAGACCCCATGACGCGCAGCTATCCGGCGAAAGCCGCATCGCATCGATACCGCTGCCATCGTTGACGCTGCGCATCCGCAATGCGCGCTCTGCCCTCGATGGATTTCGGCCCGGTGGACATCCCGCCGTGAAGCCTGCATCGGTTGCGGCCGGGCATCGCCTTGCCACGACAAGGAGTGCCTTTTCTCGTCGTGGCCCCACAGTCTTTTATGGCGTCGCAGAATTGGTCTGGCGATGGGGTCTTAGGCGGGAGGACGTTGGCCGCCTCAAACGCCTCTCGAAAGCGCTGGCAAGCCCAGCCGCCTATGCGCCCTGTCTTTGCCTCGTGATACTTGATGGTGGAGACGTGCACGGCGGCTGCCCTCGCGAGGTCCAGTTGCGACCATCCGGCCGACTTGCGCCACGCCTTGAGGTTGGCTGCACTATCGAAGCCGCCGCGATGCCTCCATGGTAGCCTGAGTTCTTCCGTCACTGCGCTGCTCCTGTTTTTGACCTGTTCTTTACAGGGCTCAGTGATAGGTCGAGCGGGGCATGTCGCCCGCGAGCCGCGCGGCCATCTGGCCGATCTGGCTTGCGACGATGAACAGGTAGCTCATTGCCATGTGCCGCAGCCAGCGGGCCATGGCGCGATCCTCCGGCTCGTCCCCGTACAGTTCGGCGGCCGAAAGCACCGCATGGGCCGCGCACACCATGTCGAACACCTCCACGCCATCCTCTTCCGGGGACCGCGTGTCGTCACGCGTGCGGCCGGCGATGTTCACCAGCGTCGTCATCAGATCCTTCACCTTGTCCGGATCGCGCACCGCGTCATGGGTCAGCCGCGTGTATTCATCGATCAGACGCGGGCCGATGACGCGCCATTCGTCGGGACTGATTGGCATGTCCATGATTTCGTCTCCTATCAGTTTCCAGCATGGTCGCGATCAGCGCCGGGCGGCCCACCGCGAGAACCGGAGGACCCTCCCCCGCGTCCGCCGGACGAGCTTCCGCCCCCGCCGCTGCTGCTGCCACCACCGAACAGGCCAGACAGGAATCCGCCTAGTCCGCCAAGACCGCCTGACTTCTGGCCTGTCTGGCCCGACGCGCGACTGCCGAGGGCGTAGCCCGCAACCGCACCGGGGAAGCCGGCTATCGCTCCACCGACAACGGCCCCGACCATGCCGGGGGTCGCCTTGTCGAAGACACTACCGATTCCTTTTCCAAGGCCTCCAAGCGTTCCCATCTGCCGCCCGGTCGGGTCCGTCACCGTCGTCACGCCAAACTGGTTGGTGACATGGGTGTTTCCGAACTGGTCCCGGCTCACGAGATTGCCGCCCGTCGCCGGAGCCTGATAGCCGACAGGGGCAACGCCGTTGTGCACGTCATAGGCGCTGAAGGACGGACGCGACGTCGGAATGGAGGCCGTCGTCTGCGGGCTGACAGGCTGCTTCGCCACCGGCGTCACCATGGGCTGGACGGTCGGAGCAGGAACAGCGGGCAGCGATAGCGGAACAACGCTGGTCGGGAGCGTCGTGACCGGTGCTGTCACGATCTGCCCCTTATAGTCCGTCATCGAGATGCTTGGCGTCGGGTTGAACGTGGATGCCGGGCCGAGCGGTGCCGAATACTTCGACGGCAACATGCCCATCGCGCTCGGCGAGGCGCTGGAGAGGGACACTGTATGCGGTTCGGCCAACGATACGTGCGGGTCTTGGCTGAGGCCGGCCGTCATCGTGTCCCTCATGCTGGACATCGGCGTTGCCGTGGACGGCGTGACCGTGCTGGAGAGCCTGCCGGTCTTTGCCGTGCTGGTCATCTCCGCCGGGCCGAACCGGGCCGGATCGGGGGCGGCTTTCGCTCCACCCAATCCACCAAGGCCGCCTGCCTTTGGCGCCGAAGCGGCGGCAGGCGCATAGCCAAAACGTTCCGGGCTCGGCATGGAGGCTGGCGACGGGCTCCGGGAGGGTTGAGGTCCGGCAAAGGCCGCCATCTGCGAGGAGGCGGGAGACGGCGCGCCGGACGGGCGGGATGGCATCACGTCGCCGGCAAAGCGCGCGGTGTCGAATCCGGCAGGAAGCCCGGAGGATGGAGCGGCGCGGCCCACACCGAGCACGCCGGCATTCGCCATGGAGGCTGCCATGTTCCCATAGGCCGCCGCAGTGTTGCGCTGCTCGGTCGGGGACATGGGGCGCGAGGTCGGCGTTGCGGCGAGGTCGCGCCGGGTGAAGTCGACCACATCCCTTGGGTTGACGGGCTGCCCGAGCGGGTCGCGCATCTCGAAATGCAGATGCGGGCCGGACACGTTGCCGGAAGCGCCCACAAGGCCTACCGGCGTTCCCTTGGCAATCTCGTCACCCTTCTTCACGCCGACGCTCTGCAAGTGGCCGTAGACGCTGGTGAAGCCGTTCGGGTGCTCGACGGTGACGGCCGTGCCGTAGTTGCCGAGAGGGCCGGCGTGGGTGACTATGCCGGGGCCGGCGGCGTTCGCGGCGTAGCCAACCTGTCCGCGTTCTGCGAGGTCTATGCCGGCATGGTTGGTGCTACCGACGCCGAGAGAGGTATTCGGAGCATCGCGGAGGCCGAAGCCGCTAGTAGTGCGATCCGTGACAGCGCCGAGCGGGCTGGAGAATGTCCCGTCCCATTCCGCAGTCGGGCCGTCGTCCAGCGCGCCGAGCGCAATGCCGGTGCCTACGGTCGCGGCGGCCGTCCCGGTGCGAGGGCCGAAAACATCATTGAGGATGCCGGGGCGAGCCGATGGCGAGGCAGTACCGAACACCTGATCCGCGACGGAACGCTTCGAAGTCGGCGCTCCGAATACCGCTCCTAGGAGGTCACGGCTGGCGGCTGTCTCCTCCGGCACGATGTCGTAGGCCACCAGTCCGGGCTGGCGCACGCCAACAGCGGTTCGGATGCCACGGTTCTGCGGATCGTCAAAAAACTGATGCCCCCTGGTCTGAGCGACGGGCTGGAGGCCGGATGGCAGGTTCTTCGTGGCCGATGGCGTCGCGTAGTAGGTTGCCGTCGTGACCGGCCCCTTGGTCTGGACGTGCTCAAGCGCCTTTTGGGCAAGGTCGCGGTATTTCTCGACGCCGGGCGGGAGGCTCTTTCCGTAGGCCGAATACTGGTTCGGGGCGGACACGATCTGCTGCATCGAGACGCCTGTGGCGGCGGCCCGGTTGGCGATGGTGCTGGCGATGTTCAGCATGTCCTCGAAGCGGACGGAGCGAGAGCCCGCCACCGCCTCGCCGAGAATCGTATCCACGACACTCCTTGCGAGATTACCCATGGGCGATTACCTTTCCTGAAACCGCACGGGAGAAGACGTTGAGCCACATCGGTCCCGATCCGCGCCTGCCCTTCGCAGGCAAGGTGCTGTTCTGGCTCTTCTGGATCGTCGGCATGGCCCTCATCGCCATCTTCATTGCCCCGCTGGTCGCCGAATACATCTCAACGCCCTTCTCGCAGTGGGTCGGCTCGTTCTTCGACTAGAACCCGATCCTCATTTGCTTGCGGGCCAGCTCCTGCTTCTGCTTTTCCACCAGCGGCGACGTGACGCCGCGTATGGCCCCGGTGATCCGCCCGGACGGGCGGGAGGGCATCGGGAAGTTGGTGGCGGCATCAACCAGCGAGGATTGCCGGAGAGCGTTGACACCCTTCGTCATGCCCGATGTGATTGCGCCGACACCGAGCGCGGACAAGGGCTCCGCCCCCGCCGCAACGCTGCCGCCCACACCGAGCATGCCCATGATGTTCTGACCGTAGGTCCGAAGGATCGGAATCATCCTGTTGGCGGTATTCGAGCCGTTCCGGCCCTCTTTCGGCGGGTTGAGCATCTTCAGCGTGGTGGAGAACTTGCCCATTTCCTCCAGTTCCTTCGGCGAGAACAGTGCCGAGGCAACGCCCTTGTTCTCCCGCACGAAGCCGTCGATGTTCTTCGCGATCCTGTCGGGGTTCAGCATCTCGTCGCCGGCACGGGTCGCCCGGAGCCAGAAGGACTGCCGCACCGCGTTCCATTCCGGACTATTCGCCCCAAGGTGCTTTTTGAGTTCGAGCGCCGTCATCCATGAATCCTTCTTCGGCGCGGCGACCGAGGAGCCGAACAGGTAGCGGCCGATTTCGTCCGGGCTCATCTCCTTCTCGATGATGTCGCGCACACGGGCCTGAGCCGCATAGGTCGGGTTGATCTCGCCGCCGTTCTTCGCCTTGGGCTCCACGAGGTTCTTGAAATCCTTCCACTTGGAGCGGGCATCCTTCAGCGTCTCCAGCACCTCGTCGGAGCCGGACACCAGCCCGTGATCGAAGATGGCATCGTTCCACTCGTCCACGGCGCGGCTGATCTGGCGAAGCGCGGGAGCATCCTGCCCCATGGCCGGGAAGTTCTTGCGCAGTCCGGCGCGAAGGTTCTCGATCCACTTCAACTGTGCCTGCACCGACTGGATGTCTCCGCCGGGCTTGGGCATGCGGCCGATATACGAGTCGATGAAGTCGAGCGCCTTCGCCGCGCCGGTATGATACATCGGGTCCACGATGATGTTTTCCTGAGCCAGCCGGCCCCGGATGAACTTCGGAAGCTCAACCACCGCCTCGGCCGGGACCATGACGCTCGGGTCATCGACGGAAACCCTGTAGGCGTCCCGGCTGGCCGACTTCAGGAAGTCGCGCTTGCCGCGAAGGGCCTGCTGCACGCCGCCATAGGCTTCGTCGGCCGACTGGATGAGAGGCACGTCGCCGGCAATGCGAGACTGGAAATCCGATGCCGCCTTGCCCACCGCTGCGCGCTGCTTCGCATCGAACTTGCTCATGGCTCCCTGCGAGCGAAGCTGATCCTCGATGTTGGCCTGGCTGACGGAACGGGTGGCCTGAGCGCGGGAAAGCGGAATGTCGAACTCGCCCGCCGCCTTCACATTCGCCGCCGCGCTCACGCCGTCCGCCACATCGTCGGCGCCTCGGAAGAGGGGGCGGAGCAGGCTATTTCCAAGAACGCCAAGCGTCTCCCCTCCGGCACCGTAGAGCGCGCCCATGGGCATGTTGTAGGCACCACGCTCAAATCGGTCCTTCACCCCCTCGCCACTGCCAAATCCGTAGATACCGGCTTGCAGGGCTCCATCGCCCGCGCCGCCGATAATGCGTGTCCACCACGGCATGCCGGCCTCGGCGGCCCTGCCAGCCATGGACAGACCGCCCTTTACCAGCGCCGTGCCGCCGGCAAGACCGCCGGCCACCGAGCCTGTGAGAGCCTTGTAGGGGTGCCGGCGGGCGTCTTCCTCGCCCTGCTGGCGAATTTCGGTCAGAAGCTCCTCGTAGCCCTTGCCGTGCCCGCCCGGCAGTTTGCCGGCCCATGAGCCGATGAACGCCGCTGCCTCGTCTGCAAGGCCACCAGTCGCCAAATCTGCGAAGCTGTGCGCCAATGTACGGCTGCCCCGGATCGCCTCGCTATCCTCGTACCCGACAGGAGCGCCCGACATGGTTTTGGGCTCTGACGGCGCATCCAGTACGAAACCCGGCGGCGGAGGCGGTATATCGCCACCGGAGCCGGTCGGAGGGTCCAGCACGAAGCCGGGAGGCGGAGGAGGAATGCTGCTCACTGTACCGGCCTCCATTGCGTGCCGTCCCACTCGACGGTTTCGCCCGTGTTCGGATTGGTCGCCCGCTGCCGGGATGGTCCCGTGGCGCTGCCGGCGCGGCCGGAACCGCCGCCGGCCCGGTTCTGCCTTCCGTCGTCGGCGAAGAAGCCCGTTCCGTCGCCAAACAGCGGATTATCCTCCGCCCATTCGGCGAGACCCTGATAGAACTGCCCGTCCAGACGGCCCTCGTTGAGGTTGGCGTACTTGCGCGCGAACTCGGCAATCTGAAGCTGGCGCTCCGCCATGGCCCGCTGGATGCGGATGAGCGCCTGATTGCCCGCCTTGGTGTTGGCTAAGTTCGGAACCTGCTCCTCCACGAAGCTGCGATCCGCATTCGAGAAACCCGTGCCGAGCGAGCCGCCCATGGCATCGAGCGCGGCCTGCTTCGACAAGGCGTTGAACGCCTCGGTGCTGTCGATGCCGTCCGCGCCGGGCAGGCCGAGGCTGGTTGCCATGCGCTTCAGATTGGCAACCTGTCCCGCTCCCGTGCCGCTGTAGAAGCCCGGATCGGCTACCGCTTTCTCCATCAGCTTCAGCGTGCCAAGTTGCTTCCGTGCCGTGGTGGCGGCGTCCTCGATGCCGATGGCCCGCTTGGCCATCTCGGTGTTGTACGTCTCGTCGTATTTCGACGGACCTTTCATATCGATGTTCGTGGCGCCGGACCTCGCCTTCAACTGCTGCCACTCATCGAGCCGATACCGGGGAAGGCCCTGTTCCTCGCGCTGCTGGTTGATGGCGGCAAGCTCCCGCAGCGATTCCGTGGGCTTGATGCGTTCTTCCTCGCGCTCGATCTTCGCGTCGATGTTGTCGATGAAGACCTTCAGCTTCGAAAGCTGCTCCGCGTTCCTGGTGTTCCGGGCCAGATTCACGTAGGCATCCCGGCGGCTGTAAAGCTGTTCCAGCGTTCCCGATCCAGCGCCCGGCAACGCGATATCATCTGCCTGCGCGACCTGCCGGCGTTCGGCCGAGGGGTCCGTGGCAATGGAGGACAGGGGCCGCCGGTCGATCAGCGCGCCCGAAACCGGGGCATCTACACTCCCCGTGAAAGGGTCATCCGATGTTCCCGTACCTCCCTGCCCGATGCCGGCGAGGCTGTCGTTGAACGCCTTGTCCGCCTCAAGGCTCTTCTGGTTGGTGCGTTGCTTCAGCCACAGCTCGGCGGCGTTGCTGTTGTAGGAAAGCTGCTCCGCCTCCTGCTCCGATGCGCCGTACTGCATCAGCACGCGCTTGATGGCGTTGCGGTCGCGGAGGCCTTCCTGCTGCTTCTGATACCGGCTGTTATAGGCATCCAGGAACTGCGGCATGTTCTGCAACGGGTTGTTGCGCGGGCTCGTCAGCAGCGACGAGCCAATGGCCTGCAATGCGTTGCTGACGCCGGGCTGCTGCAACCAGCCGCGAAAGCCGCCGAGCCCGCCGAGTCCGCCCATGGTGTTGTTGGGCATGGACGGGGCCGGCGGGAAGTAATTCAGCGCCTGCGAGTCGATTTCGTTGAGAACGTCCATAAAGCTGGCCATCAGGCGGCTTCCTTCTTCTTGAGCATCGCCGCGAGCGCCTGCTTCCTGTTGGTGACGATGAAACCATGGCCGGACGGGGCCGGAGCGACGCCCGAGAGTGAACCGTCGCGCGCCTCCGCCACCAGCTTGCCGATGGGCCGGCACTCATGGCGATGAAGACGCCAGACCTGCATCAATGTGGCGGGAGGAGCGGCGGTGTAGCCCATCAGGCGGCCACCTTCGCGGCTGCGGTGATGGCGGACTGACGGACAAACTCGGCGATGCTCAGGCCGCGACGCGCGGCGGCCTCGGCGATGATCTGCTTTTCCTCGAAGAACAGTCCGAACCGAATGCGATCAGACATTCCGACATTGGCACGCATGGCAGCTCTCCTTTCTTTCGGAGAGGCTTACCCGGTCAGCCGCGCGGCACAATCACGCGACCATCAGAAAGACCAAAAACATCAAGGGTTAGCGGGGTTTACCGAAATCATCCGGCATAATCGAAGCCGGCGGCAAGCGCGAGAACACTCCGGCTACCGAAGCATCGGAATTGTCGCGATGACGGCCGCGACGATCAGCAGAGCAAGTGCGAACAAATACAGCCCGGCAATCGCAGCGAATTGGATAGGCTTCTCGGCGCGACGGACCACGACCCCGCGCGTTGCGAAGCGTCCGGCCCTCAGCCCTCGGTGAAGGACAATCGTGGCAGGCCATGCGGCCAGCAGTGCCAAGGCGGCGATCAACAGGTTCATTCCTGGATGGTGCGACGCTGGCGCCGCCTTTGTAAGAACGTGAGGATATGAAAGCCTTACCGGCCGGCGCGACGCCATCCGGCTTTTTGCGCTTCAGCTTCGGAGCAGAACCAGCGCTCGCCATACTCCGGCCGAATGCGGGTTTCCTCGTACCATTCCTGCCCCGGCATATGATAGATGCGGTCGCCGCTGTTGATGCTGATGTTGCCCTTGATGTCGCAACCGGAATCGGGAAGCGAAGCGCTGAGCGCAGAGGGGGAAAAACCATCTTCGGTATCGTAGAAGAATCCGCCAATGGCGAGAGCAGCCAAACCGGCTATGGTCGCGTTGATGATGTGACTGCCTGCGGAGCGATGCGACCGGTAGCGATAGCGTGCCATGGGGACAGTATCCCACGCCCCGGTTGAAGCATTCGAAAGTTGGTATTGCGCATTTTATGCGTCTGCCAGTTCACGCGGCACTCCGGCTCGTCAGATATGCCTCCAGCCCCTCCGCATCGCCCTCGATGACAAACTGAAGGGCGACCGGATCGACGCGCCACGGCGCCTTGGGGTGAAGCTGCTTGCCGATGCCGTAACGACGGCACCAGTTGGCTATCGTCTCCGGGGTCTTGCCGGCACGGCGTGCGGCAACAGTAAGCGAAATCGGTCCTTCAGCCTTCATTGACGGCCTCAATGACCGCGAGCGCGGCGAGATAGCGGAGACGGGCAGCATGGGCCGGTTTCCAATACCCGTCGCCGAGATGGCCCTTGGTCGCTGCGGCCTGTGCGATGTCGCGCTGCTGATCCGCGAGCGCCCGCTCGTAGGACGCGGAGGCGGACGCCAGCACGCGCTCGGCGGCTGCGGCGAAGGAGGTTTTGAAGGTTTTGAAGGTGCCTTCCGGGGCCATATTCATGATCTCTCTCCTGTCGGCTGCGACGGAATAGGACCGTCGACAAAGACGCCCCTGCCGGTGTGGTCGTAGCGAATGCGTCCCGCCTCCCGCAGGACGGTTTCCGCGTTCGCGGCGCGCGTCATGCCCCAGCCGAGAAACGCGGCCACGGGACCATAACCGCAGGGCTGAATCCGCCGGAGCGCCTCGGCATAGAGTTCAGCGTCGGATTTTTGGACGGTGACGGGCTCAGGATCGGCGGCGGAAACTGCCGGGGCGACCGGCGGACGAGCGACCGGGCTGATAGACCCTCCTGCATCCGACAAAACCGACTTAACCGACAAAACCCCTTCGCGCGTTAGTTTCAGCGCTGGTGGCGTCGTATCACCGGCGGTTTTGTCGGTTTTGTCGGTTTTGTCTTTTAGGGTAGAGGCCGATTTCGCGGCCTGAAGCCAGCGGCTCATGACTGCCTCCTATGGAGGCTCGGGTTGACATTGAACGCGCGAGCCGGCCTCCCGCCCTTCGGACCAGACGAGGCTTCTGCTGGCCGGATGACCTCTGCATCTTCAAGCAATTTCAGAACCGGGGCCATCTCCTCGGAGGTGCTGAGCCCATTGCGTTCGTATCGAAGCACCTGCCGGGTTGTGAACTCCTGCCAGCCTGCTTCGCGGATCAGCGCAACAAGGCGTCTGGCAGCCCGCTCAGCCGCCGGAACAGACGCGTCAGCATAGGCGCGGCGCGCCATCGGCAGCAGATATTCCTCAACGAGGTGCGCGGCCTTGGCAAATTGCTCCAGCGTGATTTCGCCCGGCTCGTCCGCCTCGCCCGATGCCCATTCGAGATGCGCCAGAACCAGAGACAGACGGGCGGCCATGCCGGGCAGCTTGCCTATGAAGGAAAGCAGCAGGCCTTCCGTCCCGGCTTCCCATTCGCGGACGGTTTCGCGGAAACTATCGAGGAGCCGGCGAGCATCGTCGGAGAAGTGGACAAACCATGGACGCTCGCAGCCTTCCTCATCGACAGGCATCTTCAGCGTCAGCAGCCGCGTGATGGCGCTTTCAACGAACGCTTCGTCGTAGAACAGGCTCGGCCGCTTGATCGGCGCCGGATGCGGCCAGATCGGCAGAAAGCGAGCAAGAAGGCCGTCGTCATCCGTTTTCGTCAGAAGACTGCGGAGCCGGTCAGGCTGAATGCCGCCGACGACGGCGACGGACAGGCGCTCGACATAGACGTTCTCGCGGCCCATGCGTTCGACGGTGTAGCCGCGCCCGCCATACGCCTCCAGCCAGAAGGGACGATCCGAGCCGCCCCCGGAATACCGCGTCATCCCCATAAGCCATCCCGCAAGCTCGTCACGGGCAAGCAGCGTGCCGCGCGGCTGATGGGACAGGATGACGGCCAGGCGCTCAATCGTAGTGTCGGACACCGACAGACGGGTCAGGAACGGTTCTGGGCCGGCATTGGCGCTATCCGGCCTCGGGGGCGGTTCTTCGCCGGCCTTGATCGCCGCCTTGACCGATTCCTTCCATGCGCTCTCTGCGAGCTTGGCGACCTCCGCCTTGCTCCTCCATTCCGAGAGGGCGGTCTGGTCCCTGTCGCGGATACGCCGCTCGGCCTGCTTCAGCGGGATCAACACCGCGTCGAGAGCCGGGGACTTGTTGGCAGAGGGATTGCCGACAACGACGCTCCACAGAATAGGCGGCTCGGCCCAGCCCTGCCATGGAGATACCCATCGGGTGTTGCCGATCAGCGATCCGCACACCGCCAGCACGGCGGCCACCACATAATCGGCGGGTGCGCCCTTGGCCTCGGCGGCGGCGCGAATCCATTTCGTCCAGCCCTTGGAGAACACGTCATCGAGCGGCAAGGCGGGCGGCTCCGGCAGATCGGCGCGGAGATAGCGCATATCAGGCTCGGGCCAGTTGCCGGGCAAGGCGTGATCGAGCGCGCTGCGCAGCATCGTCACACCTTCGACCTTGGGCAGATCGGCGGGGTTCGTCTCAAACTTCAGCATGGGCTTTCACCTTGTCGTTCAGGTCGTCGCCAGCCGCGTTCGGCGCAACGATGATGGTGTCGATGTTGTGAGAAGCGAGGCGAGCGGACGCCTCGCCCGTCGCCGCAATGCCGGCGGCGTCATGGTCCATGGCAAACCAGACAGTGCGCAGTCCGGGCCGTGGAGGGAATGCAGCCAGCGGGCCGGCGGACAGAAGCGACCACACCGGCAGGCCGGGAGCATCGGCGACAATCGGCAGCGACAAGACGCTCTCGATGCCCTCGCCAATGCCGAGCGCGGTCGTCACGTCTTCGTCAGGGCTCAGCTTCACGGCCCCGCCCCGGATCGGCGCCAGCGTCAACCGGCCGTTGGAGCCGAGATGCGAGAGCTTCTTGCCGTCCCGGTCTATCGCCGTCCTGTGGATCGCCTGCGGCTCGTCGGTGACGATGTTGCGGACCAGCGCGATCATGCAGCCGATGCGGTCCTTGCCGAAGGGGCATCGAGGATGCCACCGGAGCGCCGGCCCCTCATACGGTACGCGGCGGCTCGCCAGATAGGTTTCGGCCGGGGTGCCGTGGATCGGAACAGTCTCGCCCCAGATTGCCAAGGCGCGTTCCCTGTTGCGCTTCTCGTCCTCCGTTGGTTCGGCAGGGCGTTCGAAGCGCGCCCGCTCGTCCGGGCGGTGCTCGCCGGGCCGGAACTGCTCCAGCCCGAGCAACTGGCGGACATGATCCTTGCAGGCCTGCCAGTCATCGTTTGCGAACGATTGGACAAAGAACCCATCCGGTGCGTCGGCGGCGAAGCGCACGGACAGGGAGCGGTCGTGACGGCTATGTCCGGGGCCGGGACAGAGAATGCGCCCGGACAAGACTTTCCCGCCAAGAAGATCAGCGGCATGGCGGATGTCCATCAAGACGCGCCTCCCGTCCGGTCGCGAATGATCGCCGGGGCATAGGTGCGCTTCAGGCTATCAGCGTCAGCGAAGGCGAGTTCGCTGGTTTCCCACGCTGCGGAATACTCATCCGCAGCGCCGTCGTTCATGACGACGAGGAACCAGCCGTCAGGACGACGCAGACGCTCCACGGCAATGATGCGGAAGGCGGTGACGTTGCTCAAGACACACCTCCGATATGCTGGAGGAGGAGCTTGGCGACCTCGGCCTGCATCTGAGACTGCATCGCTTCCGTGGCGGCCTCGAAATCCTCAACCGCCGAACCGTCATCGACATATTTCAGGATCGCCCTGCGGCAGAGTTCGCGACCTGCCTCGGCGCGTGTCACAAGCGCGTTGGCCTCGACCTTCCGGGCTCCGAATTCCGCAAGGTAGTCCTGCACATAGGCCTTGCCGTGGTCGGGATGGCGGGGATCATCGAGACGCCCACCGCTGCCTGTCTCGAGGTTGTTGATCCACGTCAGCCCATGGTCGCGGATGAAATCCGCATTGAGGCCGAAGCGGTCGATGACGAGATTGTCCGGCTTCCACCCCACCGCCCGCGACAGGTCGGCGAGATTCTTGTGCAGGAAGTCGGAAATGCGCAGTCCCGCTGGGTCGAAGTCACCGGCATAGAGCAGGACGCACTGCCGGCCTTCCATCTCGTGCTCGGCGAAGCGGCGCATCATGGCCGCCCGCGAGTTGATGTCGGCAGAACCCCGCGCATTGGCGATGGGAACGCGGTACTCGGCGCAGATCGGCTCGAAGAGGCTCTTCAGGTCGATCTTCTCCACCAGCATCTCGACGTAACGGGACTGGTACGTCCAGAACGATACGGGCCGGTAATAGGCATGGGCCTGCTGGACGTAGGAGAGCACGTCCAATGCGCTTTCCTGCGGCGTCTCCGTATCCGGCACCTCAACGTTGGAAAAGCGCCGGGCGCCGTCTTCCGCCGCGATGTCGAGCGGTAGCTCGCCGGTCTTACGGCAGTCGTTGATCAGCGTCTCGGCGGCGTCGAAGTCGCCCTTGTTGAGGCCGTATTCCTCAAGAAGGTAGCACCAGCCACGGGCGCTGATAGCAAAATCCAGCCTTGCCCGGATTTCGAGGATCGCCGCACAGAATGCACGGCGACGCTCCTGGTATTGGGCCTCTGCGGTCGCACTCAGGCGACCGCGAGGACGACGGGGAAGAGACAAGGCGTCCATCAGGCGGCCGCCCCGTATTCTTTCACGACGCGAATGCTGGACCGCAGCACGTAGCGGGCATGGGAACCGGCGAATGGCCCGCCGTGATCCTCATCGATCGTCTCGACATGGACACCGGCGCCGCGCAGCTTCCACACATAATGCGACCAGCGCGGTCCCGGCGTCGTGATCGGCGTACAACCGCGTTCACCGGCCCGGATGAGGTTGTCGAGCGCCCAAGCCGCCCGACCAATGAATGTGACCGGAAGCGGCTGCGCATCGACGTAGACCTGCATCGACGGCTTTTTGGAAGTGTTCTGCATGACAGTATTCTCGCGATAGGCCGCGCGCTCGTCGGCGCTGGCGGCGGTGATGACGGGGGAGGATTTTGAGGAACGGGAGGCGGTCACGAGGCCGTCTCCTGCTGCTTGCGGCGTCCGCCGGATGGGCGCACTGTGCGGGCCGAAATCACGGCGTCGGCGATGACTTCCAGCCGCTCGCGGGCATTGCCGTCGCGATCCTTCCAGCTATTGCGCCGGACGCGACCGCAGACGCTGACCAGATCGCCCTTGCCATGCCGCAACAATTCTTCGGCGACGCGGCCGAAGGTGATGATCCTGAACCAGATCGGTGCGCTGTTTTCCGGGTCGTCCACGTTCACCGCGAGAGCGGCCGCGACCATCTTCGTCCCGGTTTTTGTGTCGAACGACCTGGGCTCGTCACCAAGTCTGCCGTAGGCGGCGGCCTGTATCATGTCGTCGCCCTCCTCGGATTGGGGAAGGCGAGTTCGGCGACCACGGACGCAAGATGCGGGGTGATAAAGTAGTGCCGGCAGAGGGTCGCTACTTGCAGGGCTTGCGCGTTGAGGTTATTTTGGAAGTCAGTTGAGCCGCCAAGCACAACGACATTCCGAGCCCCACCGTCACCAGCGGTGGGGTTTCGCGTTTCGAGGGCCATAGTCGATCACGCGGCCTCCATCACATCGGAGGTCGAGCGACGGCGGCGAGCCGCCAGCCACGCATCAAGGTCATCAGGATCGTAAACGACCACGCGGCCGAGCGAGATATAGATCGGCCCGTTACCAGATACCCTGAGCTTGTTGAACGTCGACTCAGTGGAGCCGCAGTATTCCGCCGCCTGCTTTGTGCGCAGCTTTGGACGGCCGGTCGGTTTTTCGATAGCGTTCATCTTCGTTCCTTCTGCTCCGGCTGCCCGCCCTTGGCGTGGCGTTGCCGTTGTTTGCAGATGGAAGCCTGCCCGCTATCTAATTGAGTGTATTGCGACAAATACCGACAAGTCGCCTCCTGTCGCGTTCAGTCGGTATTTGTCGCTAATTGTCGGCTCAGGATAGGCCGCTCCTTTTGAAGAACCTTCGGAAGGTTACATCGTCTGGCCGCTTTGTCGTTTTGCCAGTCAGTTCTTTCATCTTGCTGAAGATGAGGTCGTTTCGATCTTTCACGCTGCTGAATGCCGGCATTCTGCCGTCCGGCCATAGCGCAGCTACCGCCTCTCCAATCGCCCTGTGAGTGGCGCTCATTTGCACTGACAAATCTTCGGGTGCGGGCTCTGCGCTGGTATTTGGCGCTGGCGACTGCTGCCCGCCGTCCACCTTATCGCCTCGCAGAGATTGCCAGTAAGTCGTGAAGGACGTTCGCTCCACATAAATCCATGCATTGTCCGGCAGCAAATGCCCGTGCGAAAGCCCGTTCAGAAGTCCCTCAATGTTCGGAACGATTTCCACATAGGGGTTGTCAGGGTTCATCTGGCATTCGAAGAAGCGACGAAAGGCGAGCGCCGTCCGCCATTCCACGCGCGGTGAGGGCGCGAAGACCCCATCAGGCGACATTGTTCCAAAACATAGTTGGTCTTGTGCTGCCGCCTCGGTCATCGCCTTAACCACGATGTTCCACATGCCAATAGCAGCGTCGGCCGTAGCGGCTTCATGACGATTGTAGAGTTCGAAAACCTCAGCCCACTTTTCTTCCGGCAATGGGCATTTCCATCTCCGCCCGAATCGTCTGAACTCGGCAAACGCATCGGGGATTGGCGCGTCCTGATGGGTATATCTTGCAAATATCAAGAGCGCGGTGAGGCCGTCGAAGCCGTTGGTGACATACTCTCGCCGCCCATCAAGCACTGGCATATTGGCCAGTATCGGCACGCGGGTGTTCCAGCGCTCACCAAAGAGAGCGTCGCCGACCAGATGGAATGCTTTCCCAAGGAAGATGTATTCGAGCGAATCGTGAGGCCACTCCGACACCCTATCACGCCGCCAAAACTCTACGCTCCGCGCACGCTTTTCGTCTTGGAGCAACAGATATTGTGCTCGCTCGTTTTTAGGCTTCGACGTTTCGTCTGCCATTTCGCGCACCTCGCGAGCACCATGAGGACCGCAGGGAAACCGGGAGGTGCACCCC
Organism: Rhizobiaceae bacterium; assembly: GCA_023953845.1. Lineage (NCBI taxonomy): Bacteria > Pseudomonadati > Pseudomonadota > Alphaproteobacteria > Hyphomicrobiales > Rhizobiaceae > Rhizobiaceae bacterium. The sequence goes on along the minus strand of JAMLJC010000001.1, from coordinate 3,983,923 downwards.
GGCTTGTCGGCTGGCCGGCCTATCCCTGCGGGTCGATTACGAGGCTTGGCCCCGCTTGAGCTTAATCACTTCGGCGGATGGCACTTGTTCGCCCATGGCCGCAGCGATGGTGTTGCCGATTGCGTTCGAGGCCTTCCGAAGCGGATCGGCATCGAGATGTGCATACCGAGCCGTGGTTGTGGGCTGTGTGTGGCCGAGCAGCTTGCCAATCACCGGGAGGCCCATACCGCCGCCGGCACCGAAGGACGCGAAATTGTGCCGGAGGTCGTGAATGCGGAGATCATCAAGGCCGGCGTGTTTCCGAATCATGCTCCACGGCCGCTTCAGGTCGGATCGCGGTTTCTCGTCCTTGGTGCCAGCCTTCTCCCCGGCAATCACGTAGCTGCCCAAGCGCGTGAGGTTCTGCAGAACGGCCATTGACGGCGCGTTGAGCACAATCGTCTTGCGCCCCGTCTTGGACTCCGGCAGCAGCAGCAAGCCACGCTCAAGATCTACCCATTCCCATCTCAGGCCAAGAATTTCCCGCAGCCTCGCCCCTGTGAACACGAGAAGCCGCAATGCTGCGGCAGCGTGCTCACTGATGACCGTTTCTTGCTTTTTCTTCGGAACGTGCTTCGACTTTTTGTCGGGCCGGACCTCCCAAGGGATGCCCACGGTCTCCGCCTCCCTGATCGCGGCCCCCAAACGCTCTAGCTCCGCCGCAGAAAGCAACCGTTCACGCCGATCCTCGGGATAGCGTTCAATTCCTTTTGCCGGGTTCGTGCCTTCAGGCACCAGACCGTGCTTCCCTGCAAACGCATACATAGAGCCGACAACAGCCAACACCCGGTTTGCCTGAAACGGCTTCTCCCTCCAGTCGAGATGCAGCTTTGCCAACTGGCTTCGGGTGACATCCTTTGCCTTTTTCGAACCAAGGGCAGGTATGACAATGCGATTCAGGATGTCCTCGTAGTTCAAGTAGGTCCCGCTTTTCCGCTTGGGCTGCACATGCGAGGCCAGGAACTGCTCCGCCACCGCCTTAACCGTGGCCGCCGTGCGCTGCTCGGTGCGCGCTGCCTGAGGATCGAGGCCGACCTTCGCCTTGGCGCGCAGCATGTCAGCCTGCTTTCGCGCCTCATCAGGCGTGAACTCCCCTACCCTTCCGATGGTGACGCGCTTCGTCGTTGCGCGCCGTCCGCCTTCAACACCCTTGTATTCGAACACCCATGACTTCTGCCCCGATGGGAACACGCGAAGGCCGAAGCCCCGTATCTCACTATCGAAAAGGGTATAGCGAGCTGCCTTAGGTTCGGCCGCATCAACGACACGCTTTGTAAGCTTCAACTTGGGCATCGTCGGGGGCGTCGGTTTCTCTCTCGGGGCGTCACCGGGGCGTCACCAAAACTGGAAACCACCGGAAACTCACGGAAAGAACATACCGTGAAACGGATTATGGTTCAATGCGCTACAGACACTGTGGAAAACGCCCGGAAACAGCCGGCAATGTCTTCCCTCAAATTTGGGATCAGGGGGTCGCAGGTTCGAATCCTGCCACTCCGACCAATAAATCAATAACTTGGCTATTCGGCATCGCATCGCCTGCGAGCCTTCGGGCCGGGCTACTCGGCCAGAATACGGGCCTGCTCCGCTGCGTCGACGAAGGCTGCCCGCGCATCTTCCGCGGGTGTCTCGCCCGTGACAGCCGTCTTGCAGGCGCGCCATGCCGCCCGATAGCGCAAGGACCTTTTTTCGGGCCAGTTGCCGGTCAACGCGGACACGGCCTCCTGAGCGCTCATGATGTACCGGATGTCTCCGGAGATGCCGGTGGCGATCGAGACCGGCTTTGTGAACCAGCTTGACTGCATGGAAAGCCTCCCAGAACGAAGACCGTCGCTGCAATGATACCACCTGCAGTCCAGAAACGATTGCACAACCCCGTGAACGCCCACGGAATCGAAAAGGGCGGCGCGACGCCGCCCTTTGAAACTTCCGGCAAACGCGCAGGGTCAGGACCTGCTCATTTGGCTGGAATGGCGTTCGAGATGGCGAGAGATGCAAGGAAAAGCCTGAGGAGCGGGGTTGTTCCCCCGGTCGAAGGTTTTGACGCGGCAGATCGACGCCATGTCGATCGTCCTTCGGATCGGGCTGATTTGCACGGGCTTGCTTGTCGCAAGGCCTTGAAAGGCTTCAGCCTTCCTGCGGCCTTGCTTCGCGCATCCGCGCAAATCCGCTCCGACCATTCCAGTCAAATCAACAGGTCCTGACCCTGACTGCTCAGCCATGCAGCTTCGCCGCGATCTCGGCCACGCGCCTGCCCTGGAATTTCGCGCCTTCAAGCTCCTGCGCCGAGGGCTGGCGCGAACCGTCGGTATCGGACGTCGTCGTCATGCCGTACGGTGCGCCGCCGCGCACGACGTCATTGCCGGACTGGCCCTGATAGGCATAGGACAGCGGCACGATGATCATGCCGTGATGCTGCATCCAGATCTGGCTGGAAATCAGCGCCACCTCGGCGCCGCCATGCTGCGTCGCGGTCGACGCCATGACCGAGCCGACCTTGTTCAGCAGGGCGCCCTTCGCCCACAGCGGACCGGTCTGGTCGATGAAATTCTTCAGCTGAGCGGCCATCATGCCGTAGCGCGTCGAAGCGCCGAAGATGATCGCGTCGTAGTTCTCGAGCTCCAGCGGCGTGGCGATTTCAGCCTTCTGGTCGAGCTTGTAGTGAGCGGCTTTCGCCACCTCCTCGGGGACCAGTTCGGGCACGCGCTTGACGGTCACCGTCGCGCCTGCCTCGCGTGCGCCCTCGGCCGCCGCGTTGGCCATCTGTTCCATGTGGCCCCAGCTCGAATAATAGAGCACCAGCACCTTTGCCATCAGTATCTCCTTCGTCGGCAATGAGGCTTGCACGGAACGCGAGCCCCGGCCTTCGATCTAGCGCATATGCCGTGCATGAAAAGCGATCCGCCCGCCGACAGTTCGTTCACTGTATGGCGACACTTGCCGGCCGGACGTCGTCTCGGTATCTGACGAGGGTTCATCGGAGCGGGCCATGCCGGACATCGTCACAGCAGCCATGATCGTCATTGGCGACGAAATCCTCTCGGGGCGCACGCTCGACAGGAATATCGGGCATCTCGCCGGTTTGATGACGGCTGTCGGCATCGATCTCAAGGAGGTGCGCATCGTTCCCGACGAGGAGGACGAGATCGTCGCCGCCGTCAACGCGCTGCGCTCCCGCTACACCTATGTCTTCACCACCGGCGGCATCGGGCCTACGCACGACGATATCACCGCGGACTCCGTCGCCAAGGCGTTTGGCGTGCCCTGCGACTACGACGCGAAAGCGATGAAGCTCCTCGGCGACAGCTATGCCGGCCGCGGCCTGGAGTTCACCGAGGCGCGCAAGCGCATGGCGCGCATGCCGGTCGGCGCGGAGCATATCGACAATCCAGTATCGGTGGCGCCGGGTTTCCGGATCGGCAACGTCCATGTGATGGCGGGCGTGCCAGCCGTGTTCCAGGCGATGATGGACAATGTGTTGCCGACGCTCCGCACCGGCACGAAGCTGCTCTCCGCCACCATCCCCTGCCCGCTCGGCGAGGGCGTGATCGGCGGCCCGCTGGCGGAAATCCAGAAGCGCCATCCGGACACGATCATCGGCTCCTATCCCAAGTTCGGCGACGGAAAGTTCTGGACGGAACTTGTTGTCCGGGCCCGCAGCGCAGAGGCGCTGGAGGCGGCCCGCGCCGAGGTGGAGGCCATGGTCGCAACTCTGTCCGCGCAGAAATAGCGGCATGAGGCGCCGGGAACTGGTGACCGTATCCGGCTGTTATGGCAAGGTCATAAGCCAGCGCTATTGAGGGAGGCCGTCATGACCTACAACACTTTTCTGGCCATCATCCAGAACGACGAGGATGCCGGTCGCGTGCTCGATTTCGCCGTGCCGCTCGCCGCCGGGGTGGGCGGCCATCTGATCGGCCTTCACACGGAGGCGATACCGATCGCCTATTCGAGCCCCGTCGGCTTTCCGGAAGCCGAATTCATGCAGGCGACGAGCGAGGTGAACACCGCCCGCGCCGCCAAGCTGGAAGCCTTCTTCAAGGAGCGCGTGCAGGCGGCAGGCATCTCGCATGACTGGCGCAGCCTCGAGAGCTTTTCCGGCGACAGCGGCGTTTCGGGCCTGAGCAGCGCGCGCTCCGTCGATCTCGTCGTCGTCGCTCAACCGTCGCCGGAGGCCGATGCTCCGACGGCCGATGTGGAGACGATGATCTTCGACAGCGGCCGCCCCGTCATCATAGCGCCCTACACCGGAGCGACGACAGCGGTGTTCAGGCGCGTGCTGATCGCCTGGAACGCCAGCCGCGAAGCCTCCCGCGCCGTGTTCGACGCCCTGCCCTTCATTCTCGCTGCCGAGCACAGCGAGGTGTTGGCGGTCGACCCGGAGGACAATCCCGCACGCCCAGCCGACAAGGCCGGCGAAGGCATCGCCGCGACGCTGCGCCGGCATGGCGCCAACGTCACCGTCAATCGCATGGTGTCGGGAGGACGCGGCATCGACGACATCATTGAGGACCGGATCGCGGAAACGGCGGCGGACCTCGTGGTGCTCGGCGCCTACAGCCACTCGCGGCTGCGCGAGTTCCTGTTCGGCGGCGTGACCCGCAGCGTGCTCAAGTCGATGTCGGTGACTACTTTCATGTCGCGCTAGAAAGCGTTGAAAACCAAGCCGCGCGGGCACGGCACGCCCTTGCCAGCGGCTGCCTTTTCCCGGTAATTGCGACTGCATTCCACGTTTTCGGCCATGGCCCAGGAGTGCAGTCGATGTCCCTTCCCGAAAAGGCGTTTCCCGTTTCCTGGGACCAGTTCCACCGCGACGCCCGGGCGCTCGCATGGCGGCTTGCCGGCTCGCAAAGCGCCAAGAACGAGTGGAAGGCGATCGTCTGCATAACGCGCGGCGGCCTCGTGCCGGCGGCGATCATCTCGCGGGAACTCGGCATCCGGATGATCGAGACGGTCTGCGTCGCATCCTACCACGAATATACCGAGCAGGGTCAGCTCGCGGTCCTGAAGGAAGTCTCCGCCCCCCTTCTCGAAAACGACGGCGAAGGCGTGCTGATCGTTGACGACCTGACCGATACCGGCAAAACGGCGGCCATCGTGCGGGCCATGATGCCGAAAGCTCACTTTGCTACTGTCTACGCCAAGCCCAAGGGCCGGCCGCTCGTCGACACTTTCGTTACGGAGGTCTCGCAGGACACCTGGATCTATTTCCCATGGGACATGGGTTTCACCTACCAGAAGCCCATCGCCGATGATCATAGGGGGTGAGAAGCGGCCGGCCGCAGGCCGATCGATCGACAAAGATTTGTCAATTGAAGCGACGAACGCCCGGAGCCATAGCGGAGGGCAAAAACCGGTTCGCACAGCTATTGATTGTGCCAGTGGCACGATCAAAGGCTTCGAATGCCGGGGAGCTGCCGGAGGCAGCGGGGGCCGGCAGGCCGGCTAAAACCGCAGGCCCCGACAGGACGTCTGCCGGCCTTCCCCGTCTCCCGTCAAATCCTCTGACACACGCCTGTTATCCATCCCTGTCATCTGCATCGCGTCACGACGAATCGCGAGACTTTCCGGCGTGGGATTCACTCCTTCGATTCGGTCTGGGCGGCCTCGGATGTTTCCGGATCGTTTACCTTGATTGCGGAAAATACCGTCTTGCGCATCGGCTAAGGCGGGACTCGGGGCATGAGGACTTGGAGCTTGGCATCGACGGATCGTCCGGTCAGCGGTCGGCGCACTTCGGATAGCGACGGAATTGTGCGGACGAGCCGGCAGCTCCAGGCCGCCGCCCTGCCTTGGCGACGCACGCCGTCCGGCATAGAAATCATGCTCGTGACCAGTCGAGGACGCGGGCATTGGCTTTTGCCGAAGGGCTGGCCGGGCCGGAATGAACGCCTGCACGACGCCGCCTCCCGCGAGGCATATGAGGAAGCGGGACTCAAGGGCATCGTCGCCGTGCAGGAGTTTGGCCGGTATTTCTACCACAAGCGCATGGCAGCCAGCGCGATCGCCTGCGAGGTCAGCGTTTTTCCGCTGCGCGTCGTTCGCGTCGCGGACAAGTGGAAGGAATCGGGCCAGCGATCGCGCAAGTGGATGGGGCCGTCCGAAGCAATGGAAGCCGTGCAGCAGCCCGATCTGCGGGCCCTCATCGCAGCCTTTTTCGAAACCGCCGCGCGAAACGCGGCCTGAGCCGCCATGACGCGACCGTGACCGCCTGACAGCACGACGCGGTTGATGGCCATAAAACGGCAGTTCTGTCCATCAATTCCGCGCCGTAGCCCGTCCTTCCGCGGTGTACGGAAAGTCGAGCCTCGACAGGCAAATGCGTCGCGCTCTCCCCAATATCCACATAGCCGGCACACAATATATAGCGGTCACAAAAGTTACATGACCGAGTGCTTGACGACGTCCGGCGAGTCGACTCTTATAGGTCATGCGCTCCTGTAGCGGGCGTGGCCGGGCACTCCGTTGTCGGCCGTTTTTCCAAGATTTCGCGTGTATCTGCGAGCCTGCACAGCTTCCGGGAGATCGGAGCTGCAAGTGGGTTTTGCGTGTGGAAAAAATGGTGGCGAAGGACGGTTTTGGACTGGCATAAAGCGTCTGTTAACACTATATTTAGCGTTCGCGTATAGAGTTAACACTAGATGGTGTGGCATTCTTCCCGATGAAGATCGAGTCGCGCCGCAACAATCTGAAGAGCCGCAAGGCCGGGGATATCGCAGGCATCAGCGCTTGGACGGAAGCGCAAGGCGAATATCGGCGGGCTGGAGCGAAGATGAGAACCGGAGGGTGGGCGCCCTTCGGAAGTGGTGGGGTGCGCCTTGCGGAAAGGGAGCGGAAAGTTCCCGGCAGAGGCGCTATATATAGACGGAAAAGGGACGACTGAGATGCGGATCGAGCGGCGATTCACCAAAGAAGGACAATCACGCTATGCGGAGATCGAGTTCCGCAAGGCGACCTCGGAGATCAAGAATCCCGACGGCTCGATCGTCTTCCGCGCCGCCGACATCGACGTGCCCGTCCAGTTCTCCCAGGTGGCGACCGACGTGCTCGCCCAAAAGTATTTCCGCAAGGCCGGCGTGCCCGCGCGCCTGAAGCGCGTCGAGGAAAACGACGTCCCCTCCTTCCTCTGGCGCTCCGTTCCCGACGAGGCCGAGCTTGCCAGGCTGCCCGAGAACGAGCGCTACGTTTCGGAGACCGACGCCCGTCAGGTCTTCGACCGTCTCGCCGGCACCTGGACCTATTGGGGCTGGAAGGGCAAGTATTTCGACACTGAGGAGGACGCCCGCGCCTTCCGCGACGAGCTCGCCTACATGCTCGCCACCCAGCGGGTCGCGCCGAACTCGCCGCAATGGTTCAACACCGGGCTGCACTGGGCCTACGGCATCGACGGTCCCGGTCAGGGCCACTATTATGTCGACCCCTTCACCGGCAAGCTGACCAAGTCGAAGTCAGCCTACGAGCATCCGCAGCCGCATGCCTGCTTCATCCAGTCCGTGGGCGACGACCTCGTCAACGAGGGCGGCATTATGGACCTGTGGGTGCGCGAGGCGCGCCTGTTCAAATACGGCTCCGGCACCGGCTCGAACTTCTCCTATTTGCGCGGCGAAGGCGAAAAGCTGTCAGGCGGCGGCAAGTCGTCCGGCCTGATGTCGTTCCTGAAGATCGGCGACCGCGCGGCCGGCGCGATCAAGTCGGGCGGCACCACGCGCCGCGCCGCCAAGATGGTGATCGTCGACGCCGATCACCCGGATATCGAGGCGTTCATCGACTGGAAGGTGACGGAGGAGCAGAAGGTCGCGTCGCTCGTCACAGGCTCCAAGATCGTCAAGAAGCATCTGGAGGCGATCCTCAAGGCCTGCGTCAATTGCGAGGGCCATGACGACGACTGCTTCGACCCGGCCGTCAACCCGGCGCTGAAGCGCGCCATCCGCGAGGCGAAGAAGAACGCCGTCCCGGAGAACTACGTCTACCGCATCATCCAGTTCGCGAAGCAGGGCTACACGAAGCTCGACTTCAAGACCTACGACACCGACTGGGATTCGGACGCCTATCTCACCGTTTCCGGCCAGAACTCGAACAATTCGGTCTCGCTGAAGGACGATTTCCTGCGCGCGGTGGAGAATGACGGCGACTGGAAGCTGACCGCCCGCAAGGACGGCAAGGTCATCAAGACCCTCAAGGCCCGCGACCTGTGGGAGAAGATCGGCTACGCCGCCTGGGCCTCGGCCGATCCGGGCCTGCACTTCAACACCACGATGAACGACTGGCACACCTGCGCGGCGGCGGGCGCCATCCGCGCGTCGAACCCGTGCTCGGAATACATGTTCCTCGACGACACGGCCTGCAACCTCGCCTCGATCAACCTCCTGCCCTATCGCAACGCCGACGGCACGATCGACATCGAGGCCTATGAGCATACCGTGCGCCTGTGGACCGTCGTGCTCGAAATCTCGGTGATGATGGCGCAGTTCCCGTCTAAGGAGATCGCCAAGCTTTCCTACGAGTACCGCACGCTCGGCCTCGGCTACGCCAATATCGGCGGCCTGCTGATGACCTCCGGCATCCCCTACGATTCCGACGAAGGCCGCGCCATCTGCGCGGCGCTGACGGCCATCATGACCGGCGTTTCCTATGCCACCTCGGCCGAGATGGCGAAGGAGCTCGGCGCCTTCCCGGACTATGACCGCAACAGCGTCAACATGCTGCGCGTCATGCGCAACCATCGCCGCGCCGCCTATGGCGACAAGGATGGCTACGAAAAGCTCGCCGTCAATCCGGTGCCGCTCGTCCATGCCGACCTGAAGCAGGCAGCCCTCGGCGAGCACGCCAAGGCCGCCTGGGACCGCGCCATCGAACTTGGCGAGGAACACGGCTACCGCAACGCGCAGGCGACCGTGATCGCGCCGACCGGCACGATCGGCCTCGTCATGGATTGCGACACGACCGGCATCGAGCCCGATTTCGCGCTGGTGAAGTTCAAGAAGCTGGCCGGCGGCGGCTATTTCAAGATTATCAACGCCGCCGTGCCGGAGGCGCTGCGCACGCTCGGCTATTCCGAAAGCCAGATCGCCGAGATCGACGCCTATGCGGTCGGCCACGGCAATCTCAACCAGGCGCCCGGCATCAACCCATCCTCGCTCAGGACCAAGGGTTTTACCGACGAGAAGATCGCGGCGGTCAACGCGGCGCTGAAGTCGGCCTTCGACATAAAGTTCGTGTTCAACAAGTGGACGGTCGGCGAGGATTTCGCCAAGACCGCGCTCGGCTTCACCGACGAGCAGCTCAACGATTTCTCCTTCGACATGCTGGCCGCGCTGGGCTTCACGAAGAAGGAGATCGAGGCCGCCAACATCCATGTCTGCGGCGCCATGACGCTCGAAGGCGCGCCCTTCCTCAAGGCCGAGCACCTGCCGGTGTTCGACTGCGCCAATCCTTGCGGCAAGATCGGCAAGCGCTTCCTCTCGGTGGACAGCCACATCCGCATGATGGCGGCGGCGCAGCCCTTCATCTCGGGCGCCATCTCGAAAACCATCAACATGCCGAACGACGCGACGGTCGAGGACGCCAAGAATGCTTACATGCTGTCGTGGAAGCTGGCATTGAAGGCAAACGCGCTTTACCGTGACGGCTCAAAACTGTCGCAGCCGCTCAACGCCTCGCTGCTCGCCGATGACGACGAGGAAGAGGACGATGCGGTCGAGGCGCTGGTCGCGCAGCCGGCCGCCGCGCGCGCCGCGCAGGTGACGGAGCGGATCGTCGAACGCATCGTGGAAAAGGTCGTTCGCGACCGCGAGAAGCTGCCGAACCGTCGCCAGGGCTACACGCAGAAGGCCGTCATCGGCGGGCACAAGGTCTATTTGCGCACCGGCGAATTCGGCGACGGCCGCCTCGGCGAGATCTTCATCGACATGCACAAGGAAGGTGCTGCCTTCCGCGCGATGATGAACAATTTCGCCATCGCGATCTCGCTCGGCCTGCAATATGGCGTGCCGCTGGAAGAATATGTCGAGGCGTTCACCTTCACCAAGTTCGAGCCGGCGGGCGTCGTCATCGGCAATGATGCGATCAAGAACGCCACCTCGATCCTCGACTATGTCTTTCGCGAGCTGGCGGTCTCCTATCTTTCCCGCCACGACCTTGCCCATGTCGACACGTCCGACTTCTCCAACACGTCGCTCGGCAAGGGCATCCAGGAAGGCAAGACCAACCTCGTCTCGACCGGCTGGACGCGCGGCCACAAGCCGACGCTGGTCGCCGCTTCGGCAGAGCCGAAGGGCTTTGCGGGCAGCGCCGGGGCTTCGAGTCCCTCCGGGACTACCACCTCCCCCCTCCGCTCGGCTCCGACCGCGGCGTCAACCTCCAACGTGCGCGCCATCTCGTCCGGCGCGACGGTGACGGCGCTGAAGACGGTTTCAACCGAGCAGCGGGAGGAAGCGACTGCCTTCCGTCGCGACTACGAGGAACGCGCCGCGGAGTTCGCCGAGGAGGTGGAGGAGGACAGCCCGCCGGACCTGTTCGACGCGCCGTCCGCGACCACGGCCCTGTTCACCGACAAGGCGCAGGCCGACGCGTCGGCTGCGAAGGCGCTCGCCGCCGCCCGCCGCCAGCAGTCGCTGATGCAGGGCTATACTGGGAACGAATGCTCCGAGTGCCACAACTTCACGATGGTGCGAAACGGCACCTGCGAGAAGTGCGACACCTGCGGAAGCACAAGTGGCTGCTCGTGATATGCCAAGTGAGCGATTGGCATACTTCTGGACGGAGTTGAGATGGAAGCTGTCGGGGGCGGCGCGCCCTCAATAGCGCCGTAGCCGCCCCCGACTGCGACTGCGTGGCACCTCGCTGATCGGTGCGTGAACACGCTGATGCAGACGCCTGGCCGCCGAAGGCGGCTTTGAGAGGTGGACCGTTGTCGCGCCTCCCACCAGGGATTTTCGAAAACTAGTACTCGGGTGGTGATGCGGCGATCGCCGCACCGGACCGGAGGTCAGGATCGGTGCTTTCGTCCGGGCTCATGGCGACGAACAGCTGGGGGCCCGACAGACGCGGCAGGAATGCGAAGCCCTGGGCCACACTCATCGTTTGGCGGGATGAACTGCACCCCCCGTGCTTCAAGGGCTGCCTGCACCCGCGCGATTGATTCCTCTGACACGCTCTGAGGCTTCTCGATCCGGACGAGCGTGCGTTCACTGACCCCTGCCTCTCGGGCCAGATCGTCGTGGGTTATGTCCAGCGCGACACGGGCGGCGCGCAGCAACTGGTAGGGAGCCTTCATGGTTCCCTTCTAACCAGCGCCGCTCATCGACTCCAGTCCTGCAATCAGCCCAAGAATCGGCGACTACCGGCAGAAATATCGCCGTGGGCGTCTGGACGCCCTCAGCAGCGACGCCTTATGCCTGCGGCAGTTGAGGACGCGAATCAAGGATTCGCGCCGGCGGATGGCACCGCAAGGCGGAGGGTACACCGATGGTGAAGTTCTACCCCGACGAACGAGAACAGGGCGAATGCTTCGAGTTAGAGTTTCGGCGGCTGTCCGCGCTGATGGCGGACATGTCCGCTCTTCGTGGCGGTGCCTCCCCTGAGGACCTCACAGATGGGGAACCTCCGTTTCTCGACGGGTGGGTTATGGCGCAACGGCCGATTCCCTGTCTCGTCGGGCTGTCTTCCGGGCATCCGCGTCTCTTCGGAACCGGAAGGCCGATCGCCACCTCGGACCTGTGGCTCATGTCGGCCGACAACTCGTGGGCCCGCACGCTGTCGCGGTGGTACCGACTGGGTCGTCCGGCCGGACACACTCATTCGTGACGGGCGCGGCCATGGACGATACGACGCGCGCCTATCAGGCCTTCAAGCGTCGCGAGGTCGCGGTCCGGTGTGGAGCGCGGTTGCCGACCGAGGAAGAACTCCTGCGCGGTATGCCCTTCTTCCGCGACGATTTTCGGGAGGACATGCGCGAGTATGGCGATCGGCTCGCTCGACGGCTGCGGAAGCGACAGCGACACGACCTTCAGCCTGTCGTCGCCTGCCTGGAGGAACTCACGGTCGAGCAGAGCCTCGACGGCGTTCAAGCCTTTGCGGCGTCCCTGGATCGCATCAAGGACAAGTCCGGGATCCCTGTCAGGGCTGCGCAGCTTCGGTGCCTCATGTACCAGGCGGGTTTCGGATCAGTCGATGCGGCGGCCGCCATTGCCGGCGAGATGGCCGTGCTGGCGATGAAGGATGCGGACACTGGCTACAAGCCACAGATGCTGTGGCGCGCATTGGCCTGGTCGGCATTCGCACATGACATGGCGGAGCAGCAACGAAATGGCCGATACCGCAGCTATTCGAAGGGACTGGAGTTCCAGTACGACCTCCAGACCTACGCATATCTCTTCAAGAACGCGATCCGGCGAGCGAAGCCGGAAGAGGAAAAGAAGCCGCCTGCTTCGAAACAAGCGCCCTCAGGCACTGAGCGTGAGCAACCGTCGCGGCCCGGCGACGTGGCGTCCGATGGCACGATCATCGTGCTGCGGGAAGTCGGCAATGCATCGGCCTCCCATGGTCGCGACGTTGCCAAGGAGTTCGAGAAGATCGCCGGTCGGCCGCTGCCTGTCCCGGCGCTCCCGGATCTCGCTGGTGTCCGGGCAATCCTTGCCGCAGAATTCCCCTACGCCACATCTCTCGTCGACCAGCTTCTGGCGGGCCTTGCTGGGCGCAGCCATCTGCGCGTGCGCCCAACGATCTTCCTTGGGCCGCCCGGCTGCGGGAAGTCCCGCTTTGCACGAAGGCTCGCAGAAGAGCTCGGCGCACCCTGCGAGCTGATCCCCTGCGGGGGCATGAGCGACAGCGCGCTCGGCGGTGCGGCTCGGCGTTGGTCAACCGGAGAACCCAGCCTTCCCATGCTTGTCGTGCGGCGACACGAGTGCGCCGGCCCGGTCATTATCCTCGATGAGATCGAGAAGGTCGGGACGGGACGCAACAACGGCAACCCACATGACGTGTTGCTGGGGCTGCTCGAGCAGGAGACGGCGAGCCGGTGGCATGATCCCTACATTCAGGCGAGCTGCGACCTGTCGCACCTGACCTGGCTGATGACGGCCAACGACGTGTCAACAATTTCCCCGATCCTGCGGGATCGTTGCCGGGTCCTTCGCTTCCCCGAACCTGGAACGGAGCATCTGCCGCACCTCGCCATTCGCATCATGCAGCGTCTCTACGTCGAACGGGGCCAAGATTCGCGCTGGGTGACCGCGCTGGAAGGATTCGAACTCAACGCAGCGGCCTCGGCCTGGGGCGGAGGCTCCGTCCGGAAGCTAGAACGCATCGTCGAGCAGCTTGTCGAGGCGAGAGAGCGCGAGAGGCCCCTGCAATGATGGTCGAAGGGACAGCCGCAGTGCTCGCGCCTCGGCTGCTCGATTCCTTCTGTCCGCAGTCACACCAAGGAAAGGAAACCGCATGACCGCCCGTCCGAAACACCAGGGCCACAGGCCGGAACGCAGCGAGTCCCTGATCAAACGGCTTGCGATCCATGAAGCAAGCCACGCGGTGACCCGTCTCTGCCTCGCTTTGGACACTGTCACCGAGATCACCATCGAGGCGCCGCATGGCGGGTACGTCAACGCCCGCACCGACGTGTATCCCGAGAACACGAGCGAGGTACTCTCGGCCCACCTCTGCCTGATGCTCACTGGTCGGGCGGGCGAAGAGGTGTTCCTGAAGAGCGTCGGCGCCAACAACAATGGCGAGTCGGTCGGAAGCGACATCGAGGTCGCCACCAAGCTTGCCTACGACATGGAAACGTCGATGGGTGTTGGCCAGAAGATGCCACTGCTCTTCCGCCGCTGCAAGGATTGGGCACATCACCTCGCCACGAACGCTGAACTCGCAGCCGATGTGAACAAGCGGCTGGAGGGCGCGTACGAGGAGGCACTGGGACTCGTCAGGAAGCAGGCCGCTGCCATCGACTACGTCTACGGCGAGTTGCTCCGGCACGGCACCTTGAAAGGACCCCGACTGGAAACGGTGCTGGGGGAAGCCAGAAAGCTGATCAAGCCGTGAAGATCTGGGTTCTCTCTGACCTGCACCTCGAAGTGGCCGAGCTGACCGAGCCGCTCGAGCCGCCGGACGCGGATGTCTGCGTAATGGCCGGGGACCTTTGCCGGGGTATCGACAATGGGGTGCGCTGGTTGGCCGAGAACATAGCGCCCGCCATGCCCTGCATCTACGTGGCTGGAAACCACGAGTTCTACAAAGGGTCGATCAAGGAAGGAATCGAGGCTGGCCGCGCCGCTGCTAGGGAGACAGCGGGCGTCCACTTCCTGGAGAACGACGCCGTCACCCTCGGCGGCGTGCGATTCCTTGGGGCGACCTTATGGACCGACTTCCGGATCGACGGCGCCCCGGAAACTGCCATGGACCACGCCCGCCGGAGGATGAATGACTATCGGCAGATTGCCTGGCAGAAGAAACCTTGGCAACGGTTCCTGCCCTTCCACTCCTATAGACTACACCAGGACTCGAGGGCATTTCTCGCCGGGGAACTGGCATCGAGTGCCTCACAGACGGTCGTGGTGACGCATCACCTGCCGCATCCGCGGTCGGTTCCGGAGCGCTTCAACGGGGACCCGACCAACGCCGCGTACGCGTCGGACCTATCCGACATCATCGAGCACGGCGCACCGGCGCTGTGGATCCACGGCCATACGCACGACAGCTGCGACTATGTCCTAGGGCCAAGTAGGATCACTGCTAATCCTAGGGGATACTCGAACGAGAACGGCGCATTTAACCGCAGGTTGGTCGTTCAGATCAGGCTGTAGGCGGGGCTGTCTCAAGGCCTGCTACGATCGTCTGGATAGCGCCCCCAATCCGGCAGTTCGAACGGCCCTGTGCGATTTCCTGAAAGCCGACAATGCCTATGGGCAACCGAGCGCCTGCCCGTTACTTCGGCATGTTCGAAGCAAATCCGGTTCGCTACCTTTCGCAACCGGGATGGAGAATATCGGACAACCGAGCCAAGGCGCCACGGCAGCGATGTCTTAATGCTCTCAGGCTGGCCGCGGCCAACGCGGGTGAAGCGTTCGCACACCAGCAGCGTGTCGAGCGGATCCTCCACCAACTGATCGGAGTAGTACGCCAGCATACGGTCACGCCAGGTCGCGAGAGTGCCATCCCACTCGCCGTAGTCCAAGGCAAACGCCTCATCCACGTCCCGGAAAGGCTGTGTCTTCACCGACGCCGTCCGGACGATGCAGACAGGATCGCCGCGACCATCTAGGACAAGGCTCAGATCACCCGGGCGCGGAGGACGCTGGCCGGGGCCATCGAAGTCCGAAGGCAAGCCGGAGGTCGTTTTCTTCAGACCCGACAGGATCAACTGGGCACCAATATCCGCCGACGGCGTGTCACCGCCGATCATGATCGTGTGTAGAGGCGCGGCGCCGGGTGCCCCGTCGCTATCTCATTGGCAACGTAGTGTTCCCAGAACGCGCGAGCGAGGAAGGAGCAGTGTCGGTTTACATGTCGACGTCTCCCAAATTGCTAGCACATCCGTGACCACGCGGATGTTGTCCGTAGCGGACAGAGGCAAGTGCTGACTTGCCGTGCACTGGGTCAGCAGACCGGGAACGTCACCACGAACTTGGTCCCGTCGCGTGTATCGATGTCCAGCGTTCCGTCCAGCTGTGCGACGAACCCGTCGATCAGCCGGCTTCCCATTCCTCTCCTCTCAGCAGTTGAATACCCGGGGCCATCATCTTCGATCACAAGCCGCGCTCTCCTGTCCTCGACGGACAATCTCACGCCGAGACGTCCACTCGTCCTATCGGCGAACGCATGCTTGAAGGCGTTGGTCACTACCTCGTTGACGAGCAGGCCCAGCGGCATCGCGTGGTCAGGCCCGATCGACAAAGGCTCTATTTGCGTCTCGATCATGACGTGGCCGCGAAACCCTTCCGCGACCTCCCTGACCAACCGTTCCAGATACGGAGCTACGTCGACTTGTTCGAACTGGTCGGCACCATAGATCTGCTCGTGTACGGCAACCATCGCCGCAATCCGGCGGACCATGTCCTCCTTGCGCTCATGGGGGAGCGGCTGCAGGCGAACAAGGGATGAGACGGCCTGGAGGTTGTTCTTTACGCGATGATGGATCTCGCGCATCAGGAAGTTGTTTCGTTCCAGCGCGTGTTCCAGCGCGACGCGTTTTCCTACGTCCGCCCGAAGCAGGCGCAGGATCCAGAACATTCCGCCAATGAGCAGCCCCATCAGGGGGACGCCGATCAGCATACCGTCCCGCAGGCTGCGCCAGAAGAAGCCCAGTGCTTCGCCGCGCTCGATACCCACCAAGGCTACTAGCGGCCAAAGTTCGACCTTGCGATAACCCACGATCCGCGACAGGCCATCAGCTATGGAGGCGGTGTTGTGGTAGAAACCGCTCGGGCTGGCTGGCAGGTACTGGGTAAAGAGTGGCGTGTCGCCGAGATCGATAGTTTCGGGCAGTTGGGGATGGCGAGCGACCAGCCAACCGTCTGAGCGGATGACGGAGACGGTCGAGCGAGGTCCCAGTTCCAGCAAGAGCCAGAACTCGTCCATAGCTCGCGTCGGGATAGCAATGCTGGCGGCGCCGTGGAACGTGCCGCCTCGATTGATCCTGCGAGCGACGACGAAAACCTGTTCCCCGCTCAGGCGCTCCTTCAGCTGCGGTGAGATGACGACCTGCTGCCCGTCGCGCAGCTTCCGGAAATATTCCCGGTCGGAGACTTGGATTCCCACGGCTTCAGGCACACTGGAGTACCGGAGGCGGCCGGTCTCGTCGTAGACCGAATACTGGAAACCTTCGGGCAGATTTCCGACCGCCTTGCGGATGTCAGCGATTGCCTCATCCGCGCTGCTGACCGGCGTGTCACCGAGGGCGGCATCTATCCGCTGGAGTGCTTGGTCACTCGCCTCCATCATCCATTCGATATGCGCCGAAACCACCTGAGCCGATGACATCGCTCGTGCCTCGGCAGCCCGCATAGCGTTCCCGTAGTTCTGCCAGATCAACAGCGCGGCTAGGCCCGCCAACACGGCTAGAATCAGAGCCGCCAACCCGACAGTTGCAGAGGGCGTTGAGATGCGCGCCTGACGCGCTAGCTGTTGTTTACTGGTCACGTTGCGGGACGGCGCTCAGAACCTCGATCGGCGACACGTTAAGGTCGGATGCCTGAAGAGTCTTTCAAAAACCGACGCGGCTAGTCACCGCTAGGAAGCTTCCGCCAGGTTGGGCTCAGGCCGGCCCGTGGGCAGCCCTGATTCTGATCCTGGGCGTTCCTATCGCAATCGACAGCTTTCGGCACATCGTCCCGACACGCGAACTCTCATCGGGTGCCGTGGCAATCGATCTCGCTATGGCTCGTTGCACTTCCTACGGTCCCTCTTCCGAGCAAGAATGCAGAAAGGACCAAGCAACCGAGGAGGTGGAAATGTTTGTTCGAACGATAGAACCGTCGGAAGCCGAAGGCGAAATCGCGTCCATCTATGACGACGAGATGGCTTCGATGGGACGCGTGATGGAGGCTACCCGGTGTTGGACAGCCAGGCCTGACATGCTGGCGCCGGTGGAGCACCTATTGCACCAGATCAGAGACGGGTTTTCTCTGGGGCTGGTCAATTTCCGCCTGATCACCTTGGTGGCGGCCAAACATGTGCCTTCCAGCTATTGCTCCCACGTCTACTTCAAAGCGCTGTCCGGCATGATCGGAAGGGAACAGGCGCTGGCCGTGCATCGCGACTATCGCAACGCCGGGCTAACCGAACAGCAAGTGGCCATGCTGGCCTATGCCGAGCAGATCACGGTCGACGCCTCCCGGATCGACCAGGACATGATCGATTCCCTCCGCTCCGTCGGACTGACCGACCTCAATATCGCCGACATCGCCTTGGCCGCTTCATTCCGGAACTTCCTGAGCCGATACTTCGATGCGGTTGGAGCCCGGGCCGAGTCCGAGTTTCTGGATGACGACTCCAGCGTGCGGAAGGAGCTGTCCGTCGGCGGTCTCTGATAGGCTGAGTTGACGAGCGACGAATCCTATCGAGCGGCCCCGCCGGGGTGGAGAACCGACCTGCGGGTTCTGGGCGTGAGCCTGTAGGAACGGATGATCCGGCCGCGATCCGGACTGGGCCTACGCCCGATCTCCTGTTCACCGACGTGGTCATGCCGGACATGTCAGGGAGGGAACCGGTCAAGAAGGCGAAGGTGCTGAAGCCGAACCTGAAGATTCTGTACACGACAGGCTGCACGCGCAACGCCGTCGTTCACAACGGCACGCTCGACCACAGTACCGAACTCCTGTCCAAGCCCTATACGATCGAGGAACTGGCGGCGAAAGTGAGGACAATTTTGGATCGATAGCCCGGACAGCCGCGCTCCGGACCTGTCAGCGGGTCAACGGGCCCGCGGAATCCTTCGTAGGGTATTTTCTCATGCCCTTGAACTTTGGCATCCCGCCCAGGGGCGCGACCAGCAGTATGGCAGGCGATAGCTCGCGCTTGATGGCGTGGTACAGCCGGGAGCGAGTCAGCTCGCTTCGGACTAAATACAACCCGGGCTCAAGTTCCACCCCGCCGAACAGGGGTGACTGTTCGGGAACGGGGTCGCGCACATAGACGAGATAGAGATCGGTCATCGCCAGTTCGCCAAGATTTCCTCGGTCGTCGCGATCTCGACTTGCTGGCTGAAGCGCGACGTGTAGAGCTTCATCGCCGCATCGTGCGTTTCGTCCGCGGAGCCGCAGATCGCATCGGCGGCAACGACGGTCCGGAAACCTCGGTCGATCGCGCCGAGCACCGTCGCCAGGACGCAGACGTCGGTCTCTCCGCCGGTGACCACCAGCGTGTCGACCTCACCACTCCCGAGAAGCTGCTCGAAATGTCCTTCGGTCCACGGCGAATACACGCGTTTGTCGACGATGCGTGCCGGAGGCGCGAGACGCGCAAGGGACGGCACGAGCCGAAGTGTGGCCGGGTCGATGTGCTCCAGGGTCAAGGATTCCCACTTGCGCCAGTAGCGCTTCCACATGCCCGGCGCGCTGCCGGCATCGCGCGCGGGAATGAAGCGGGTGAACACCGTTCGGTCTGCATGCCGGCCAGCCAATTCCTCGATCGCTGGAAGCATCCGCTCCATCCAGGGATTGGCCCATGGTGACCCCGGCAGGAAGACGGCCTGCATGTCGACGCAGACATGCAGGCATTTTGCCCCTAGCGGCCCGTGGGCCAGTTCCTGGCTCGACATGGCCCCTACAGCTTCACCTTCTGTTCGCGAGCCCAGAGGCGGAGCTTCCGGCAGCTCTCGATGAAGGCAGTGATATCGTCTGCCGAAGTCAGCGGCATGACCCCTTCGTCCGGCTCGACGCCGGCCTTGTCGAGCAGTGGCTGCGCGGCCTCGACATGGGCGATGAACTTGCAGTGGGCAAAGGCATCGGCGACGAAGTCGCGTGCTGCTGCTTCCTTGACCAGCTGTTCTGCTCCTTCCGGACTGACGATGAGCGCGACGGCGTCGTAGAGCACCGAGGGGCCGCCGTCGATCATCTGCTTTCCTTCGATGATGGTGCCGTCGGCGGCTTCCACCCCGGCGACCTTCGGTGCGACGATCTCCATCATCGCCCCCTCTTTCTTCAGCGCGGCATCCAGCTTTTTCACCAGGGATCCATCACAGCCATCCGAGACCAGCACGCCGACCTTGCGGCCCTCGAAGCTCTCGGGTCCGTTCTTGACGATAGACAGCGCGTCGGAGGCGGGGAGGTCGTCACGTGGCTCGACAGCGGCATCGGCCTTTTTTGGCAGCTTCTTCATACCCAGCTTTTCGGCGACCGTCTCGCCCAGGCCCTCGTCGATGTTGAGGAGATGCGAGACCACACGCTCGCGGATGACGGGCGTCTCAACCTTCGACAGCTCGAAGGTCAGAGCCATGGCGATGTGCTTCTGCTCGGTCACTGTCTGGCTGACGAAGAACTGCCGCGCCTGACTGTAATGATCGGCGAAGCTCTCGGCGCGCAGGCGCACTTTCTGTCCTTCCTCCGCATCCGCGAAAGAGCGGAAGCCTTTCTGCGGATTCTCGCGCGGTCCCATGCCCCACGAATTCGGCTGATAGTTCGCCCGGCCGACCGGGTTGCGCATCGCCATGTGCCCGTCCTGCTGGAAGTGTTGCATTGGGCATTTCGGCGCGTTGATCGGGATGTGGGTGAAGTTAGGCCCGCCCAGCCGCTTCAGCTGCGTGTCGAGATAGGAGAAGTTGCGGCCCTGCAGCAGGGGGTCGTTGGAGAAGTCGACGCCGGGCGGCACGTTCTGCGTCATGAACGCGACCTGCTCGGTCTCGGCGAAGAAATTGTCCGGCATCCGGTCGAGCACCAGCCGGCCGACGGGCATCGGCTCGATGATCTCCTCCGGGATAATCTTGGTCGGGTCGAGGATGTCGAAGTCGAAGGAGTCGGCGAACTCCTGGTCGAACAGTTGCACGCACAGCTCCCATTCCGGGAAGTCGCCGGCCTGGATCGAATCCCACAGGTCGCGGCGATGGAAGTCCGGATCGGCGCCGTTGATCTTGACCGCCTCGTTCCATACGACCGACTGCAGGCCGAGTTTCGGCTTCCAAATGAACTTGACGAAGGTCGACTCGTCCTTGGCGTTCAGGAAGCGGAATGTGTGGACGCCGAACCCTTCCATGAATCGGAAGGAGCGCGGGATGGCCCGGTCCGACATGACCCACATGATCATGTGCATGGACTCAGGCGTCAGCGAAATGAAGTCCCAGAAGTTGTCGTGCGCCGACTGGGCCTGCGGGAAGGCGCGATCCGGCTCCTCCTTCACAGCGTGCACGAGGTCGGGAAACTTGATCGCGTCCTGGATGAAGAAGACCGGGATGTTGTTGCCGACGATGTCCCAGTTGCCCTCCTGCGTGTAGAGCTTGACCGCGAAGCCGCGCACGTCGCGCGCGAGATCGAAGGAGCCCTTGGCGCCAGCGACGGTCGAGAAACGCACGAAGGCGGGCGTCTTCTCGCCGGCGCGCTGGAAGATGTCGGCGCGGGTGTATTTGGCGAGTGATTCATAGGTCTCGAAATAGCCGTGCGCGCCGTAGCCGCGCGCATGCACCACGCGCTCCGGAATGCGCTCGTGGTCGAAGTGGAAGATCTTTTCGCGGAAATGAAAATCCTCGATCAGCGTCGGGCCGCGCTCGCCGATCTTCAGCGTGTTCTGGTCGTCGGCGACGGGACCGCCCTGAGCGGTGGTCATCACCTCCGCATCGCCCTCGGCAATCTGGTGCAGTTCGCCGCCATTGCCGCGGACGAGTTTCTGGTCATGGATGCTGGCTGCCTTGCCGATGGATGTCTTGGCTGGGGTGCGGGCCATGGGGGTTTCCTCGTGGGTCACTCGGACGAACATCGTCCAACAAATGTCAGCCAGGCGGACGCCTGAACCGTGGGTGTCGTTGCCGCTCGCTGTTGCGCGGGTCGTCTTCGGATAACTTCTGCTGCGGAAATCCCCCGGCGATGTCCGGAATGTAAGGATTGAATCGGCGCAGCGGCACGATGCGGGTGTCGGCGGACTGAGCCTCACGCGCAGAGAGAAGCCGCTGGAGTTCGGGTGTAAGTCCGTCGCCGGAACGGGCGATCCTGTGAAGTGCCAGCAGATGCATGGGATGCCTCCGAGGCCTCAAGCAAAACGACCCGGGAGGTGATCTCCCGGGTCGTTCGTGCTTCAGGCGGCTTTACGTGCCTTTGCCCTGTCGTTGGCCGAAGAGTCGGCGAGTTTCGTCAGGTCGCTGTCGGTCTTTGCCTCTTCCTGGAGCGTGGCGTCGAGCAGCTTGGCCGCGTCGGCCATGCCGAGTTCGGTCGCCCAGCGCTTCAGGGTGCCGTAGCGGGTGATCTCGTAATGCTCCACGGCCTGGGCGGCCGAGATCAGGCCGGCATCGAGAGCCGCCGTGTCCTTGAACTCGTCCATGATCTCCTCGCCTTCTGCGATGATGCCCTCGATGGCGTCACAGGTCTTGCCCTGTGCGCGCTTGCCGATAATTTCGAATACTTGCTGAAGCCGCTCAACGTGACCTTCGGTCTCGTCCTTGTGCTTCTCGAATGCGGCCTTCAGCTCGTCGGATTGAGCGGCGCGCTTCATCTTGGGCAGCGCTTTCAGGATTTTTCGCTCGGCGTAGTAGATGTCCTTCAGCGTGTCATGGAAGAGATCTTCCAACGTCTTTTCCTTGGCCATTTTCATGTCCTTCGTGATTTTGTAGCATGGGGGCGGATGTTCACGTGCGCGTGAACACTTGCCTTAAACGAAGGACAAGAGGGGCTGTTCCGTCCCTCACTCAAAATAGAATGCTGTGTCGGAACATATGTCCCGACCGAGTGCTATGCCGAAATGAAATCGGAGCTCAGGAAAATCGCCGGCTCAGAAACGGCGAGCCCTTCAGGCCAAATCGCCACGGACGTTCGACATCGCGTGAGATACAGCCCTGTCGTCGATGCCGATGGTCACATCCAAGGCTTCATGGACACGGTTGTCGAGACGACCGAGACCGTCCTTGCCCAGCGACGGTCAGACGTTCTCAATGCGGAGCTTTCCCACCGCATACGGAACATCCTCACTCTCGTCAGTTCGATCGCTTCCCAGACAGTGCGAGCGTCAGAAGACCGCCAGGATATCGAAAGGACGCTGATCCGACGCCTTCAGGCTCTCGCCGACGTCCAGAACGTCCTCCGCGCTGGTGTCACGACCGAAGCCGACATCCACAGCATCGTATCCACGGCGCTCGCGCCGCATGCCATCGAGGAAGGCCGGGTCATCGCCGAAGGTCCCAATCTCAAGCTGCCGGAGGAAAAGGCCTTGGCCCTGTCGCTGGCGCTCAACGAACTGGTGACCAACGCGATCAAGTACGGCTCTCTCTCGAACGGACAAGGACAGGTCGCGATCTCATGGCAGGCGCTGAAAACCATGGCCTTCAATTGACATGGCGGGAGAGGGGTGGACCCGTGGTCACACCCCCACTGAAATCTGGTTTCGGTTCCCGCCTCATCCAGCGTCACGTCGCGTCCGCCTTCGGAGCCAAGGCTCACATCACCTTCGACCCGGAGGGCGTGGTGTACGAGATCTTGCCGGACGAGAGGTGACCATCAGGCGGATATGGCTCTGCCAGTGGAACTAAATGCCTGCTTTCCCGAGTTGAATCCCTAGACCGGACCGTCAGCTTTCGGCCCCTGAACGGAAGGGCTAGGCGGCCAACTCATACACCTCATGCCTCCGGCGATGCGGGCCGCGGGACCAGCTCACATGGCCCGCGAGACTAGCCGCGCACCGGGCGTTGGCAAGCAAGCGCCGTCCTCGGACTAGCGGAAGTTCTTCGCCTGAACCCGAAGCTGATCGATGTGTAGGTCAGGAATGTAGATATCCCTCGGCTTGGCGGCCCCGCGAGGATCGGGCGTAGGACTCCCGTGATGGAATTCGTCGCCGCGGCCGTGCGGGAGGGGGAACTGTGCGTCACGCCTTCCAATCCCCGCCAGCGTCTCCGACATGTCCGTCAGGTCGTGGGCGACCAGATGCACGACCTCGCCCTCGCGCTGAATACGGCCCCGAACCGCGAACATCGTCGATCCTAGGACCACCCGGCGGAACTTCTCGAATATCTTCGGCCACACCACGAGGTTCGCAATCCCAGTCTCGTCCTCGATTGTGATAAACATGACACCCTTGGCGCTGCCCGGCCGCTGTCGGACAAGCACGAGTCCTGCAGCCTCCAGCCAGCGGCCATCCCGCGCACGCATCGCCTCGGCGCAGGTCACGACGCGGCGCCGTCCAAGGTCTGCCCTCAGGAAGGATACGGGGTGCTGGCGCAGAGACAGCCCGGTGTGGCCGTAGTCGGAGACGACCTCGCTGCCATCGGTCATCCGGCGTAGCATCGTAGCAGGCTCTACCTGTTCCGGAACGGTCTCCTGCTCGCGCGCGGACGCGGCGGCGAACAGTGGCAGAGGCTCGTCCCGCAATCCCTTGATGGCCCATAGCGCCTCGCGCCGCGACATGCCGAAAGAGTGCCGGAAGGCGTCCGCCTCCGCGAGCCGCTCCAGGACGTGGGACGGGACACCAGCGCGCCGCCACATGTCGTCGATGGAGGCGAAGGACTCGTCGCCGCGGACGGCAGCGATGCGGGCGGCATGGCCGTTGGCGAGTCCCTTAACCATGCGCATGCCGAGCCGGACGGCGAAGCGGCCATCGTCCATCTCCTCGAGGGTGCAGTCCCAGTGGGAGGCGTTCACGCAAACCGGGCGGACCACGGCGCCGTGCTCGATCGCATCGCGGACGATCTGGGCTGGGGCGTAGAAGCCCATGGGCTGGGAGTTGAGGAGGGCAGCGCAGAAGACGTCTGGATGCCAGCATTTGAGCCAGGCCGACGCATAGGCGATCAGCGCGAAGGAGGCGGCGTGGCTCTCAGGAAAGCCGTAACTGCCGAATCCTTCCAGCTGCGAAAAGGTCCTCTCTGCGAAGTCGCGATCGTAGCCGCGCTCGACCATGCCCTCGATCAGTTTTCCCTTGAACCGGCTGACACCGCCCGTGAACTTGAAGGTAGCCATCGACTTGCGCAGCATGTCGGCCTCACCCGCTGTGAAGCCCGCACACTCGATGGCGACGCGCATGGCCTGTTCCTGGAAGAGCGGCACACCGAGCGTCTTGCCCAGCACCTTCTCCAATTCCGGCTTCGGGAAGACCACCGGTTCACGGCCTTCGCGGCGTCTTAGGTAGGGATGGACCATATCGCCCTGGATTGGCCCCGGCCGGACGATCGCCACCTGCACGACGAGGTCGTAATAGGTGCGCGGCTTCAGCCGGGGCAGCATCGACATCTGCGCCCGGGATTCGATCTGGAAGGTGCCGAGCGTGTCTGCCTTGCGGATCATCGAATACGTGCGCGGATCCTCGGCCGGAATGGACGCCAGGTCGTAGGCGATGCCCTTGTGCTCGGCGAGCAGGTCGAGCCCCTTCTTCATGCAGGTCAGCATGCCGAGAGCGAGCACGTCCACCTTCATGAACTTCAGTGCGTCGATGTCGTCCTTGTCCCACTCGATGACCTGGCGGTCGGCCATGGCGGCCGGCTCGATCGGCACGAGATCATCGAGGCGGTCATGCGTCAGCACGAATCCGCCCGGGTGCTGCGAGAGATGCCGTGGAGCGCCCATGAGTTGCCGTGCGAGGTCGAGCGCGAGCCGCAGCCTGCGGTCGCCGAGGTTCAGGTTCATGTCCTTGACCTGAGCTTCCGTGACGCCTTCCTCGGACCAGCCCCAGACCTGCGAGGACAGCGCCTTGATCAGGTCCTCGGTCAGCCCGAGTGCCTTGCCGACATCGCGCAACGCGCCCTTGGTGCGGTAGCGGATGACGGTCGAGCAGAGCGCCGCGTGGCTGCGCCCGTAGGTCTCGAAGATCCACTGCATGACGATCTCGCGCCGCTCGTGCTCGAAGTCGACATCGATGTCGGGCGGCTCGCGCCGTTCCTCGGAGACGAAACGCTCGAACAGGAGGTCGTTGCGGCCGGGATCGATCGAGGTGATGCCGAGCACGTAGCAGACGGCGGAGTTCGCCGCCGAGCCGCGGCCCTGGCAGAGGATGTCCTGCGAGCGCGCGAAGCGCACAATGGAGTTCACGGTCAGGAAGTATGGGGCGTATTCGAGTTTCTCGATCAGGCACAGTTCGTGCTCCAGCGTCGCGCGCACGCTGTCCGGCACACCCTCAGGGTAACGTTGCTCGGCGCCCTCCCAAGTCAGCCGCACCAGCATCTCCTGCGGGGAGATGGTCGGGTCGTCGCGCTCCTCCGGATACTGATACTTCAACTCGTCGAGGGAGAAGCGGCAGCGGTCGGCGATCTCGACCGTGCGCGCGAGCGCCTCAGGATAGCGGGAGAACAGCCGCCGCATCTCCTCGGCCGGCTTGAGATAGCGATCGGCGTGCCGCTCGCGCCGGTGGCCAAGCTGGTCGATGGTGACGTTGTGCCGGATGCAGGTCACAACATCCTGCAGCATTCGACGGCCAGGCTCGTGGAACAGCACGTCGTTCGTCACCACCGTCGGCACGCCGACCGCCTGCGCCATCTGCGACAGCTTGTAGAGCCGGAACTGATCGTTCGGGCGGCGGCGCAGCGTCAGCGCGAGGTAGGCGCTTCCCGGGAAGGCGTCGCGCAGGCGGCGAAGGTGCAGCGCCGTAAGATCATCCGCCTCGTCAGGCACGAGAACGGCGACGAGTCCTTCCGCGTAGGCCGCCACATCGTCCCAGTGGAGGACGCACCTGGCCTTGCCCCCACGCTTCTTGCCCAATGAGAGCATCCGGCAGAGACGGGAATAGGCGGCGCGATCTGTCGGATAGACCAGGATCGACATGCCATCGGAGAGATCGAGCCGGCAACCAACGACGAGTCGAATCCCAGTCGCCTTCGCGGCCTCATGCGCGCGCACGATGCCCGCCAAGGAATTCCGGTCGACGAGTCCCAGTGCTTCGACCCCGCAGGCAAGCGCCTGGGCGAACAGCTCCTCGGCCGACGAGGCTCCGCGGAGGAAGCTGAAATGTGAAGTGACCTGAAGCTCGGCGTAACGCAACGCAGTGCACCCTGGCAAACAGGAGGATGTTCTTAATTTGTTCCTTGCGCGGTGTCGACCCCCCGGGACTAGCCATGGTCGGAAGGGGGTGGGAAGCGGAACGCCTGGTCCGAGGGCATCTCTGCCAAATCAGACACTGCTCGGCTTGTGAAATCCCGTCTCTTCGCGGATGATCAGGCATGGCCGAGTTTCTTGACCACGATGCCTACATCGCCGCTGCCCCTGAAGCTCTCCGATCACAACTTGCGCACGTTCGCAGGGAGCTGAAGCGTGCTCTTCCGGACGCTGAAGAAGTCATTCAGTACGGGATGCCTGGTTTCAGTTTCGGGGGAAGGATCATCGCGGGCTACGGTGCGTTCAGCAAACAGTGCGGTCTTTACGTTCCGAAAGGTGCTATTGCCGGTCATCGCGACAAGATAGCTGCGGCAGGCCTCAACGCATCGAAGACTGGTGTCACGTTCTCACCAGCGAAACCTATCCCCGATGAACTGATATCCGACCTGGCCACGGCGTCGCGGCGAGAGCTTGCCGTGTAGCTCTCCTAGAACCGGCGTCTTAGGGGTGGGAAACGGACTGGCAGGTTTCGGGCTACTATGCTGCGAAAGCTGCCTTTCAACGGGCTCAGCATCAAGGCGCGCCCTAAGCGGACGATCAATTTGACGCTGCCCCTCCCGCAAACGGACATCGTCCCGCTTTCTCCCGGAGGCCGGCCGAGCTGTCGGCACCGCCTCCTCAGAAGGTATTAAGTGACGCGTGTTCGGACTTACAGGCATTGCCGTGCGGCATGCGTAGCGAGCCTATTCTCCGGGAGTTGTCTGCTAAAACATGCCGCTGTTGGCCGACAGGATTGGTCGGACACCATTTGATAGCGGGAGCGAGGCGGCATCGGGGACAAGAATGTCATGTCGGCGCGCGAAGGCGACGAATGTCGCCCGCACGGTCTCGGCATCGATCCCGCCGGCGATGCCGGCCTTGCAGGCGTTGAGCGCGACGGCATGCGCGCCGTTCCGGCTGGCGGCGGGCAAGTCCTGAAGAAGCGCATAGGCTTCCATCACGGTCTCAATGCGAACGGGCAAACCCATTCCGACCAGGAGTATCACGGGTTCTTCAAAGCGGATGTGAGGCATGGCTTGACCCTTTCAAGTCAGGCTGACGTGATGCGAGCGGTGGCGCGGAGATGGGATTCGGAGCGAACGGACGTCTCGGACGCTGCTGTGCATCACGCGAGGTGGATTATCTGGAAGGATCCTGCGGAAGGATAATCTGCGCATCGCGTGCGAGCGCGGGCTTCTTGCTGGAAAAGGCCGGGTCGAAGTTCGGCGCAGGTACGGACCGGAGATCTGCAACCAGACGATCAGCAGGCTCTGCATGGTTGGCAGAAGCGCGCCGATCGTCGGTGACGCAAGGGTTCCGATGCTCGGTAGCGCGTTCATATCAGCCTCGAATATTCGGATGGAGCCCGCGCCCGACGAGGGGCGCGGGCGATCCTCGGCTGCCTCAGAAGTCCATGCCGGCGCCCGCGGGCATTGCCGGGGCGGCCTCCTTCTTCGGCTTTTCGGCGACCATGGCCTCGGTGGTGACGAGCAGGCCGGCGACTGAGGCCGCATCCTGCAGCGCGGTGCGGACGACCTTGGCCGGGTCGATGACGCCTTGGCTGTAGAGATCGCCGAACTCGTTCGTCTGGGCGTTCCAGCCCCAAGCAAAGTCGGCCTTCTCGCGCAGCTTGCCGACGATGATCGAGCCTTCAGCCCCGGCATTTTCGGCGATCTGGCGGGCCGGCGTCTCGATGGCCCGCCGCACGATCTCGACGCCGGTCCTCTGATCGGCATTGTCGGTCTGGACATTGTCCAACGCCTTCGCAGCCCTCAGAAGGGCGACGCCGCCACCAGGCAGGATGCCTTCTTCGACTGCTGCCCGCGTGGCGTGCAGCGCGTCGTCGACGCGGTCCTTGCGCTCCTTGACCTCGACCTCGGTCGAGCCGCCGACTCGGATCACCGCGACGCCGCCGGCGAGCTTGGCCAGCCGCTCCTGAAGCTTCTCGCGGTCGTAGTCCGACGTGGTCTCCTCGATCTGCGCCTTGATCTGGGCGATGCGGCCCTCGATCTCCTCCTTGCGGCCGACACCGTCGACGATGGTGGTGTTCTCCTTTTCAATCACCACCTTCTTGGCGCGGCCCAGCATCTGCAGCGTCACGTTCTCCAGCTTGATGCCGAGATCCTCGCTGATCGCGGTGCCGCCAGTCAGGATGGCGATATCCTCCAGCATGGCCTTGCGGCGGTCGCCGAAGCCCGGAGCCTTGACGGCCGCGACCTTGAGGCCGCCGCGAAGCTTGTTGACGACCAGCGTAGCGAGCGCTTCGCCCTCGACATCCTCGGCGATGATCAGCAGAGGCTTGCCCGACTGCACCACCGCTTCCAGAACGGGCAGCATGGCCTGCAGATTGCCGAGCTTCTTCTCGTGAATGAGCACGTACGGCTCTTCCAGTTCGACCCGCATCTTGTCCTGGTTGGTGATGAAGTAGGGCGAGAGATAACCGCGGTCGAACTGCATGCCCTCGACAACCTCGAGCTCCGTCTCCGCGGTCTTGGCTTCCTCCACGGTGATGACGCCCTCGTTGCCGACCTTCTCCATGGCTTCGGCCAGGAAGCGGCCGATCTCGGCGTCGCCATTGGCCGAGATGGTGCCGACCTGGGCGATCTCGCCGTTCTGGGTCACCTTGCGGGCATTGGCCTTGAGCTCCGCGACGACCGCATCGACCGCCTTGTCGATGCCGCGCTTCAGGTCCATCGGGTTCATGCCCGAGGCCACCGCCTTGGCGCCTTCCCTGACGATGGCCTGGGCGAGAACGGTCGCCGTGGTGGTGCCGTCACCGGCAAGGTCATTTGTCTTCGAGGCGACCTCGCGCACCATCTGGGCGCCCATGTTCTCGAACTTGTCCTCAAGCTCGATCTCCTTGGCGACGGTGACACCGTCCTTGGTGATGCGCGGGGCGCCGAACGATTTGTCGATCACGACATTGCGGCCCTTGGGGCCGAGCGTGACCTTCACCGCATTCGCGAGGATGTCGACGCCTCGCAGCATCTTCTCGCGGGCCTCGGTGTGGAATTTGACTTCCTTGGCAGCCATGGGATCACTCCTTCAAATCTAGGCAGCTTTCGTTGACTGGTTGGTTTCTTCTGGGCCCGGTTCACGCGGCCTTCTTGAACGCGACGCTCTGGTCGATCACGCCCATCACATCGCTTTCCTTCATGATGAGGAAATCCTCACCGTTCAGCTTGATCTCGGTGCCGGACCATTTACCGAACAGGATGCGGTCGCCGACCTTCACGTCGAGTTCGATGAGCTTGCCGCTCTCGTCACGCGCTCCGGGACCGACGGCGATGACCTCGCCTTCCTGCGGTTTCTCCTTCGCGGTGTCAGGGATGATGATGCCGCCAGCCGTCTTTTCGTCGGCTTCGATACGGCGGACCAGGATACGGTCGTGCAATGGACGGAACGCCATTTCGTTCTCCTTCAGGACAAACAGATTTTGATGTTCCTCCACACCGGACCGGCAATATCGGGCCGGTGCGGGGCGCGGCGACCCTTCAGCAGGCATCGCGCGCATTTCGAGTTGGTTTTGCGATTTCGCCATTTCAAGAGGTGCCACTAAAATTTTTGTCACTCGATCCTGCCGAGTGCTAGCATCATGAAAACATGCGGCTATTTGGGGGTTCGGCTCGTCCGGCGGGCTTGAAATTTGTCCGTGATCGAGCATAATCTAAGGAGCGCCATGCGATATGCATGACTTCTCGAATTGAGATCGAAACGGAGCTTTTGGAACGGCAAACCGGAAGGAGGATATCGATGGGCCGAACCGATTTTTCGACGATCATCCCTTCACTGGCACCCGAATCCGATGACCTCGCGCTCGACCGGCTGCTGTCGCCGGCGCGTCACTACAAGCATCCCGACGACGTACTACGTGACGGAACGTTGGATGTTCGCGAAAAGCGCGCAATCCTCTCATCCTGGGCCTCGGACGCTTGCGCGGTCGAATCCATGCCGGCGCTGAGGCAACCGCCGGGTGCCCGGCAGCCAATCCCCTTCGATGCAGTCATGGACGCGCTACGGCAACTCGACCGCATCGATGCCAAGCGTTCGAACGGAGCCGTAGGCGAACGCGGTTCAGAGCAGCAGCGGCTGGATGCCTAGGCAGCGAGCAAGAGGAAAGGTGGAGAATGGCAGCGAGCTTGAGCAGGGAATTCCGGATGCAGATGGAGGGTTTTGGACTGACGACCGCAGAGATCCACTACCACATGCCTGACCATCCGAGCCTGCTGCAGCTTTATATCTGGCAGGAATATGACCTGGCACCGGACTTTCCCGAACTGCGCGGCTTCCTCGGCTACTGGAAGGAAACACTGGAGGGCGCGCTGCACTCTGTGCGCGTCGCCCACCATCGCCTGATCCGTCCGTCCGAGTGGAAGGCGGTGGACGGGATCATTGCCATACACTGAGAGGTGCAGGCTGCGAGCCTTGCATCGCCGGATGCCGGCTCGCGCCCGCTGTGGCGCTCGACCGCCGCCGGCAGGGCAACAGCCCCGCCCGATCGGCGGCCTTGACGAAGCTCCGCCGGGCCGACTTCGCGCCACACCATCCGTCGAGCGCATCGCGACAAGCCGACCGCGCGCTGCGCCAGTTCCTGCCTCTCGCCCATTGCGGCCATTCGTTCTGAAGGCATTCGATCGCTTCGAAGCTGGTCGCAACCTTGCGGTCGCCGATGCCAGGCAAATGCAGGATGACGGGTTCCGAAAACGCGACGTCCTTCATCACTTCCCCCAGCGGTTCTGATCGTCTTTTCGAAGAAGCAACCGGAAGGGGCGAGCGCTCCTTCCGGAAACGACATGGTCCAGCTTGCGGCCCGAGTTCAAGACGCGGGTCCGACGGTGCGCTACGCTTCGTCCTCATCCGGTTCCAGCATACCGATCAGCCTGCCCACTTGGGTTCCGGGGCAGCGGGCGCCCCGCCCCATCAGAGCCTCGTCCGTTGTGGAGCCAGCCCCAGGCCTCCCTGAGTTCCTCAGCCGATGCACCGGTCCCCAACAAAGAATGGATACGATTTCTTTGCGTGTAATCGCCATCGTCCAGCGTCCCAATATTTGCGACCGATTCTGAGTAGGTGACGTCTGGAACGCTGCAATTCCGTTCGGCGTTTCGACGAAAATTTTGGTTTCGTGAGGGTCTTGACGCTAGAAAAAACGATTCCTAGCTCAATGGAGCCGGTCGCTGAACAGGACCGGCATGGTCAGGGAGCGCCGGCTTCTTGGCGCTCCTCGTACTCATGTTGCTCAATGGAGGATATGGCTATGAGAACAGCATTCGACTTTTCCCCGCTCTATCGGTCGAGCGTCGGCTTCGATCGAGTCTTCGACCTTCTCGAGAACGCGAGCAGGGCGACAACGACGATCGACAACTGGCCCCCTTACGATATCGCCAGGACCGGCGAGGACGACTACCGCATAACCATGGCGGTGGCCGGCTTCAGCCAGGACGAGCTGTCCATGACGCAGGAGCAGAATATGCTTCTGGTGACCGGCGAGAAGAAGAACGAAGACAAGGCCGAGTATCTGCATCGTGGCATCGCCGGTCGCGCGTTCGAACGCCGCTTCCAGTTGGCCGACCATGTGAAGGTCACTGGCGCTGGGCTGGAGAACGGCCTGCTGACGATCGAGCTCAAGCGAGAGATTCCCGAAGAGATGAAGCCGCGCCGGATCCAGATCGGCAGCGCTGCGGCCACGCCAAAGGTCGCGCAGCGCCAGATCGAGGCCGAAAAGCAGGCCGCCTGAAGCAATCCACCATGACGCTCCCAAGAGCCGGACGTTCGCGTCCGGCTCGCGGCGGAGCTTTGCTGAAAGGCAGATCATGAAGACATGAAAGGAGAAAACCGATGAGCGTACGTGATCTGAACCCCTTGGGCCGCAACAACGGCAACCAGCTTCCGAGCGTCTTCCGCGACGATGACCGCGACCCGTTCCTGTCGCTGCACCGCGAGGTGAACCGGCTGTTCGACGATGTCTTCCGCGGTTTCGACAGCCGCCTGCCGGCCCTCGGCAGGTTCTCCTCATTCGGCGGCGGAGGCTGGCCGAACGTGGAAGTCTCCGATGGCGAGAAGGAGATCCGCGTCACGGCCGAGGTTCCTGGCCTTGATGAGAAAGACATAGAAGTGCTGCTCGAAGACGGCGTGCTGACGCTGAAGGGCGAGAAGCGGTCCGAGACTGAAGACAAGGACCGTCAGTTCTCGGAGCGCTTTTACGGTCGCTTCAAGCGCCGCATCCCGCTCGGCGTCGAGGTCGAGGATGACGAGGTGAGCGCCAATTTCAAGAACGGCGTGCTGACCGTCGCCTTACCCAAGACCGAGCGTGCGCAAGCGCAAGCCAAGCGCATCGCCATCAACGGCAAGAGCTGATCCGGCCAAACCAGCCGGAGGCGGGACCAAGACCCGCCTCCGGCCGTGTCCTTCACCTCTTCAGGGAGGGATGAACGATGGAGACGCTGCACAGGAACAACGCGCTCTATGAAAGAATGACCTGTGTCAGCCCCGGCCATGACAACTGGCCTGCTTCATCACGGGCATTGTCGTTCGGGCGATCGGTCTTTCCGGAAGACGCCGTGGCGCGGATTTGGCGGCCCTGCTGCTCCGTCACGACTTCTGCAAGGACCGGATCTGCCTGGCGGCTGACGTTCAAGCGCCGCACCGCACCCTTCGTCGAACCGCGGATGGCGTACATCGGCAGCGGCGATACGCTGACACAAGTCGAGCTCCGACCTTGGAATTGGCCATCGGCTACGCCGAGCGTCAGGGCTTGAGCTATGTCGTCCGGATGCCTACAGACCGGGCTGCTGAAAAGTTGACTGATGAGAAGCGTGCGCGGAGCGAAAGCTCGACGCACGCATTCTCGGACGCGCCGCTCGGCCGTCTCCGACTTGCCTCTTTTGAGGAGAGCTGCGGCCGCGCGCTCGATGGCTCGGCGAATGGCAACGGAACGGGCGGCCTTTGCCGATGCCGCCCAAAGCGGCCCGTCGAATTGCGGCCCTGACTTTGCCGTTCGACGAGAACTAAATGTACGGTAGGTTTCCGGCGACGACGGACGCATCCCAAACGGCAACAATGGAGTCGAAAGCTGACCACCGACCTTAATGAACGCAGGGAATCAGCGGAGCAGTCCGTCTAGGTCGAAGTCATCCCAACCCTTCAGATTTGGTGCCGCATCGTCCCTTGCGGCGTCGCGTCCGGTGGCGTTTCCACTCGCGAGTTTGCCCGCCTTGCGCAGTGCTGCCTTCTGCGCGCCCCGCCGTCTGTTCTCCGCAGCAGTGAGCTTGTCTTCCTCGCGCCAGACCTCCGGGAGATCGCGGTCGAGGACGTCCTCTATGTGGCGCGGGTCGAAGACGTGGAAGGTAATTTTCCGCGCCCGGCCACGTAGCTTGACCGTGCGGGTGCCTGCACTCTCAAGCCGCCCATCCTTCAACCAACGATGGCGTTCGGCTTGCTTGATCGATAGAATGTCCTCCACCTCGCGCGGGATCACCGGCAGGTCCTCGATGTCCGCAAGCTTGCGGGTCACCGCTTCCGCGGTGGCCTCATGATTGTCGGTGTCATCCTCCGGCACGCGCAGTACAAGAGCGCCGGACTCGACGTGCAGGAGTTTGCGCTCCGGGAAGGGGAGATGCGCGCGCACCTCGAGCAGGATTCCTTTCGCACGCACGGCCGATCCCATCGTTGCCGCAGGTGACAGGGGCCACTCCTGGATGAGCCTGGTCGGCGGTTTCGGTTTCGGCAATCGCGGCATGGCGCTCACATGGCGTCCGGCACCGCTGCCTTCAACCGAGCCGCTCCTTCCAGTCCTTCTTCCGCGCGGCGTAGTCTTCGTTTGCCTCGGCCGCCTTCCATCTCGCACGAAAGATTTCGGCGGACCTCGCCTTCTCGGGGTCGCCTGTGCCGCGGGGGAGTTCGTGATGGTCATCGCCGGCATATTTCCGGCCGCCGCGATAGTTGGCGTAGCGACGGGCACGGGTGTAGCCCATCTGCAGGAACTTTCGAGCCAGATCGGCGCCGACGAAATCGCCAGCGTCGAGGTAGGCCATGAATTTGGCCTCGATCGCGGCGCCGCTCTTCTCCGCCTCGTTCGGCGTCTTGAACCGCCACAACGGCGCGAGTTCGTCCTTGTAGGGCTGACAGATCAGCACGCCCTGCTCACCGCGCCCGATGCGGTAGAGTTCTGGATGGGCGCGGTAGTCGATATCCGGCTTCCACGCGTAACGGGATTTGTCGAAGTCAAGATATGAGGGGCGCCTGGACATGGTCAGCAAAGGCGGATCGGCGCGTTCCGGTTCCGTCCGCCGCTTCAGCCGAAGATGCCATGCAGGAACCAACGGTGCGATCCGGTCTGGGGGTCTTCGCCGTCGCCGGCGCGATAGACCCAGTAGCGCTCGCCAGCCTCGTCCTCCACCCGGAAATAGTCGCGCACGGCGGACAGCTCGGCGTCTCGCGTCCACCATTCGCCGAAGACCCGTTCGGGACCGTCCGCCCGCCTCACGCGTCGGCGAACGCCGCGCCAGGTGAAGAAGGCCGGAGGGTGATCAGGGAGCAGCGCCACTGTCTCGATCGGTTCCGGACGTGCCAGCAGGCGAGCTGGGCGTGGCCAGTTGCTTGCCCACGAGGATTCCCGATCGGGCGAAAGCGCGGGAATCCTTTCAACGCTCCGTTCGGGCACGTCGCTAGGCACTGGCGCCATGCGGTAGAGACGGTCCTCGCCCACGCGGTTTGCGAGGATGTCGACGAGGTCGGACACGTCCGGCGCGGAGGGATCGATCAGGGACGAGAGACCTTGGGACGGCTCCATGGCCTGCGTCCAGGTGCACGCCAGTGCCATCAGCTCGATGCCGAAGCCTGGCTCGATCTCTGCCAACTTGTCGGAAAGCATTCGCACGAGCCGCTTTTGGTCTCGGGTGGCGACGGCCATCCCGATCCGAACGGGCTGCTGCTGGGCATCGACGCGATGACAGACGAGGTCTAGGCGACGCGCCCCTTGGCCGCGTTCCTCCAGCCGCGAGCAGAGCTGTTCGACGAGCTGCGCAATGTATCGCTTGATGGTTTCGGCTGCGCCGATCGGTTCCGCGAAGGCGCGCCGCACCTCGATCATGTCGGCCGGGCGCACTGGATCGATCGGTTCCGGCACCGACCCCAACGCCTGGTCGATCCGCCGCCAGATCTGCGGTCCGAACCTCAGCGTCAGCGGCGCCCGTGGCTGTGACAGCAGGTCGGCGACTTGCTCGAATCCTAAGGACCGCAGCTCGGCGACCAGCGCCGCTTCGAGCCTGAGTGCTGCAATCGGCATCGGAGCAAGCACTCGTTTGGGCGGAATGCTTTGGACGATGCTGATGGGGTCTTGTCCGAAGCGGGCCAGCGCATGCGCGGCGCCCCATGTGTTGGCGATCCCGATCTGGCAAGTGTAGCCCGCAGCGCCGAGGCGCTCATGAAGGTCCCGCGCGAGACCTTCGTCGCTGCCCAGCAGGTGCGCTGCGCCCTCGATGTCGAGGACGATGCCGTCCGGCGCGTCTGCGGCGACGACGGGCGAGTATCGCAGCGCCCAGAATGCCAACCGCTCAAGTGCGTCGATATCTCCCGCCGGGTCGGCATCCTCGATCTGCAGACCCGGTACCAGAACCTGCGCCTTGGCCAGCGGCATGCCGGAGCGGAGTCCTTGTCGCATCGCCACGTCATCGGCAGCTATGACGATCCTCCTGCGGCCATCCGAGCCTGCCAAAACGAGCGGCGCGCTATCCGGCTGCGTAGCGCCGACCGAGGCCCGTCTGTGCCGATCGATGCTCCACCTGGGAAGGAAGACCGAGACGACCCTGGTCATCGCAGGCTTCCAGTTCGAAGTCGGCGCTCTCGCCCGCGCGCGCCCGGATCAGCTCGACCAGCCAGCGATGGCGACCGACCCCGGGCACGGGCAACGGGCGTGACGGCAGGACCGATACGCGCCACCGGGTGGACGCTGCCGTCGGCTGCCCGAAATCCGATGCCTCCGACTGGCGCCGCCACCGCCGGATAGCGAGACCCATCGTGCTCGATCCCTCCGCGGCGAGTTGCAGACGGCGTGAAGCGGTCATCGATAGATGGGCGACCTCTGCGACGACGCAGCCCAAACCGCCGTGGCGCAGGCCTTCCTCCATACACGCCAGCACCGCCTTCTCGTCTCCGGCCTCGACGTAGATCACGCGATCCGGAGAGAGCCCCGCCTGGGCGATGGCCGGGGCAAACAGGTCGGGTCTCGTGAGGCACCATAGAATTCGTCCGCTCGTTCTCGCCGCGATTCCCGCCGCGAACAGGGCCGCCGCGGCGCCATCCACTGCACCGTTTCCGCCACCCGCCACTTCATGCAGCGCTCCAAGCGAGAGCCCGCCGCCCGGGAGCTTCCCGTCGACCTCGTTCAGCCCGAACGGCAGGACCTCCTTTACCTGCCGGCGGCCGGCCTCGAGCGCTGCGATCGTCGAACGCAGCGCTGCAACGTCCGCCTTGGACATCGCGCTCACCATTTCCGTTGCGGATAATGTTCCTATTTCGTTCTGGTTCGGACGTCGAGTCAAAATCCTCGGTTGGAGCTGCTAACCGCGCGCACGCACTCTCGAAACGGGCTGCGCACGCGCGGACAGGAGTTCCCGAAACGGCCCGGCCCCTGTAGGGTCGCGCGCATGGCGGGTGGCGAATGGTCAGATCAGGAAAACGCGGCGATCGTCGCCGACTACTTCGGCATGCTGGCGCTGGTGCTCGCGGGGAAGCCGTTCAGCAAGGCGGAGCGGAACCGGGCGCTGCAGAGCCTGACCGGACGCGGCCGGGGATCCATCGAATACAAGCACCAGAACATTAGCGCGATCCTGAAGGGCTTGGGCGAAACCTGGATCGATGGCTACAAGCCCGCCTTCAACTACCAGCGAGCGCTCGAGTCAGCCGTCGTCGACTGGCTGGACACGCACCCGGATTGGCTAGTGCGCCCGCCGGCTGGCGCTTCGGGTTCCGCGAGCGAAATGGACGAGCCGCCTTCGCTGTGGATCGGGCCCGCGCCGACGCTTTCGAACCACCCCGATCCGACCGAGTTGCAACAAACCTTGGCCGTCGCCAGACGGTATGACGTGGCGGAGCGCGACGAGCGGAACCGGGCGCTCGGTCGCCGCGGTGAGGAGCTTGTGGTCCGACATGAACGGCACACCCTGAGCCAATCTGGCCGAGGTGATCTGGCCGAGCGTGTCCGGTGGGTCTCGGATGTAGATGGCGACGGCGCTGGCTTCGACATCGCCTCGTTCCTCCCAGACGGGCGTGAGCGTCTGATCGAGGTGAAGACGACCAACGGCTGGGAGCGAACGCCCTTCCACATCTCGGGCAACGAGCTCGCCGTGTCGGAGCAGCGGCGAACTGACTGGTGTCTCCTTCGGCTCTGGAACTTCTCCCGAGAGCCGAAGGCGTTCGAGCTCAATCCGCCGCTGGAGAGCCATGTTGCGCTTACACCGACCAGCTTTCTCGCGACGTTCCGTTAGGCCGACCAGCGCCACGGGCTACTTGCCCGTTTCGCTTCCGCGACGTCGTTCCATGAAGTCGAAGACGACCATCCTAACGTCCCTGACTGTGACAGACAGCCGGAACGACAAGGACAAGGCGCTCGTCGGCGTCATGCATCTCGCGAAGGGCCTTGAGTTTCGTGCCGTTGCCGACGTGGCACGCGACGAGAACGTCCGACCGCTTGCGGCGCATGTCACGGATGTCGACGCCTTCGAGCATGACGAAGGAAACGCAACCGA
This sequence comes from Rhizobiaceae bacterium, assembly GCA_023953845.1. Classification (NCBI taxonomy): domain Bacteria; kingdom Pseudomonadati; phylum Pseudomonadota; class Alphaproteobacteria; order Hyphomicrobiales; family Rhizobiaceae; species Rhizobiaceae bacterium. Next base: position 3,945,456 of record JAMLJC010000001.1, on the reverse strand, counting down.
GCGGCAATTCCCACGTTGCATCGACGGGGCTGCTGGTGGCCGGGATAAGCCCAGGCTTCGAGTTCATCGAGCGCATCAAGACCGTCCGAACTGCCGCGACCGGCCCGCGAACCAGAAGTCGCCTTCTGGACGCGTCGATATGCTACCGCTTCATGCCCAGCAGCTTTTTCACACCGACCATATGCCAGCCGCGTTGTGGAAAAGTGCCTTATCTGTGGACAGCGCTCCATCAGAAGTTGTGCACCCAACCGCTGACTGTGCCGGCTCAGCCGTCATCGAGTTCTGTAACGCTAGAGCACCCCGTAAAGTGCTCCGCGACCCGTGAAGGACTCCGCTAGCGGACGTTTCCTTGGCCAACTGCCCAGCCTCCTTACGCAAGGAGATGGGCCCGCGCCGAATCGACCATATGAATCATGCGGTTGAGATGCGCTGAAGGATTCACTGCCCGGCACACTTTCGTCCACCATTCCAGGACGGAGCTTTAGTGAAAATTCACCGCAAACCGACGGTTGCGGATGACGAAGTCAAGAGAAGAACGACAAATTCTCTCACCTATTCCCATCTTTGCCAGCACCATCTAGGGAATTACTTGCGTGGCTGACGCAAAGGTCGTGCAAGACTGCCAGAAAGATCCACGTCGAAAAGCAGACCTGCGCATCCCAAAGTACCTGAGGAACGAAAGCTCGCGGGTGCATCCCGACTTGTTTTGGAATCGCAGATGGCGAAGTTGTTCTACCCGAATGAAAACAAATTACAATCACTGGGATTTTATGATGTTTCGACTGTACCTGTTCTTTTTGATAAGAACGGACGTTACTGTCGCGAACTAAACAGATACCTCCGTTCTCGCGCCCTGTCAGAGGTATTTAGTGATCCTGATGACTTATACGCAGCTGACTATCCCTGCGGAACGACACTCGACAACATCGGTCGACAGCTCTCGATATTTAGTGACTGGTGTCTCGACCACCGGCTCGAATGGAAAACGCTGAACTACAAGGGTGTTCTGAGGTTCCAAAATGACATGGCGTTGGGGAGATGGTCTCCAAGCGGAAGACCGCTGGAAGCCGACACAGCCAACCAACGCGCTGATGAGGTGACGCGCTTCCTCACTTGGGCTGGGAAGGTGGGTCTGCGGGCCCCACTGGACGTAAAATACAAGGTCCGGGGCCGGGGCGCCGCACACGGAGGAGTAAGCGACGATGTCATGCTGTCGCGTATTGGGCGACGCAAGACTTCGTACAGCCGCGATATCATCGCCATAACACATCTCCCACAACCAAAGACTGTGGCCGGGTGGTTGAAGCAGGTCCGGCTGAAAAAGGGGTACGGAAAGTACCTCGCCTGCCGGTTCGTATTGGAATGTGGAACCCGGCTGGCCGAAACGGTTGCGATGACGGAAGACCAGATTCCGGCTCTGCACACTTTAGACGCCTTGGCCAGAGCCGGCCAACTGATGGCGCCCGTAAACCTGACCAAAACGAAGGGGTCCAGGCCTCGAACAATTCAGGCAGCGATACCTTTTCTCCTTGAGATCCGCCGCTGGATCGACGGCCCGCGTATGCGCCTCCGCTACCTTTATCACACCCGGACACGGGAGGCCCCTTCCGACAAGCTGTTTCTTTCGACGGCGAGAGATCACGAAGGCATCCCGGTCTCGGAAGCCCGGCTTTACGACTGCTTTCATAAAGTGGAGCCCCGTCCAGAACACTGGACCACCCACCATGGTCGGCACACCTATGCCTGCTTCTCCATTCTTTACGCAACAGAGCGCGACGCAAAGATGGCCGGCCGAGCTTTGTCTGACATGGGTGCAGATTGGATCAACTCGCGCGGCGCATGGCACCTGAAAACGCTCAGGAAGCAGTTGGGGCATGCAGATGACAGCACGACGGAGCTCTACCTGCGCTGGCTCGTGACCGCATCGGGCGCGGCCTCAGCCGCCACCGGATGGCACAATTTCCTCGCTGCAGAAATGGAAGGCAACTAGAGATGATCTCTTCGCAGCTCGACGACCTCTTCGACCTTGCTGACCTGAAATTCTGGATCCATCCGCCAGACGATGTTCGGTATGAGGTCGACCTGACGGAGTTTTATCTGGGTGGCCGGGGGGATAACCTGAGAGCGCAATCAAAATGGTCATGGGCCGGGGATTTCCAGGGGCGGAGAACGATCGCCCTGGAGCTCGCGGATGTGTTCCGGATCACCACTCCCACCTCGGTGGTCCAGTCAACGATGCGGACTTCCTGCAGACAACTGATGCGGTTCCTGGACAGAATCGATCCAGAGGTCACGGTGACATCGTTCGGAGATTTGAAGGACGGAATGGGGCGCGCGCTCGGAATCTGGGTCGAAGAGCAAGGGTGGGGTCAGGGAACATACAAGCAAATTAAGAGCCTCGTTGACCTAGCAAGGATCATCGCTGGTTGCACGCCCTTGTTCTGGCCAACGCCCCCTCGTCGCGGCCCGAGTGACAAGGACGATATCGATCTTCAAGCGTTCAAGAAGCTGTATTCCGCGTTGAAGAAGGAGGCGATGTCGATCAAGGCGATGTTCCGTGAAGGCGAGCGCATGGCGGCCCTAGGCCGCGATCCGCGAGGCGTAGCACGCGCTCCCGATAGTGCTGGGTGGCAATGTCCCGAAAACCATGCCTGGCTAACACGACATCTAACTCAAGGCCACATCCCCTCAAAATCGCAATTCTACCTCTTCAAGGCACGAGGACTCAACAAGGCGAACAATAATCGCACTCAGAAGCACGATGGCCCAGCGTATCTAGCTCCCGGAATGAGTGCACGCGGCCAACAGGGGATTGTCGGAAAACTCAGATGGTTTCACCCAAGCTATCAAGATACGGCAATCTTCTTCTGGCTTTTTCTCATCGGCACAGGCTGGAACCTCGCCACAGTCGCTGCGATGGACGTTAGCAAACATGAAATGTGGGTAGAAGATCATGCGCATAGAAGTGAATTCTGCGTTCTTCACGCCTTCAAACATCGGTCCGAGCGCCACGTTTTCATACCGTGTCTCAGGAAGCCTGAGTGGCATCCATTCCGTATTCTCGAGTATATGATTGAGCGAACAGCATCTCTCCGGCGAACTGTCGCCAAAGATCTTGAGCTTGCACGCGCGGCTCATCTACGCGACCGAAGCGATCAAAATGCAGCCGAAGTCGAGCGGCTTGAGACATTGGTGAAGAGCCCATGGCTTTACCATGTCGTCAACAAAATTGGGGCAGTCGGGGCACTTGGTGGCAGCGATTCACCTCATTTGAACGAGATTGCCCGGTTAGTCTGCGAGAAGCACTCCCTTGGCGACCAACATCCGATCCTCGCCCAGCTCACGACGAGCGACGCCCGTGACGCCTGGATAGGTCACGCTTACATTACGAGCGGCAACAATGCCTTAATTGCGCAGCTTGCGTCACAGCATTCCGACTATAGGACACTGGTCCATTATCTCCGCCGACGCCGCTATCGCGCGCAGAGTGAAAAGGCAGTCCGCGCACTTCAGAAGGCCGTTTTCAGTGAGATCGAAGGAGGGCGCGTACTAGACGGAACACGACTTCGCCTACTAGTGGACCGCGGCCACATTGATGAGAGAACGGAAGCCAGGCTGTTCGATCACCGCAAACGCTCCCGGCTTGGCATGGGTTGCCTCGATCCGACAGATCCGCCCCCGGAAATTGCTCCTGGTCACGTCTCAGGCGCGCTGTGCGCGGTGCAGCGATGTACGGGATGCTACAACGGGGTCATCTTCGAGGACAGCTTTGATCCCCTCACCAGAGCGCGCGCGGAACTTTTTATGATCCAGCGATCGATGCCGCTGACGGCTTGGCTTGGGTCTTCATTCGAAATGGAGGCTGCGTCACTGGATCAGACGTTGGAACACTTCGCTCCAGAGCGTGTCAGCGAAGCCGTCGATGTATGGATCAACCGCTTTCTTCGCGGCGAGATTGATGTTCATGACACCTACCCCGCCTACTAAAAGAAACAGCCGTGGGCTCGGCCTCAATTGGGCTGAAGGAATCTGGTCGAAGATCGGGAACTATGAAGGGCTTGGTTCCAAGCCATGGTCAGCCCTAGCCAGCCTAGAGATATTTCCCGGCATACCCCTCTGCTCTCCAACTTGGATCATGCCCGCCGGCTATCTCCCGGCAGGAGTATCTCAGCGAGAAAGTTTCAGAAGGGTGAGGCCGAGGGTCCGGACGCACTCCGACACCACTGAACTTCACCCCCAAGACGAAAGTCTCTGTAGAGCCCTGCTGGCATTGTCCCTGCCGCGCCGAACTCTGACCGGGATTCGAACCATAGGCCCATCAACCTGGCTGACACGAGCTCGGCAGTCGATAAAGCTCGCACAGTGCGTCGTCGAAAACTTCCCCGACGAAGAGGACAGGCTTTGGACACATCTCAATAGGGACGAATGGCGTGCCGTCATCGCGATGACCGCACCCGCGGAATACAGAAGTCGAATCCTCTCCCTAGTCAGGGATTTGGCAGCGTATGGGGAACGGGGGTTGCTGTCGGATTTCCCTGACATTCGGAAAGCCCCTCCTCCTCGTCCTCGGTCCACCCCGCCGAGCGAGCCCACGCGTCGCGGAGAAGCGAGGGTGCGAGCGACGCCCAAGAAGCCGAAGTTGCAGACTGAGCCGTTCTCAGATGAGTTCGTGACAGCGGTTCTGGGTCGGGCAATCTGGCTTCAAGACAACCTCGCGTCCCAGATTATCGATTGCTGGGCTCAGCTAAGGGAACACGCGGCCGCGGCCGCACAATCGGGTCGCACTACCTCCAATCCCCGAACCATTGAGGAGCGTCGTGCAATCATCGCAACATTCCCGTGGACGGATGCTGACGGGCTCACGGTCACAAAGCTTCCTTGGCAAGTCAAGTTCGGTCGGCAGAAGGAGGTCACAGCCACATGGCCACCACGCGACGCCACGACTATAAGCGTTATGGTCGGCATAATTCAGGCGCTCAACTTCTGCACGCTTTCGTTTTGCGATGGAGCGCGATCGAGCGAGAACCTGGACGTCGATGACAACTCCGTATCTTCTGAAGATCCCGAGCGCGTTATCGCGCGCACGTTCAAGTACGAACCTTCGCCAGGTGGGAAATATCGAGACTGGCCACTACATCCGCGCGCCATCAAAGCCTTGGAGATCCAGCAACAGATCGCGAAGGTCATTCGTCCGGAAGAAGGCACGCATCTGTGGATGCTGTTGACGGATGGGGCGGAACCCGCAGGCTCGCCTCTGAGAAACTCAACCGAGCCGATAGTCGAGGCAATCAGGAAGCTGGGGCTTACCGCTCTTTCGGGGACAAAGCGACCGCATGCTCACCGCTGGCGTCACACGATCGCGCGCCTCATCGCCTTGTGTGTCGCAGCGGCCCCACAGGTCCTGATGGACCTTTTTGGACACAGGGATCTCGAGATCACGCTCCACTACATCCTCTCCAATCCTTCCATTGCCGAAGAGGTCCAGAGAATAGCTGAGGAGATTGCATATGCGCTGGCTGAAGAGGCCATCGGAGATGTGGAAGTCGGCAAAGCCGGGGGGCCGGCGGCGGAACCGCTCCGGCGTGGCTTGAATGCCTTGAAGATGCGCCGAGGGCAGGAAGAGTTGGGGGCTGAAACAATGTCTGAGGCGATCGCCATTCTCACCTTCAACGGAAGATTATGGCCTTTAGTGCGCGATGGAGTGTTGTGCACGAAAGGGCTCGGTCAATTTGGTCCGTGCACACGTGGCAGCGGTGCACCTGATCCCGGCAACTGCCACACCGACTGCAATCACCGGCTAGAGCTTGCGCGAGCCAAGGCCGACTGCTTCCGCGCTCTGCGGGCACTGCTACATGACCGCGAACACGCTTCTAATTCTGGAGCGGATCTCCAGGTTGCGTACTTCGACGGGCAAATCCTCGCCCAGTTGAAGCGCTGGCCGGACGTCCGAAACCAAGTCATAGGCGAAAGCCCGGTCGCACGCGCCATATGGGATGGGCGCCGGTCCGGTGACGACTCCTAGCGCGGTACGGACATGTCAGCGAAACGAGACAAACAAACCAGCATTGCAGAGCACGGCCGCAAGGCCGCCCAGAAGAAGCGCGAAACGACGGTTTCAAAACTCGATCGCGCAAAGAAGACCATCGCCAAGGAAATCGCGCGCAACTTCGGAGTTTACCCCCACGCTGGCGGGCGTCTGTCTGTCGAAGAGGTTCTCAGAAGGGCGGGTTTGGATCGAGCATTGCTCGCGAAGCCCCGCCACGAGGTGCTGCGAGCGGAGTTGCGGAAATGGGTGACTGAGACGGTTGATGGCACCATCACCGGTTACGGCAGCATCCGAAGACATGTCTCCAAGAGAGCGGACGACGCCAACACCGAGCTCGACAAGATTCGCCAGCGATGGGCAGAAGCCGAACTGGAGTTCGCCGAACAGTCCCGAGAGCTGTCAGAGCTCCGATTGAAATGTGAGCGCTTGGAGGCTGACATCCGGGAACTGCACCGGGTGCTGGCTGATCGAGAGCGACCGCGCCCGCAGTAGGCCCCACTCGAACTGACAGATGCGGGGTCGGATCCCTCCCCGCTCTGACGCAACATTCGGTTCCGGCGCTGCACCAGAGATCTCAACGAAACGTCGCGGGCGGCTTCAGCGCATGCCGCCGGACTGTACACCGCGCTCCACCATACGCTGGCCAGCAACCCACTCGGGTGGTCATGCGCTGCGTGGTCGAACGCGCGGGCGGGCTCGCATCTTCGACATCGCGGCAGCCCATCCCCTATCCCCACGTTGTCGGTCGCCCTCTACAGTAGCTGGAGGGTCGTTGATCGGATGTTCCGATCCGACGGTCACCAGTTAGGCACATGCTTCGGGTAAGCATTCCGTCCAACGCCGCCGGTCACTGCCGACAATGCCCGCCGTGGATGTGGCCACCACGGGTTCGCCTCCTGATTCTTCCGATCTGAGCCGGATACACCTTCTTCCACGCCCCGGCATACTTGAAGCGTATATGCCGAGTGCTAACCCTCTGTTCCTGATAACGTTTTTTCCTCACCCCTTCATATTATTGCGGTGCGACGAGCGGGTGCTCGTGATTGGATAGATAATTCAGTTAGTTAAGAGTTCGGCCCGGTCGCAAGATCGGGCCGAATTCGTTTGGAGTAGAGATCTCGAAGGCTATATCGTCTTGCTGAACTGCCTGAGCCGTTCGTCAAAGTCGGCCGTTGCAGCCATTATAGCGGCCATGCGCGCAACAAGCTTTGCGCATTCCTCACGGAGGGTTGCAGCCGCACCGAACGCGACCGGCTCTTCATGGAAACCCCGCGCGGGCGACTTTCCCAGCAAGCCTTGCAGTACCCGAAAGTAATCAAGAGGAACCCTGCTTCTCCCGCATTCGTATTTGCTGATCTGTTGAGGAGTAACATTCACAATGACAGAGAGCTGCGTCTGTGTAAGTTTAAGACTTTTACGCATCGCACGCACTTCTCTAGCCATATCCAAGTCTATATATCTACGCTTGCCACGGTTCGTCACGATATAAACCCCAAGATGTACTTGGATTACAACACGACTACAGCGTGCATTCCAGCCCGCTTTAGTTGAATATTTCTACAGATAATTCACGAAATGCAACCTTTAGTTGATTTCACGATGTGCTCTGGTTCGAAATATCGTGAAGCAGAACCGCACCAACAGAATGCGAAACGCCGCTCATCCCAGTCTCGCCACTGCCGCTCGTTTCGATTGAATACGCCGAACTCCTTACTCCCTCAGGCCGCTGAAACGTCCCGGCACCGGAATACTGTCAGAAACCCATGCGATCCGGGTAGCGCTTCGAAGGGTGCGCGGCGACCGCGGGTTCGCCACCAATCGAACCTCGACAAATGATCGAAGCGTAGCTGCTGGCCCCTTCTGGCGGATGATAAACTGCAATCCGGAAGCCAATCTGCGAGGCTTGCGCTATATTAGGGGATCAATCGCCCCGCTCATTCGCCTCCACCATTATCAGTCCCTCCGCTTCCGACTCCACCCCGATCCGTGCTACCCGCCCTCCAAACAACCAGTGGAGTACATTCGTGAGCGAAACGACCGTGGCGGAGGCGACCGACAGCATTTATGCGTCGCTCCAAGCGGACAATGCCGATCTCGACGCGCATATCGCCACCCTCAAGGCAGCGATGAAGCGCGAGGGCGTGAAGGAGGCCGTATTCGATCCGGCCAAACTGGCGCAGGGCAATCGCGGAGGCCGGAAGCTGATGCAGGCGTATTTTCGCCAGCGTGGCGTGACGGTCAAATTCGCCGCCTCATAAGACCGCCTGCCCGCACTCTCCGAAACGGCGGGTAAAACGAACGGCGATGTTGCCGCACATCGTTGTTGATCACCCAAGTCGCGCGCCGACCGTCGCTCGGGGATCAGCGGTTCTGACGCAGGATGGTTTCAGCGGCGATGTAGCCCCAGGTCATGTTGGGTCCAAGCGTCGTCCCGGCGCCGACGGCGCGGGTTCCGAACGGGTTCGCCATGGCCAGGCCGGCGGCATAGAGACCGGCGATCACGGAGCCGTCCTCTCGCAGGACCTGACCCTTCTCATTGGTGCGCGCACCGCCCTTGGTGCCGAGGATCGAGCGGTTGAGGCTCATGCCGATATAGGGCGGCTTGTCGATCGGCTTCAGGCGGTTTTCCGGGCCATGCGCCTTATAGTCTTCCCAGCCGCTTTCGCCCCGGCGAAAATCCTCGTCCCGGCCGGTCGTGCAGAAGCTGTTCCAGCGGTCGATCGTTTCCTGCAGGCTCGCGGCCGGCAGATCGAGCATCGCCGCGAGTTCAGCGACGGTGCCGGCCTTCTTGACCCATTTCGGCTCGTATGAGGCATACCAGCGGAAAGGCAGCGAGGTGCCGAGGAAACGGTGGTCGCCGACGAGATAACACGGAAGGTGGATCGAGGCGCCGTCCGGTCCTCTCTTGTCGAGCGCCTCGCCGATATTGAAGTCGTTCTCGCTTACGAAGCGCTTGCCATGCCGGTTGACCACGATCGCATGCGGCTCGGCCTGAAAGGTCATCGGCAAGCCATGCGGACGGCCCTGATAGCGCGTGGGCAGGCAGGGATAGACATTCGCCTGATCCATCAGATCGAGTTGCGCCCCGACCGACGCCGCAAGCTTCTGGCCGTCGCCTTCATTGCTGCGCGGACTTCCGATGCGGTCGAGCGGACCGGGGAAATGACGCTCGCGCATCTCCGGGTCCCACTCGAACCCGCCGGAAGCGATGACGACGCCCCTGGCCGCCGCGATCGTCTGCCTGCGCCCCTGCCGCTCGACCTCCGCGCCTGTGATCCGATCCTGTTCGTCCCGCACGAGCCGGATCGCGCGCGTCTCCGGCCAGAAAGCAACTCCGGCATCGAGGCAGCCGCGAATGAGGCCGGCCATCAGCGCGGTGCCCTGCCCTCCCGAATTCGTCAGCCAGCGGTACAGCAGCTTCGGCCACATCTTCAGCCCGGCGCGAATCGGGTGGTGATAGAGATCGAGGTCCACGACTTCCTGATAGGTGAAACTGTGCGGCAAGGTGGATCGCCGCAGACGCCGCGCAAACGGACCAAGGATGCGGCGGCTGAGCGGCATCGGCGAGACCATGCGACCCACGACCTTGCCGCCGGGCGCCTCGGAAAAGGGGTCGGGCTCGTTGACGAGGCGGAATTCCAGCGGCGTGTTGTCCGAGAGGAATTTCAGCATGTCCGGCGCGCTCTCGACGAACGACACCCAGCGCGCATCCTCCTTTTCGAGCCACCCGTCGGGCGCGATCGCGCGCAGATAGGTGATGGCGTCCTCGCGAGTGTCGCTGATGCCATCTGCGGCCGCGAGATGATTGGCCGGAATCCAGACGCCGGAACCCGACATGGCCGACGTGCCGCCAAGCCATTCGCTCTTTTCGATCACCAGGACCCTGAGCCCGCCTCGCGCGGTTCGCAACGCCGCGGAACAGGCGGCCGAACCCGAGCCGATGACCAGAACATCACAGGCTTCCATCTTCATCCTCAACTGCCTTTTGACGCACTATAAAAGCGTGTCATCCAATCTGTCTACTCTTGTGTCGACACTTTTACCGCGCTACGTTTCGATCGGCGCTAAGCCTCGAACGGCCCCGCGGCCATCAAGATATGGACAAGGATGATGGATAAGACCACGCTCTCTCCACCCACCGGCGTGCATATTTCCGGACCGGAAACGCGGGAGAGTTATTGGCAGCCGGTTCCCGCGAACGGTTATATCGATGTCGCCTTGGCGCCGCACATCGTCAGCATGGAAAATCCGTTCGGCATGGGCATACAGTCGGTCGCGCCGGGGGGCTATGTCAGGGAACACACACACGACCGCAACGAAGAGGCCGTCTATGTCATCGAGGGCCACGGACGCGCGGTCGTGGACGGCAAGGAGTACCCGATCGGGCCGGACAGCGCGATCTTCCTGCCGAGGAATGTCCGGCACATGTTCATCAATGACGGAGAGACGCGGCTGCGTTGGGTGTGGCTGATCGTACCCAACGGGCTGGAGGATTTCTTCCGGCTTATTGGCAAGCCACGTAAGACAGGCGACAGGGTGCCATCGAATTTTCCACGGCCCGAGAATGTGCTGGAAATCGAACGCCAGACCGTTTTCGGCGCCGATCTGCAGGACAAGTTCGACCCGACGAAGGACGGCTGATCGATGGCGCCCGGCGGACGCGCGACTGTCGGCCTGATCGGTTTTGGCGCGCTTGCGCGTCAGCTCGTCGCCTCCATGCCCGGAGATCTGCGCTGGACGGCGCTCGTGCGCGGAGGTGAAACGCGCCCGGCGCCATCCAATGTCGACTTCGCGATGGACCTTCGGGGTCTTCTCGATGCCCGCCCGGATGCGATCGTCGAGGTCGCGGGACAGGCAGCGGTGTCGGCCCATGTTCCGGCCGTTCTGGAGGCCGGCATACCGGTCATCGTCGCGTCGGTGGGTGCTCTGGCGGACCCCGCCCTGCGTTCTGCGCTTCTGAAGACCGGCGCGGCCCCGGTGGCTAAACTCATCCTCCCCTCCGGTGCCGTAGGCGGCCTGGACTACCTTGCCGCTATCGCCAACCTGCCGGACAGCCGCGTCCGCTACACCTCGCGCAAGCCTCTTTCTGCCTTCGCGGAAGAAATCGCGGAGCGCGGCCTTGGCGGCAAGGCGGGCGAGATCGTGTTGTTCGATGGTTCGGCGGAAGAGGCTGCGAGGCGCTATCCAAAAAACCTCAACGTCGCTATGTCGATCGCGCTGGCGGCCCATCCGGCGCCCCTCGCGGTGCGGGTGGTCGCCGATCCCGCCGCGCCCGGCAACACGCACGAGATCGACGTCACGAGTTCGGCCGGCGCCGCATCCCTGCGCTTCGCGAATGCGCCGCTGGCGGACAATCCGAAGACGTCCGCGATAACGGGGCTCAGCATCGCCGCGCAGCTTCGGAAACTGCTGGCGGACATGGGGAAGATGTGATGCCAGCGTTCACGGCTTCCGATGGATGCAACATCCACTATGACACTTTCGGTTCGGACGGTCCGCGCATTCTGCTGATACCGGGGCTCGGCGGCGACGGGCGGTTCTACGCAGAGGTCGTCAAGGCGTTGGAGCCCTCACACCGGTTGATCGTCATGGATCATCGCGGCGCCGGGCGCAGCGACCGGCCAGAGGGGCCGCAATCCATCGAGACGATCGCCGGCGACGCCGCCGCCCTGCTCGCGGCGACCGGTGGCGCGGCGCATCTCGTCGGACATTCTACCGGCGGCGCGATCGTCCAGGTCATGGCGCTGGATCATCCCGAGACCGCTTTGAGCTGCACGATCAGCGGTTCCTGGGCGCGCGCCGACATGCGCTTCCGCACCCTGTTCAGCGCGCGCGCCGAATTGCTGGAGGCAGGTCTGGTCGAGACCTACCAGCGCCTCACCCATATATTCGCCTACGAGCCGGCTTATCTCGATGTCCATGCCGACCGGCTCGATGCCATCGTCGCCACGGCACGCGACGTGCTGGCGCCCGTCGGTGTCGCTGCCGCCCGGCTGCGCATGCTGCTTCGCCACGACCGCCTCGATTCACTGGCCGCAATCCGCGTACCGACGCAGGTGATCGCGGCCGGGGACGACATTCTCATTCCGCCATACCTGACGAAAGACGTTGCGGACGCGATTCCGAACGCGCAGTTTCACATTGTTCCGGGCGCGCATTTCCACCCGATGACCCGCCCCGAACCCTTCGCCAACCTGGTCCGCCAGTTCATCGCCGGAGTGTACGATGCTCGCTGAACCCAAATCACCCGAACTGATCAGTCCCCGCCTGCGCCCCGGCGCCGATCTTCTGGCGGAAGGTCGCGCCATGGCGCGCGAATGGCGGGTGGGCGGCAGCCCGTTCATGACGCAATACGGGGTGAGATGCGAAGCCGAGTGGAAACGCAAGGCGTCCGCCGAGAAGCGGATCATGCAGCACGCCCATATCGGCTTTCGGGACGTGAACCGCACGATCGAGGGAATCCGCACCGTGCATGGCACCTGCGCCGACGCCGGCATCACGGTCGACCGGTTCGGCATCACGCTGGACTGGTCGATGGGCTATCCGGAAGCCATGCGGGCCAATGCCTCGCGCGGCACCGGCATCGTTCTGACCGGGCCGGAAGATTTCGCCCGCATCACGCATGCGGCTCCCGCCGCCGCGCATTTCGGGGATTTCATGCTGGGCCTTCCCGGCGCCGTCGAGAACACCCGGGCGGCGATAGCCGCTGGCGCCACCTCTGTCGGCAATCTCGGCCAGTATTTCACCTTCCGCCTGCCCTATTGGGACGACGAAATCGCCACCACCGAAGCCACGGTCACGGCGCTCGGGCTGATCGCCGCTCAGGACGTTGAGATTCTGGTGCATTCAAACCTCGACGACGGTTTCGCCGGCCTTTTCATCGACATGGCCTGCGCGCTTGGCATGGTGATCGTGGAAAAGCACATTGTCGAAGACATGATCGGCGCCCGGGTCGGGCATTGCTACGGCCACCATTTCAGCGATCCGCTGTCGCGCAGCGCTTTCCACGCAGCGCTGGTGCGGGTCAACGACACGCCCGGCACGATGATCTTCGGCAACACCGTCGCCTATCAATCGACCCCGGCCGGCAACTACGCGAGCCTCGCCAGCTATCTGACCGCGGATATCCTGTCGCTCGGCCGCTGGCCTGCGGGCCATGCGATCAATCCGGTGCCGGTGACGGAGAACCAGCGCATCCCGGATATCGACGAGATCATCGACGCGCAGACCTTCGCGCACCGCCTGAAGCTTCACGCCCCCTACTACGACTCCATCTTCGACTGGAGCAAGGTGGAGGCGCTGGCCGACATCCTCGTCGAGGGAGGGCAGCGTTTTGCGAAGGCGGTGCTGGAAGGGCTGGCGGAGCGAGGAGTCGATACGACCGACCCTGCCGCGCTGCTACTCGCGATCCGCCGCATGGGACCCAAGCGCATGGAGGCGCTGTTCGGACCGGGCGCCGAGACTCCTCGCGGCCGCCAGCCGCTGATTCATGCGGAATGGGCGCGCGAGCTGAACGAGAAGGCCGAGCATTGGGTGGGCGCGCAGAGCCCGCTCGCCGCGCCGCGCCGCCTCACGGTCTGCGTCGGCACCACCGACGTTCACGAGCACGGCAAATATCTGATCGAGCAGGCGCTGGAAGGGCTCGGCGTGACGATCTCCGATGCCGGCGTGGCGGTCGATCCGGAGACGCTCGTGGCTCATGCGGCCCAAGCGGGAGCGGATGTCATCGCGATCAGCACGTACAACGGCGTCGCCCTGTCCTATGTCAAGGCTGTCCAGTCCGCGATGAGGGCGCAGGGCGTCGCCCTTCCGGTGCTCGTCGGCGGACGGCTCAACGAAATCCCCAAGGATAGCAATTCCGGCCTCCCGGTGGATGTGACAAGCGATATCGCCGCACTTGGCTGTCATCCCTGCGCCGACCTTGACCAGATGCTGGCGGCGTTGCGCAAAGACGCGCTGGCCGCGTGAACCGAATGTCGCCCGTCATGTGGCCGATCTTCATCGCTCGCCGGAACCGCGCTGCTTGCGAAGGAGGAGCAGCCGCCAGTCGGCCACAGGATCGCCTGCCCTCCACGCGCGAACCCGCGCGTACAACTCATTCTGAACCGGCACTTCAATGAACACCCATGATTGTCGTTCGTGTCGCGCGGAAACGCTTGAAAAGTGTCGACACTTTTGTATTAAGATACATGGTGCATTTTGGAGGCGCTGGTGAGAAATACGCCCTCGACCGAGGAACACCTTGAAATCTACCGCAGAATGCTGCTGGTCAGGCATCTCGAAGAGGGTCTTGGCGCGCTTCACAAGGAAGGCCGCACACGCGGGCCGATCCACCGTTGCGATGGGCAGGAAGCAGTGGGGGTCGCCTCCACGGCGGTCTTGGAGGCGGAAGACAAGGTCGCCACGACCCATCGCGGACATGCCGTCTATATCGGCAAGGGCATGACGATGCGGCCGGTCATCGCCGAGATCTTCGGACGCGCGACCGGCGCCTGCGGCGGACGCGCTGGGCATATGCTGATCGCCGATACGGACAAGGGCGTCATTGGCGGCAACGCCATCGTCGGCGCGGGCATCCCGGCTGCGACCGGCATGGCCCTCTCCATGCAGGTTCTCGGACAGAAGAACGTCGCCATGTGCGTGTTCGGCGACGGCGCCGCGCAGACCGGCATCTGCCACGAGGCGATGAACATGGCGGGCCTCTGGAAGCTGCCGGTGGTGTTCGTGCTGGAGCACAACCAGTTTGGCCTGACCGTCCCTACTGAAGTCCAGTCACCGGTGCCCGATCTTTCCATCCGTGCGGCCGGCTACGGCATTCCATCCGAGATCGTCGACGGCAACGACGCCGTGGCCGTGTACCGGGCCGTCGGGGCGATGGTTGACCGGGCGCGGCGCGGCGAAGGTCCGGGCATGGTGGAATGCAAGACCTATCGCCTCGAAGGATTCTCCACATCCGACATGGGCGGCTACCAGAAGCCCGAGGACATAGCGGCATGGCGGGCGCGCGATCCGCTCGTCGTCTCCCGAAATGCGCTCATCGACGCGGTCGGCGAGGCTCGTCTTGCAGAAGTCGAGCGTGACGCAAAGGCGGAAGTCGACGAGGCGTTTGCGCTGGCTCTCGCCGATCCCATGCCCGTTTTCGCCATAGACGAGCCCAGCAATCCCTACAGCGAGTTCCACTGACATGGCTCTGATGCGATATGCGGAAGCGCTCAACGCCGCGCTCAGGGAGGAAATGCTGGCCGATCCGTCCGTGTTCGTCTTCGGCGAGGACATCGGCCGCTATGGCGGCGTCTTCAAGGTGACGAAGGGGCTGATGGAGGAATTCGGCGAGACGCGGGTCCGTGACACGCCTATCTCCGAACAGGCGCTCACCGCCATGGCCGTGAGCGCGGCGATGACCGGCACGCGCCCCGTCCTCGAGATCATGTATGCGGACTTCATCCCGCTGACGCTGGATGCGCTCGTCAACCAGGCCTCGATCTACAATTACATCTGGAACGGCGGGGTGAGGATGCCTTTCGTTCTGCGCACGCAGGGCGGCGGCGGCGCTGGCGCCGGCGCGCAGCACTCGAAGACCCTCGATTCCATGCTCGCCCATATTCCGGGCATCAAGGTCGTCGCGCCGTCCACGCCGGCGGACGCGAAGGGTATGCTGAAGGCGGCCATCCGCGACGACCAGCCGGTCATCTTCCTCGAGCACAAGCTGCTGTACAATCAACGCGGCGAGGTGCCCGAAGGCGATGTCGTCGTGCCGCTCGGCAAGGCGAGGACCGTGCGCGAGGGGACCGACATCTCGATCTTCGCGACGTCGAAGATGGTGCTGGAGGCGACAAAGGCGGCTGAGTTGCTGGCAGCCGATGGCGTCTCCGCCGAGGTGATCGACCTGCGGTCGCTGCGCCCGCTCGACGTGGGCGCCATCGTGGAGTCGATCGCCAGGACGCATCACGCCGTGGTCGTCAACGAGGGATGGCGCTTCTGCGGCTATGCCGCCGAGCTTTCCGCGACCATCATGGATCATGCGTTCGACGAACTGGATGCGCCGGTCGCGCGCGTCACGCTGCCGGACATGCCCATTCCCTATTCCGAACCGCTGGAAACGGCCATGCTGCCGAACGGCGAGAAAATCCGTGCCGCCGCGCTCGCGACGCTGAAGTGACGGAGGCGGCGGCCATGGCGACCCATCCGATCACGATCGAAAGCGCCGGCGGCGAATATATGGAGTCGGTGCTGATCCTTGCCTGGGCGGCCAGACCCGGGGACAGGGTGAAGACCGGCGATCTGCTCGTCACGGTGGAAACCGCAAAGGCGGCTACGGAAATCGAAGCGGACCGCGACGGCTGGCTCGCCGAAATACTTTTTCCGGAGGGAACGGAAGCGCCGGTGGGAGCCGTCCTCGGCACGCTGTCCGATACCCGGACGGACGTCGCGGGCGAAGCGGCCCACGCAGCAGCGGCCGTCGCTGACGAGAATGCCGGCGCATCGCAGGCCGGCGCGGTCTCATCCGGCAACGCCAGCGGCAGCCAAGCCCAACGGGTGGTGGCAAGCCCCCTTGCCCGCCGCATTGCGCGCGCCGAAGGGCTCGATCTATCCGGCGTTCACGGAACCGGCCCCCGCGGCCGCATCAAGCAGCGGGACGTCAAGGCCGCGCTCGCCGATCGCGCCAGAACGGCGTCCCGGCCTGTTCAGGAGACGCGGGGCGCGCATCCCGCCGCCTCCGTTTCACCGGCGCGCCAATCCCGTCAGGCGGACCCGGTGGTGCTGCTGCATGGCTTCGCGGCAGATCGCACGGCGTGGCGGCAGGTCCTGCCGCTTTTGCCTGCCGACATGGAGACGGTCGCTCTCGACCTGCCGGGCCATGGCTCCGAAGCCGCCTCCCCTGCTGCCAGCATCGAGGATTTGGCTCTGGCTCTCTCCGACCGGCTCGACGCGCTCGGCATCGCACGCGCCCATCTCGTCGGCCATTCGTTGGGCGGTGCGGCCGCGCTCCAGCTTGCAGCGATCGGCCGGGTCGCCGTGCGCTCGATGACGCTGTTTGCTCCGGGCGGCCTCGGTCCCGACATCCATGGCGGCTTCATCGCCGGCCTGACCGGTTCCGCCAACGCGGAAGCGCTGGATCAGTGGCTTGGCTTCATGGTGGCAAACCGCTCCGCTCTGCCGGACGGGTACGCGGCGGCGGCGTATCGACAACTTCGGCGCGCGGGCAACGCCGCGACGCTCAGGCTCATGGCCGACAGCCTGTTCCCCGGTGGCACGCAGGGCTTCAACCTCGGCGAGGCGCTCGCGGCGCTCAACGTCCCGACCCGGCTCGTCTGGGGCCGCGCGGATCGCGTCGCATCCTTGAGCCACGCGGCGATGGCGCCGGGCTTCGTGGCCGTGCACATGCTCGACGGCGTCGGTCACGTGCCGCAACTGGAAGTGCCCGCGCTCGCCGCCCGGCTGATCGCGGAAACCGTGAGAAGCGCGGGACCGTGATCGCATTCGTGGCGGGCTGGTGCCGTATTCCCGAAGCGTGAAAGACAGGAGCAAGACATGATCTTCGATCACCGCACCTATACCGCCCGCCCCAATATGCTGCCGCATTTCCTCAAGCTCTACGAGGAGGTCGGCCTGCCGATGCAGCGCCATTATCTCGGTGAGCCGTTCGGCTTCTTCCAGACCCATATCGGCGACCTTTCCCGCACGGTGCATCTCTGGAAATACGAGAGCCTTGCCGACCGCGAGGCACGGCGCGATCGCATGGAAGCCGATCCCGAATGGCAGGGCTATCGACGCAAGGTCATCGAGACGGACTATCTGCTGGACATGCGCAACCAGATCCTCAAACCCGTCTCCTTCTTCAATCCGGAAAAATAAGAATGCATCTCACCCTTTCGGCCGAAGGCCAGACATGGCCTATCCGGCTCTCCGGCAAGGCGGAGCGCACGCAGCGCGCGCTCCTGTCCGCGCTGCCTATGGCGCTCCAGTTGCACACGCCGAAGATCGCGGGCAGCCACATCTACTGGCATGCGCCGTTCGTGGAGGATGTCGAGGGCGCAACGCATGTCCTCGCAGCCAAGGCCGGTGCATTCATCTACTGGCCCGTCCGGCAGTTCCTAGAGATCACCTTTGCGCCGCTGCAGGCGGAGAATGCCGAGATCACGGTTCTCGGCCAGCTCGAGGCGCCGGTGGAAGGCATTGCCGCTCTTGCCGCCACGCTGAAGCGCGATACCGGTCGCCGCACATTGACCGGAGAGCTCGCCGTCGTCGATGCCGGGACGCCGGCGCATGCTCCGTCCTCGCCCCTGCCCGCTCCCCTCGTCGAAGCACGCAAGGCGTTGTGGGAGAAATGCCCCGACGACATCACGCGCCTGACGGTCTCGCGCGCCATCATGCATCCCGCCGGCCCGGTCTTCGTGGCCGAATCCGAGGCCCGGGTCCTCCACGAATTGCTGTGGTGGCTTCGTGCCGCGCGTGCGCAGCGCGACGAGACGGTGCTGCGCCAGACCGCGGCTATCGTTCTGGACAAGACGGCCACCCGCCTGCGGGACTTCTGCCATATGGAGGACACCTCCGCCGTTCTGTTCCGCTTCTCGGCGGCGATGGAGGATCCATCCCTGGGCTTCGACCCTCTGATCGACGAGGCGATTCTCGTCGCCGGACGCATCGGCGCCTGGCTGGATCTGCTCATTCCGTGGAACGACCTCAACGAGGCTTTTCGCCAGGCTTTGGACTGAAGGAGAAATCCAGTGGGCAAGCTCCTGATCGGGATCGTCGGCTTCGGGGTGATCGGACAGCGCTGGGCGGCCGCCTTCTCGCATGCCGGACATGACGTGCGGGCCTACGATCCGAGCGGACGCGATGCGGCCTTCAGGGAAACGCTGCCTCAACTGATGGCCGATCTCGATGCACTCGCCGGCCCTTCCGCCGCTCCCGGAGCGATCGAGCTCTTCCCGACCATGGCGGAAGCGCTTTCCGGCGTCGGCTTCGTGCAGGAAAGCGGCCCGGAGGACATCGCCGTCAAGCGCCGGCTGCTCGCCGAGATCGAGTCGCATGTGAGCGACCGAACCGTCATCGCCTCCTCGTCATCCGCGCTGATCGTTTCCGAGATGCAGACGGAATGCCGGTTCCCCGGGCGGATCGTGCTCGGCCATCCTTTCAACCCGGCCCATATCATGCCGCTGGTCGAGATCGTCGGCGGCAAGGCGACCGACCCGCAGGCGCTGGCGACGGCGCGTGAGGTCTACGAAGCCATCGGCAAGAAGCCCGTGATACTCAATCGCGAGATCACCGGGCATCTTGCCCTTCGCCTGATGGGCGCGATGTGGCGCGAGGCGATCGCCCTCGTCCGCGACGGGGTTGCATCGGTGGAGGATGTCGACCGCGCGTTCATGTATGGCCCTGGCCCGAAATGGGCCTTGCAAGGGTCCTTCATCTCCAACCAGCTGAACGCAGCCGGCATGGAGGATTTTCTTCGCAAGTACGGGCCGACCTATCAGGCGATCTGGGACACGCTGCTCGACGCGCGCCTCGACGCGCCGACCATCCATGCAGTGACCGCCTCCACGGCGGAAGCCGTCGCGGGCCGCACGCAGGACAGCCTGCGCGAGGCGCGCGAGGCCGGTCTGGTTGAAATATTGCGGACCGTCAATCGTCACGGAGCGTATTGACCCGCCGACAAGGGACCTGCCCGATGCAATACCGAACTGCGCTCGTTACAGGGGCCTCTAAGGGCATCGGCGCCGCCATCGCCGAAGCGCTCGTCAATGAAGGGCTGACGGTATACGCCCTCGCGCGGGACAAGGCCGTGCTTGAGAGCGTGGCCGACAGGCTCGGCCCCCGCCTGCTGCCGCTTCCAGCCGACGTGCGAGACCATGCGGCGATCGCCGGCAAGCTCGCCGGGCAGGAAATCGACGTGCTGGTCAACAATGCCGGCGGCCTTGCTTCCGTAAAGCCGCTGCACGAGCAGACGGCCGAGGAAACCGCGGAAGTCGTCGCGCTCAACCTGACGGCGCCGCTTCAGCTCATCCGCGCCTTTCTGCCTGGCATGGTGGCACGCAGGCGCGGCCATATCTTCAACCTGACCAGCACCACAGCAGGCGCGGTCTTTCCCGCCACCACGACTTATGCCGCGGCCAAAGCCGGCCTTTCGCAAGCCGGGCGTGTCCTGCGCTACGATCTTGCGGGCACTGGCGTAAGGCTCACCGAGATCGCGCCCGGACGCGTGGAGACGGAATTCTATCTCAAGGCGTTCGACGGCAACCGCGACGCGTTGCGGGAGCGGATGTACGCGCACCAGCGGCCGCTGCGGCCCGTAGATATTGCGGCCGTGCTCGTGGCGGCCCTGAATCTCCCCGAACACGTCGATGTCGCGGAACTGATCCTTTCGCCCACCGAGCAGGCTGCCGGCGGCCATACCTACCCGGCTGCGCCGGAGCGGTGACGTGCGGTCGGCGACATCAACCCCGGGCCGTGAGGCGCTGGTGGACAGCCTCGCACGCCGCCTGCCAGGCTTCCGGTTGCCTCCCCTTCGCGAGTACGTCGAGACCGAGTTCCGTAATGCCCCCCGGCGTGACGAGATCCGCGAGCAGGCGCTCCATCGGCTCCGGCTTCTCCGCCATCAAGCGTCCGGCCGCGACGAAGGTCAGCGCCACGAGTTGGCGCATGGTGGCCGCCCCGGCGCCCTCGCCGGCGGACCAGTCGGCCGTCCGCCTGATGAGATCCTGCGCCCAGCCATAGACGGCGGCGCTGACCGTCGCCACCTCGAACTCCGCCTCGCTGGCAAGCGGGATGGCGAAGCCGAAGCCGCCGATGACGGCCGCAGCCTCCGCTATATCCGGGAAGTAGGGCGTGGGGCTCGCCCCGATCTCCGCCGCCGTCAGCGGCATTGCCCTGACGGCGCGCGCCGGCGCAACGTCGAGGTCGGCGAGCGGCACGCCGGCGCAGACCGAGATCACGATCTGGCGATCCCGCCATGGAAGACCCGCAACCGCGGCGGGAGCGTCCGCAGGGCGCACGGCGAGGATCAGCACGTCCGCCGCCTCGACCAGGGCCTCGTTGTCGGCCGCGAGCCGCAGGCCGTGCCTTTCGGCGAGCGAGGCCGCCTTGCCGCGCGGCGAAAGCACGATATCCGCCGGCGCCGTTCCCGAACGCAGAAGTCCGTGGATGATGCTCTCGGCCAGATGCCCGACGCCCAGAATTCCAAGTTTCACCCGCGAGGCTCCCTACATATGGCCAAACGCCAGAGTCGTTTGATGTTTGTACCCTCGTAGACTTCAATGAGAAGAGTGCATATTGGGCTCTCGACAAACATGTCGCAGAACCGCTCCAGAGGCAGCATGACCGAACGATCCGAAACAGCGGACAACGCTGACAGCCTTCCATCTGCCGACGTCGAGATCAGGCGGGCCGCCGACAGCAGCGAGCGGGCGTACAACACCATCCGCAAGCTTCTCGTGGAATTCAAGCTGAAGCCCGAGGAACGCATCAACGAGTTGCAGCTCTCCCGCAAGCTCGGAATCTCCCGCACGCCGATTCGCGAGGCGTTAAACCGGCTTGCCTCGGAAGGGTTCGTGTCGCTGACGCCGAATAGAGGCTTCTTCGTGCGCAGCCTCTCCACCGAGGGGCTTCTCGATCTCTACGAGCTTCGCTCGGTGATAGAATGCGCTGCCTTCAAGCTCATGTGCAAACGCGCCGACGACCAGCAGCTCGCCCGGCTGAGCGCTTATTGGGAAGCGATCGTCGACGGCTACCGGGACCAGCCCGCCGATACGATACTGGCCCAGGACGAAGGATTTCATCTTCTGATTGCCGAGCTTTCCGGCAATTCGGAACTGGTCAATCAGCTCCTGGCGATCAATGCGCGCATCCGCTTCATTCGCCGGATTCAGATCGAGCACCGCACCCATAATCTGTTCCAGATCGATTCTCATTCGGCGATCGTCGAGGCCGCCAGGAGACGGGACGCGGAAAAGGGAAGCGAACTTCTGCGCGAGCACATCGAGATGACCGTTTCTGCCACGCAACAGGCGCTCAAGGATGCGTTGCTGAAAGTGTTCGCTCCGAGCCGCGACCCGGCAAGTCGCCGCAATGCTGTATTCGACAGGCAGGGTGCCGGCGGCAAGCGAATTGAACGCAAAAGTGTCGACACTTCTTGACGCAGCTTCGATAGTCTGCTTCGATGGCCTGACGGGCAGGAGACCTGACGGCCGACCCTGTCCGACGCTTGATCAAACACAGGGGAAACACATGAAGTTCGTCGCCTCGCTCTGTCTCGGCGCATCGCTGCTCGCCACGCCTGCACTGGCCGAAGAAATCACCATTGGAATCGCAGGGCCGATTTCCGGTCCCCAGGCGTACTTTGGCACGACCTGGCACAAGGGCTTCATGCTGTACTGGGACAAGTTGAACGCCGAGGGCGGCGCCAATGGCGTGACCGTCAAGTACAACCAGCAGGACGACAAGGCTGACCCGCGTGAAGGCACTCTCGTCGCCCAGAAGTTCTGCGACGACGAATCCGTCGTCATCGGTCTCGTGAACTTCAATTCCGGCGTCGCCCAGTCGACCCTTCCGATCTACGAGGATTGCTCGCTGCCGACCATGACCTTCGGCTCCAATCCTTCGCTGACCCAGCAAGGATACAAGTTCATGGTGCGCCCCGTGGCGAACGACCTCGCCGGAGCCCTTCTGCCTGCAGAATACGCGCTGAAGGAGCTCGGCGCGAAAACCGCCGTGATCGTCAACGACAAGCAGGTCTTCGGTCAGGGCATTTCCGAGATTTTCGGCAAGAACTTCACCGAGGGCGGCGGCCAGGTGCTGGACACGCTGTCGGTCGCGCCGACCGACGTCGACTTCACCGCGGTCCTTGCCCAGATCAAGACCAAGTCGCCGGACGTGATCTACCTCGGCGCGGTGATGCCGCAGCTTTCGCTGTTCGCGAAGCAGCTGCACGAGCAGGGCGTCAAGGCGACGCTGCTCGTTCCGGACGGCGGCTACACGCCGGACTTTATCAACCAGGCCGGCGAGGCGAACGTCCAGGGTTCGCTCGTGGCCATTCAGGTCCCTCCGATGGATGCTTCGCCGGACATCGCCGAGTTCGCCAAGCTCTACAAGGAAAAGTTCGGTGAGGAAGCCGGCCCCTACTCGATCTACGGTTATGTCCAGGGCCAGATCCTGGAAGAGGTCCTGAAGACGACGAAGGGTTACAGCCGCGAGGAGATCAACGACGCGCTGCATGCGGTCAAGGTGAAGACCGCGGTGGGCGAGCTGGAATTCGACGAGACCGGCGAGCTCAAGGTCGCGCCGTCCTATCTCTACAAGGTCGAAGGCAAGAACTTCGTCCTGATCGGGCAGAAATAAGCTCTGGAGCCGGTCGGCGACCTGTCGCCGGCCGGCATCCGTCGGCACGCATTTGCGTGACCACTTATTGCACTTGCCGTCGCCTGTCGGCCGTGCACTCCTACTTCCCATGATCTGCGAGCCGTGACCCGGATCAAAGGATAGGTCCTATGCTTGGAACCTTCATTCAACAGACGGTCAATGCACTGACGATCGGCTCGATATACGCGCTGATCGCTCTCGGCTACACCATGGTCTATGGCGTGCTGCGCATGATAAATTTCGCCCATGGCGAGATGTTCATGCTCGGCGCCTATGCCGCCTTCCTCGTCCTCGCGGTGCTTGTCGGCGACATCGGAACGGCCGGCGCGCTGGCGTTCACGCTGACTTTCTTCATCGCCGTGATCGCCATCGGCTTCGTCGGCGTCGGGATCGAGCGGCTGGCCTACAAGCCGCTGCGCTCGTCCACGCGTCTGGCGCCCATGCTTTCCTCGCTGGGCGTTTCGCTTTCGCTGGTCACGGGCGTGCAGATACTGGCCGGACCGCAGCCCGTGGCCTTTCCCAACTTCTTCCCGGCCACGCGCTACAATGTCTTCGGCGGAACGGTCACCTCGGTGCAGATTGGCATCCTGGTCGCCGCCTTCGTGCTCATGTTCGCGCTCTATACCCTCGTCAACCGCAGCAAGATCGGCATCATCGTGCGTGCGGTGTCGGAAAGCCGGCCCACCGCCCAGCTGCTCGGCATCAACGTCAATCTGGCGATCTCGATGGTGTTCTTCTCCGGTCCGCTGCTCGGCGCCGCCGGCGGCATCCTCTATGCGAGCTACTACGGCATCATGACGCCGACAATGGGCGCCGTCATCGGGCTCAAGGCGTTCACCGCCGCCATCCTCGGCGGCATCGGCTCGATCCCCGGCGCGATGCTCGGCGCCTACATCCTCGCATTCGTCGAGGTCGCCGCGACCGCTTTTCTTCCCGCCCTTTCCGGCGGCGTGATAGGCACCGAATATCGCGATGTGTTCGCGTTCGCCATCCTCATCCTCGTGCTTCTCGTCAGGCCTGCCGGCATTCTCGGCGAGCCGGTCTCCGAGGAGAGCATGGTCTACAAGAGGGAGTTCTGATGTCGGCCGTCGAGACGATAGCCAGGGCGACGCCGCGCGGCGGACGGCTTCTACCGTTTCTCTGCGTCGCCGTCGCGATCGCGCTGCTGATCGCCACGCCCTTCCTGCCGAACTACTATATTCGCGTCGTCAACGGCCTGCTGATCTACATTCTCCTCGGCATCGGCCTCAATATCGTCATCGGCTATGCCGGATTGCTCGATCTCGGCTTCGTCGCCTTCTACGCCGTCGGGGCCTACACATACGGCCTGCTGGCCAGTCCGCAGCTCGACCTTCACCTGCCTTTCCTGCTGATCGTCGTGATCGCGGCGCTGGCGGGCATGATCACCGGCATCCTCCTCGGCATACCAGTGCTGAAACTGCGCGGTGATTACCTTGCGATCGTGACGCTCGGCTTCGGCGAGATCATCCGCATCGTCATCAACAACATGGATTGGCTGACCGGCGGACCGCAGGGCATAGCCCGGCTCGACAAGGCGTCGATCGCCGGCATCGAATTCGCGCGTCCGGTGGAGATCTACTGGCTGCTTCTGGTGGTGGTGGTGCTGGCGGCTGTGATCGTCTGGCGCCTGGAGCATTCCATCCTGGGCAAGGCATGGGCCGCGATCCGCGAGGACCAGGACGCGGCGCGCGGCATCGGTATCAACACCACCCGCGCGAAGCTCGCAGCCTTCGCGACTTCGGCCACGATCGGCTCGATCGCCGGCGTCATCTTCGCGGCGTCCCAGCGCTTCGTGAGTCCCGAAAGCTTCACGTTGCAGGAATCCGTGCTGATCGTCCTGATGATCGTGATCGGCGGCATCGGCAACATTCTGGGCATAGTCGCCGGAGCGGCCATCCTCATCCTGCTCCCGGAAGTGCTGCGCGAGTTCGCCGAATGGCGCATCCTGTTCCTCGGGCTTCTGATGATCGTGCTGATCATCATCCGCCCGGGGGGGCTCGTGACCCGCAACTTCGGCCCCGGTGAACTCTTCCGGAGGCTGCTGGGCAAATGACGCTCGTCTTCCAGAACCTGCGCAAGCAATACGGAGCCAATGTCGCCATCGACGACGTGTCGGTCGAGTTCAGACCGGGCCTCATCTACGGCGTCATCGGTCCGAACGGCGCGGGAAAGTCGACGCTGATCAACATGACCGCCGGTTCGTACACCGTCTCGGCCGGCTCGATCCTCCTCGACGACCAGCGCCTGAGCGGTCTGAAGAAATACGAGATCGCGAACTCCGGCGTCGCGCGCACCTATCAGAACATCCGCCTCTTCGACCAGATGACGGCGCTCGAGAATCTGGAGGTCTGCTACTATCCGACAGACGCGGGCAATACCTGGAAGGAGGTCGTCTGGCCGCCCTACAGCAAGGCCCGCAAGGCCCAGCGCCGCGAAGCCTGCATGGAGATCCTGCGCTTCTTCAACCTGCAGGGCTATGCCGATTCGGAAGCGGGCAGTCTGCCCTACGGCCGCCAGCGGATGCTGGAGATTGCCCGGGCGCTGGTGATGAAGCCGCGCGTCCTGCTGCTTGACGAACCCGCGGCCGGCCTCAATCATCACGAAACGGCCGAGCTCACCGCAAAACTCACCGAATTGCGCTCACCCGAACGCGTAATGATCGTCGTCGAACACGATATGGACCTCGTGATGACGCTCTGCGACCGCATCGTCGTCCTGCATCACGGGAAACTGCTCTTCCAAGGAACGCCGGCCGAGGTGCAGTCGAGCACCGATGTGCAACTTGCCTATCTGGGGACCGCCAATGACACCGATGAAATCCGGGCCGCTGCTGAAGCTCGACGGTCTCAGCTCGGGATACGGACACGTCAGCGTTCTTGAGAATATCGACCTTGAGGTTGATCCTCAGGAGATCGTCGTCATCCTGGGACCGAACGGCGCCGGCAAGACCACGCTCCTGAACTCCGTTTCGGGAGTCGCGCGTCCGACCGCCGGCAACATCTATTTCGAGGGGCGCGACATAACCGGCGCACGTCCCGAGCAGGTCGTGCGGATGGGGTTGACCCACTGCCCCGAGGGCAGGCAGATCTTTCAGCGCCTGACGGTCGAGGAAAATCTGGTGGCGGCCCATATCGGCAGGGCCGGCAAGAGCTTCGAAGCTCTACGCACCGAGGTTTTCGACCTGTTTCCCGTGCTCAAGGAACGCCGCAACGGCATGGCGAGCCGGATGTCGGGCGGACAGCAGCAGATGCTTGCCATCGGACGCGCGCTGATGGCCGAGCCGAAGCTTCTGATGCTCGACGAACCCTCCCTCGGACTGGCGCCGAAGGTGGTGCATCAGATTTTCCGCATCATCCTCGACCTTTCGACCAGCGGCATATCCATCCTTCTGGTCGAGCAGAACGTCCAGCTGGCGCTGGAATGCGGCGATTACGCCTACCTTCTCAATACCGGCCGCATACGCCTCCATGGACTGGCGCAGCAGATGGCCGAGCATTCGGCGCTGAGCGATCACTATCTCGGCGGCCCGACCGAGGAAACGCTGCATGTTTGAAGTCGACTGGAAGACGCCGCATCTTTGGCGCAAGACGGTCGCTGCCCGCGCCACGGCGCCTGCCCTGCAAGGCGACCTGACTGCGGATGTGCTCGTCGTCGGCGGCGGCTTCACCGGGCTCGCCGCGGCCCTCGGCGCCCGCGACAGCGGCATGAACGTGATTCTCCTCGAAGGCAACGAGATCGGGTCGGCGGCATCCGGCCGCAACAACGGGCTCGTGATCTCCCACCATTCCAAGGCCTCGCCCTCGGAATTCGAGGCTGCGTACGGCAAGACGGTCGGCGAACGCTACAACCGCCTCGTCGCGGACGCAGCGGGGGTCGCCTTCGGCCTGATGCAGCGTTTCGGCATCGACGCGCATCAGGTTCAGGAAGGCTGGCTTCAACCCGCGCACACGGAAACCACACTGGCGCGCGCGCGAACGTTCTACGAGGAATGGAAGGCTTTCGGCGCAGCCGTTTCATGGCTCGACCGCGCCGGCGTGACCGACATCATCGGCAGCCCGTATCTTGGCGGCTGGAAAGTCCACAATTCCGGCCACATAAACCCCTTCGCCATGACGACCGGCCTTGCCGCCGCGCTGGAACGGGAAGGTGTGCGCGTATTCGAGAACTCGCGTGCGGCCGGGATCGAGCGAGCCGGAGACGAGTGGCGCGTCATGACCGCGAATGGCAGCGTGACCGCGCGGGAAGTGATTCTTGCCACAAACGCCCTGACCGGCGACATCTGGCCCGGTCTGAAGCGCACGCTGATCCCGATGAAGGTATTCCAGGCCGCGACCGATCCGCTGCCGGAACAGCTTCGCGCGAAGATCCTCGTGGGCAATCCCGCCGTGTCGGACATGCGCAACGACATGCGCTACTTCCACTACGATTGCGACAACCGCCTCGTCAGCGGCGGCACGCATACCTTCTGGTTCGACGAAGCGGATCGCGGCAACGCCAAGGTCTCGACCATGCTCGGAAAGGCCTTTTCGGCGTTCGGAGGCTCCGCGCCCCGGATAGCGGAATACTGGAGCGGGACCTTCGCGGTCGTCCCGGATCGCCGTCCGCGCCTCTACCGCCTCGCGCCCGGCCTGGTTTTCGGCGGCGTCTATTCGGGACGCGGCGTCGCGCTGGCAATGTCGCTCGGCCAGGAAATCGGCCGCTGGGCCGCCGGACGGCGCACCGACGCGCAGATGCCCCTTCCCGTCACGAACATGAAGCCGATACCGTTCCATCCCATTGCCGTGCAGGTCGCCAACCGGATTCATGGCTGGCACCGGCTCAAGGACGGCAAAGCCTGAGGCCGCCGGTCAGTTCGGACGACCGAAAAAGATCCGGGCCAATCCTTCCTTCGCCACTTCCACGGCATGGGCCGAGCTCAGCGTGATGTGGCGCTCCAGGAACTCGCCTCCCCTCTCGCCGTCCCTGCGCCGCAGGCAATCGATGATCGCCGCGTGCTCGTCATAGAGGCCGCTTCGCCGCCGGCTGCTTTCCAGATCGATGCGGCGGAAGAACCTGATGAGCGAATTGATGCCTTCCACCGCGTTGAGCATGGGTGCATTCTTCGACAGCCTCACGACCGCGGTGTGAAAGTCCTCGTCGGCTTCCGCCACTTTCTCCCAGTCGGCGGAGGAAGCCAGCTCGCTGTTGTCATCCCAGATGGCGATCACGTCTGCGATATCCGCATCCGTTCCGCGCTCGCATGCTAGCTTGAACGCAGCGCGCTCGATCGCTGCGCGCAATTCGTAAAGTTCCTGCACGCCTTCCGGCGTAATGTCCCGCGCATAGAATCCGCGATTCGGCACGAAGGTCATGAAGCCGTCGCGGACGAGCCTGTTCAGGGCCTCACGGACAGGAGTGCGGGAAACCCCGAGGCCAGCGGCGAGCTCAACCTCATTGATCCGCTCGCCGGGCTTGAAGCGATAATCGACCGCGAGATCCTTGATGGCCTCGTATACTTTCTCGACGCTGTCAGCAGCCCTTCCAGCCCCCTTTCGCGACGCCGTTGTCTTGTGCTTTCCCATAGGCTCTGGTCGACTTCCATCAATTCCATCATCCGCGTCGCGATAGTAGGCCCGCGGATTGCAGCTCACAATCCTCTTATGAATACACTCATGTAGACATATGGTCCGCATGTCGGATTGCCGCGCCCATCAGCCTGCGCCTGAGGCAGTCTCGTGCGGTGCCGGTCAGTCCCAGGCGGCCCTGAGCAGGTCAAGC
Source organism: Rhizobiaceae bacterium (assembly GCA_023953845.1). Lineage (NCBI taxonomy): Bacteria > Pseudomonadati > Pseudomonadota > Alphaproteobacteria > Hyphomicrobiales > Rhizobiaceae > Rhizobiaceae bacterium. The sequence continues at coordinate 3,916,274 of JAMLJC010000001.1, read as the reverse complement.
GGGATCTTGAGATAGCGCCTGCCGTTCGCTTCGGGTTCGGGCAACCTCCCCCCGTTGGTGTTGACCTGCAGCGCGTGCAGGATCAGCTTCGGCATGGGAAGCGTCCTGTCGCGCGCCTCGCGCATGGCCACGAATTCGGCCTCGTTCCTGCACGTCGCCATATGGGTGTTCGTCGTCTTCTGCCCGGCGACGGTGGATTCCCACATCGGCGCGCGGCCGCCGGGCTGATAGTCGTGGCCTGTGAAGACGCGCGTTTCATCGGGCAGCGCGAGAATATCCTGGATCGACTTCCACAGCACCCTGGCGCTGCCGCCCGGGAAGTCGGCGCGCGCCGTGCCGGAGTCAGGCATGAACAGCGTGTCGTGGACGAAGGCGGCGTCGCCGACGACATAGGTTATCGAAGCGAGCGTGTGGCCGGGCGAGAGCATCACCCTGGCCGCGAGGCTGCCAATTTTGAATGTCTCGCCATCGGCGAACAGCCTGTCCCATTGCGAACCGTCGGCCGGGAAGTCGGGCCAGTTGTAAAAATCCTTCCAGAGTTTCTGGACCTCGGTCACCTTCTCGCCGATGGCCGTCGGCGCGCCGGTCCTTTCCTTGAGATAGGCGGCAGCCGAGAAATGGTCGGCATGGGGATGGGTGTCGAGTATCCATTCCACCGCATATCCCTTGTCGGCGATTGAGCGCAGTATCTCGTCGGCATGGATGGTCGCCGTGGCGCCGGATTTCTCGTCATAGTCGAGCACCGGGTCGATGACGGCACATTTGCCTGTCTCCGGATCTGCGACGACATACTGGATCGACGACGTGCGCGGATCGAAAAAGCCGGTGACTTCAGGCTTCGCGGGCATTGATCTGTCCTCTTGCCGCTTCGGATCGACCGCGACGATGAGCCGAGTATGATTGCAAATGGCGCGGTCGCTAATCCGAAATCATGACTGGCCCTACTCGGCCGGCACGGCTGGAGCAACCGTGCGGCATGCGCAAGCCCGTTATCTGGCGGAAGGGTTGAGCTTGCCGCCGATGGCTTGGATGGATTCGGCAAGGCGGCCTTGCGCCATCGGTCCTAACCCGATGTTTGGGGTCGACGGCGTACATGCCGCAAGGCGGCGGCCAGCGTCGAGCGGCAGGGCTAGTGGGGAGATAACATCGCCGCCGAAACCGACGGCCATCCCGATGGCTGCGCCCGTCCCTTGCGTCTGCTCAGCGTTTTACCAGCAGCAGTGCCAGCTTCACGGCCACCAGCGCCATCCACGATTTTGAACCCATGATATGGATGACCAATGCGGTGGCGAGGCACATGGCTGCGCCCACGGCGGCGATCAGCAGGCAGAAGCGCGGCTCGGCGCCCTGCGCCAGTGCGAGCAGATAGCAGCCGACGAACATGACTGGCGAAAAGATCAGCAGCAGCCGGACCACGCGCCAGCGCTTCTCCGGAATATCGAGCGGATGTGGTTCGGTCATGAAACGCCCCCGCCTGCCTGTCTCGTCCGGCCGCGACTAAACACGCGGACCTTCCGTCATGCGCCATCATCTCATGTCGCAGCAGGAAAAGACAGGCCGGCGGGGACTGCCTCTTTCGCCATCCTCGGCCCGAGGCCGTCCTCCCTTCGTCATCCTATGGCAAGCGCGGCGAAGCGAAGCGCGACCATAGGATCCATGCCTGAACGCTACGGACGGATGAGACGCCGGGCGAAAAGCGCGCTCCCTTCTCCCACAAGGGGAGAAGAAGAGACGTCGGCGGATGTCGCGTCGGACGCGGGGACAAATCCGCCGCCTTTCAAAACTTTCCTCCAGCAACATCAGACACTTCCACGAATCCTCCCCCCGATCTTCTCCCCGTTCGCCCATCCCGCGCCATAATCCCCTCGTCCTTCTCGCGGGAACGCCGGTCATGACGGTGATTGCGCGGAGATGGGCCGGCGCCGTTGGTCGCAGGGGAACGTGTCCCGCGGGTGGCGGCCGGATGTGCACGGAAAGGGTCTGCTTTGTCGCAGCCTGCGCCGTTCGGCAATGCGGCGGCGCGGACGGTCAACGGGTCAAGCCGTTGGTCAGGCCCTTCGGTTCCCGAAAGGGAGCCGAGACCTCCAGGCGACAGCCGCGTTGATCCGGAAGAATGCCGAACGGGCGATCCGAGGATCGCACATTGCTAACTTTACGAGCGGCCCGAGGATCGCCCGTTTTCCCGACACTTCAATGAGCCAGATGCGAAAGCAGGCGTGGCAACGATAACTGATGCACGCGGCCCGTAAGCTGGCGGCCCGGTCAACGTTCCGAATCCACCGACGCCTGATCGGCGAAGCATCGCCGGAGGCTCCAAACTGCGCTATCTGAGACCATGCAACCAGACGACGCACTCACGAATCGGCCTTCCATCTATGTCGATGCGGACGCCTGTCCGGTGAAGGACGAGGTCGTCAAGGTCGCGCAGCGACACGGGCTTGCGGTGACCTTCGTCTCGAACGGCGGATTGCGGCCGTCCCGCGATCCGATGATCCGCAACGTGGTCGTGTCGAAAGGAGCCGACGCCGCCGATGACTGGATCGCCGAAAACGCGGCGGCCAACGACATCGTGGTGACGGCGGATATACCTTTGGCCGCCCGCACCGTGGTGCTCGACGCTCATGTGCTCGGTCCTACCGGCCGACAGTTTACGCCGGAGACCATCGGCATGGCGCTGGCGATGCGCGATTTTCAGCAGCATCTTCGCGAGACCGGCGAGAGCAAGGGCTACAATGCCAGTTTCGCCGCCGCCGATCGCTCGCGGTTCCTGTCGGAGCTTGACCGTCTTTGCCGGCGCGCATTGAACGCGGCGAAGGAACGGCCGGCATGATCGGTTTCGTCAACCGACATACGAACTTCTTCCTCGCCGCCGCCGCAGGGCTTATCGGCCTGACCGTAGCTCTCGCGCTGTCCATCCCGTTGCCCGCCACCGTATCGGCCAATCTCTTCTTTCTCGTCTATTCGGGCCTCGTTCTCAGCCAGTTGCCGAAAATGACGCCCAAATATCTGCATACACATGCGCGCAACGCGGATCTGCCGGTGTTCCTGATTTTCGGCGTCACGCTGATGATCGTCGTGGTGGCGGTCGGCAGCCTGTTCGTGCTGATGAACGCCAGGCAGAGCCCCGACACGATGGAACTCGTCTTCGCGCTCGCGTCCATTCCGCTCGGCTGGTTCACCATCCAGGCCATGGCCGCCGTGCACTACGCCCATCGCTACTGGGTTCGCGACGACAGCGCCGCGGAAGTGGCAAAAGGCATGAAACCTGCCGGCGGCCTCGAATTTTCCGGCAAGGCGCTGCCGAACGGCCTGGATTTCCTCTACTTCGCGGCGACGATCGGCATGACGGCGCAGACCGCGGACACGGCCATCTCCTCCTCGGCGATGCGAGGCGAAGTGCTCGTCCACGGCATCGTTTCGTTCTTCTTCAACGCGATCATCGTGGCTGCCGCCGTGAATCTCGCCGTGACGCTCGGGAACTGAACCGGCTGCGTGCTCAGGCGACCTTGTCGAGAAGCGGCTTGAGATCCGGATGGACGACGCGCGCATGCTGCTTGATGAAGGCGAGCACGGCGCGCTCGTTCTCATGCAATTCGCGGTTGCCGCCGAACTTCTCCGCCAGCCATCTGGCTTCGTTTTCGTCGATGCGGGCGAAGCTTTCCTCCCGCTTCCGGTTGATCTCGGCCCAGCCGAGTTCGGTGTCCGAAGGCTGCTCGTACGCTTCGATGATGCCGGCCAGTCCGCCCGAAACCATGCGGCTGAAGAAGCCGCCGATGCCGTCGCCGCCGGAGTCCAGGAAGGCCTCGCGCCGCAGGGCTTCCTGCCGGCTCGGCGGCTCGTAGCCCGATGCAGCCAGCACGAAGTTGGCAATCGCCTGCACGAAAAGCTCGTTCCAGGCCGGATCGTTCCCGGCTTCCGCAGTGCGATCGTTGATCTTCAACAGCACGTCCGCCTCGGCCCGGGTGATGGCGATGTTGCCGTCGCCACCGAAGGCGAACAGGATGCGGCGCAGCAGTTCGACCTCGGCGCTGTCGATAACGCCCGGCTGCAGATGGCGGCGGCGCGCGAGTGGCCCGCTGCCCTCGACCACCGCCAGCCCCACCTGCCCCACGGCGTAGGCGGAAAGCTGCTCGGGCGAAGACTTCGCCTTTTCGAGCACGCGGATCAGCATCTCCAGTTCGGTCAGACTGTCCACGACGCCGTCGCGCGAGATCATGCCGACCAGCCAGGCGGCGTTTTCGCCGGAGATGTGGCCATGCGGCTTTTCCTGATGGACGAGATGGTCGGTGACCGCCTCGATGAAGAAGTCCACCCAGTCTTCGCATTTCGCGCCGCATGCCGCGTCGAGCTCGAACAGGCTTTCGACATCGGAACGGCTGGAAAGCCCGTCGCCATAGACCAGCCGTCGCAGGACGAGCACGTCGTCCGGCGTGATGGTCCCTGTCGCTGCGATCGCCGCGATCGTTCCCTGCAATCCTGTGTCGCTCATCATTTGTCCCCCGTCCGTGATCGACCTCTAGCAGACGGGCTTTGATATTCGGCAAAGCGGCTTGGTTATCGATTTCTTTCGGATCGCCACCCCGGGGGATGACAATGGTTGCAGGATAAGCTAGTGAATCAGACGTCGAGGGCTCAGGCCCGGCCGGTTTGCGGGAGAGAGCAGCGAAGCTGCCGCCGAAGGGGAAATCGCCCGAAATCTCTCAGGCAAAAGAACCGCCACCGGACACGACACTCTGGAAAGTCGGGGCCAAAAGCCCCGCGCCGAAGGTGTAAGCGCCGCCGACAGGGTTCCGGTTGCGCGAGTCTCTCAGGCTTCCGACAGAGGGGCACGAAATCGCCGCTTCGCGCGGTGTTGCGTGCTTTTCTGGAGGATTGATTGACCGACGCCGAACTGAACCACCTCCCCCTCGAAGATCTGCATGTCGCGGCAGGCGCGAAGTTCGGCGGATTCGCCGGATGGTCCATGCCCCTGACCTACCCAGCGGGCGTAATGAAGGAGCACCTTCATACCCGCGCCCACGCCGGCCTCTTCGACATTTCGCATATGAAACTCGTCGTCGTTTCGGGTCCCGACGCCGGCGAGTTGCTGGAGCGCGCCTGCCCGATCGAGGTCGACGCGCTGGAGCCGGGGCAATCGAAATACACCTTCCTGCTCAACGAGCAGGCGGGGATCATCGACGACCTGATCGTGACGAAGCTGTCCGCCTCGCGTTTCATGGTCGTCGCCAATGCCGGAAACGCAAGCGTCGACGTCGCTCACCTGACCGCGTTGGCGGCAGGTCTCGATGTCGGCGTCGATCCCCTCGACCGCGTGTTCCTGGCGCTGCAAGGCCCGGATGCCGAAGCGGTGGCGACCGAGGCCGGTCTGCCGGTGGCAACGCTGAAATTCATGACAGGCACGGAACCGAAGCCCGGCTGGTTCATGAGCCGCTCCGGCTATACCGGCGAAGACGGCTTCGAGATCGGCTTGCCGGCAGCCGAAGCGCGCGCACTCGCCGCCGGACTGCTGGCCGACGAGCGGGTGATGTGGATCGGGCTCGCCGCGCGGGACAGCCTCCGGCTCGAGGCCGGGCTCTGCCTGCATGGGCAGGACATCACGCAGCGCTATGATCCGATTTCGGCGGGTCTCCTGTGGGCGATTCCCAAGGCGATGCGGGCAGGAGGCGACTTCGCCGGAGCCGATGCCTTGCGAAGGATCATCGAGGCCGGTCCAGCGCTGAAGCGCGTCGGCCTGAAGCCAGAAGGCCGCCAGCCGGTGCGCGGCGGGGCCGAGCTTTTCGATTCTGGTGGAAACTATGCCGGCGTCGTCACCTCGGGCGGCTTCGGACCGTCTGCCGGCCATCCCGTCGCCATGGGCTACGTACCGGCCGATCAGGCAAAACCCGGCACGCGCTTCTTCGCCGACGTTCGCGGGACGAAGATCCCCGTCGACGTCCATTCGCTTCCCTTCACGCAGCACCGCTATCGCAAAGGATGATTTTCCATGGCTGACGTCTACTACACCGAGGACCACGAATGGCTGCGTGTCGAGGGCGACATCGCCACCGTCGGCATCACCGACTACGCGCAGGAACAGCTCGGCGACCTCGTCTTCGTCGAATTGCCGGAGGTCGGACGGGCGCTGAAGAAGGGCGACACCGCGGTCGTCGTGGAATCGGTCAAGGCGGCATCCGACGTCTATGCGCCGGCAGACGGCGAGATCACCGCCGTGAACGACGCGCTTTCCGGGGAGCCCGCTCTGGTGAACTCGGCAGCGACCGGCGACGGCTGGCTGTGGAAGATGAAGCTTGCCGACAAGGCCCAGCTTTCCGGCCTCATGGATGAAGCCGGCTACAAAGCGCATATCGGCTGACGGATATCATCATGAGCGACAGCCTTCCTTTTTCCGCCCGCCATATCGGCCCGACACCGGGCGACGTGCGTTCGATGCTCGCCACGCTCGGCGTGCCGTCCGTCGAAACCCTGATCTCGCAGACGGTTCCGAAGTCGATCCGGCTCGACCGCATGCTCGACCTGCCTGCGCCGCTGGGCGAGCATGACGCGCTCGCCGAGCTTTCCGCGAAGATGAGCAGGAATGTCGTGCTGAAGAGTTTCGTCGGCGCGGGTTACCACGGCACGCTGGTGCCGCCGGTCATCCAGCGCAACCTGTTCGAAAATCCCGCCTGGTACACGGCCTACACGCCCTATCAGGCGGAAATCAGCCAGGGGCGGCTGGAACTGCTGTTCCATTTCCAGACGCTGATCACGGAGTTGACCGGACTGCCGGTCGCTTCCGCCTCGCTGCTCGACGAGGCGACGGCGGTGGCGGAGGCCATCGGCATCGCGGTCAGGCATCATCGGGACAAGCGCACGAAAGTCGTGCTCGCCAATGAACTTCACCCGCAGACGCTCGACGTGGTGCATACACGCGCCGAGCCGCTGAGGATCGAAGTCGGCAAGGGTGAGGTCAGCGAGGAGACGGCGGCGCTGGTGGTATCGTGGCCCGACACGTTCGGCGTCTATGGCGACCACGCCGATCTCATCGCCAAAGCCAAGGCAGCCGGCGCCGTGGTTGTCTTCGTCGCCGACCCGCTGGCGTTGACGATTTCCGATGCGCCGGCGAAGCTCGGAGCCGACATAGCCTGCGGCTCGATGCAGCGTTTTGGCGTGCCGATGGGTTTTGGCGGGCCGCACGCAGCCTATTGCGCGGTTTCCGACAAGCTCACGCGGCTGATGCCGGGGCGCCTCGTCGGCCAGTCCGTCGACGCGCATGGCCGTCCCGGCTACCGTCTGGCGCTGCAGACGCGCGAACAGCACATCCGCCGCGACAAGGCGACCTCAAACATATGCACGGCGCAGGCGCTGCTCGCCAACATGGCTGCGTCATACGCCATCTGGCATGGACCGGAGGCTTTGAAGCGCATTGCAGCGCGGGTGCACGCACTTGCCGCCCGTCTTGCGGCGGGTCTCACCGCCGCCGGTATTTCCGTCGATGGCGAACGCCGGTTCGACGCGGTGACCGCTGTTGTCAAAGGCAAGGTGAAAGCCATTGCCGAGGCGGCGGAAAAGGGCGGTCGGCTGTTGCGGATCATTGATGCGGACCGGATCGGCGTGTCGTTCGATGAAACGTCGACGGAAGACGATCTGGCTGCGATCGCCAAACTGTTCGGCCTCGAGGCGCCAGCGGAAGCAGCGCTGGCCATGCCGGGCGCGCCTCGCGGAAACGAGTTCCTGACCCAGCCGGTATTCCATGAGAACCGCTCGGAAACGGACATGATGCGCTTCCTGCGCCGGCTCGCCGACAAGGATCTGGCGCTCGACCGCACCATGATCCCGCTCGGCTCCTGCACGATGAAGCTCAACGCCGCTGCCGAGATGATGCCGGTAAGCTGGTCGAATGTCGGAAACCTGCATCCCTTCGCGCCGAAAGCCCATACCAAGGGCTATCGATCCGTGCTGGCCGATCTCGAAAAATGGCTGGCGGAGATCACCGGCTTCGATGCGGTGTCGCTGCAACCGAATGCCGGCAGCCAGGGCGAGTTCGCCGGCCTGCTCGCGATCCGGCGTTATCATCTGGCGCGCGGCGGCGATCATCGCGACATCTGCCTCATCCCTTCCTCCGCGCACGGCACCAATCCGGCGAGCGCGGCGATGGCGGGCATGAAGGTGGTGGTTGTGAAGTGCACCGATGCCGGCGACGTTGATATCGACGACCTCAAGGCAAAGGCGGCCGAGCATGCGGCCAGCCTGTCGGCGCTGATGATGACCTACCCGTCGACGCATGGCGTGTTCGAGGAAGGCGTGCGGGAGATCTGCCAGATAATCCACGACAACGGTGGTCAGGTCTACCTCGATGGCGCAAACCTGAACGCGCTGGTGGGGCTGGCGAGGCTGGGCGACCTTGGCGGCGATGTCTGCCACATGAACCTGCACAAGACCTTCTGCATCCCGCATGGCGGCGGCGGCCCGGGTGTCGGTCCGATCGGTGTGAAGTCGCATCTCAAGCCCTACCTGCCGGGCCATGAGGCGGAAGGCAGCGACCACGCCGTCTCGGCAGCGCCTTTCGGCAGCGCGTCGATCCTGCCTATCACCTGGATGTATATCCGCATGATGGGCGCGGCCGGACTGAAGCAGGCGACGGAGATCGCGATTCTCAACGCCAACTACATCGCGGCCAGACTGAGCGCTCACTATCCCGTGCTCTACACCGGCAAGCAGGGGCGCGTCGCGCATGAGTGCATCCTCGATACGCGTGTGCTGAAGGATGCCGGAGGCGTCACTGTGGAAGATGTCGCCAAGCGCTTGATCGACTACGGTTTCCACGCGCCGACCATGTCCTGGCCGGTGGCCGGTACGCTGATGGTCGAGCCGACGGAATCCGAGCCGAAGCGCGAACTGGACCGCTTCTGCGACGCGATGGTCCTGATTGCACGCGAAGCTGCGAAAGTGGCGAGCGGAGAATGGCCGACGGACGACAATCCGCTGGCGAATTCTCCGCACACGGCAGCCGAAGTGCTCGCGGGCGAATGGGCGCATCCCTATTCGCGACTGGAAGCGGCCTATCCGGCGGGCGACGCGACGGCGGCCAAATACTGGCCGCCGGTATCGCGCATCGACAACGTCGCGGGCGACCGCAACCTGATCTGTTCCTGTCCGCCGCTGACCGAATATCTCGGCGCCGCCGAGTAGGCAGGGTCAATCGACGGCCGCCGGGCGACCGGCGGTCGGTCTCAGGTTTTAGCCAGCAGCGCGAGATTGGCGTCCACGACGGTGGTGTCCGCCATGTTCTGCTTCGCTTCCATCAGTAATTCGCGCGCTTTGGTCTTGTTGCCGCGCAGCAATTGCGAGTAGCCCATATTGTTGACGACCTGCGGCTTGCGGCCGGCGATCTTCAGCAACTGCTCATAGGCGCGGTCGGCGAAATCGAAGCGGCCGAGTTCGTCATACGATGCCGCCAGTCCCATCCAAGCCTCAGCATTCGAAGCGCGAAGCTCCACGGCCTTGCGAAAGTGTTTTTCGGCCAGACCGTAATTGGCGTCACGGAACTGCGCCTTTCCTTTCGCCAGATCGGCCGCGCTGATGTCCTTCGCCTTCGCCGCGATAGAGGTCGTCTGGGTCGTGTCGACGCCGCTTGTCGAACAGCCCGACAGCACGGCGATCGCCGCCGCTGCCATGATGGCAGTGAGTGTCCTGTTCATGTCCCTGTCCCGCCTGACCCGTTTTCCGGGTGCTCTATGATTCAGCAGCGTAGCAGGCAGGGCTTAAGCTTCGGTCAGCAATCTCGTTTAATTTTCGATTACGCCGTTCGCGTCAGTCCATCATGCTCAGCTTCACGATGATCGGAATGATGGCGATCATCAGCACGACGGGCAGGATGCAGACCGTCACCGGCACCGACATCTTGGCGGGGAGCGCATGCGCCTTCTCCTCGGCCAGCGACATGCGCTTGTGCCGCATCTCGTCGGAGAAGACGCGCAACGATCCGGAGAGGCTCGTGCCCAGTTCCTTCGACTGCTGCAGAAGCGTCGCGAAAGACCGTACCTCGTCGAGATTGAGCCGGTCGGAAAGCGATCGCAGCGCATCATCCAGCCGGCGACCGGCCCGCAACTCGAGCGAGACGAGTTGAAGATTCTGGCTGAGCGAAGGATAGGTCAGGGCCAGCTCCTTCGACACGCGTTCGATGCCAGCTTCCATGCTCATGCCCGCGTCGGAACAGACGATCATCAGATCCATGAAGTCCGGAAAACCGTTGCGGTATTCGCGCATCTTGGTGCGGATGCGGCCCGCGAGAAAAAGGCCGGTCATGAAGTAACCCGCGCCGCCGGCCATGACGACGAAGGTCCAGCGGCTGAACGCGGTGGCCTCGCGGCCCAGCCAGCGTTCGACCACAAAGGCCAGCAGCGCAAAGCCGAAGAACATGCCGAAGCGGGCCAGGAAGTAATTGCCCACCGCGTTGGGCTGCATATAGCCGGCCTGGATCAGCTTCATCCTGAGCCGGGCGACGTTTTCCGGATCGCTCTTGGCATAGAACTCCTGCGCGGTCTTCAGCGCGCGTTCGTGTACGAGCGCGGCCGCCTTCTTGTCCGCCGGCGCTTCGGGCTTCAGCGCAGGCCCCTTCTCCTCGACCTTCAGCCGCCGCTTCATCTCGCCGCGACCATCGCCGCCGGCCAGAAGCGGCCAGGCCAGCGCAACGCCGCCGACCGCCAGCATCAGCAGCGCAGCGGGCAGCAGCAGCGACTGACCGGGGGAGAGTATATCGAAAAGCGCGTCCATCCGGGGTCTAGAACTTGAAATTGGCCATCTTGAACATCATCAGATTACCCAGCATCAGCCAGGAGATCGAACCGCCGAGCAGATACCAGGTCATCGGCTCGCCCCAGACCTCGCTGTAGAATTTCGGCATCAGCACCATGATGCCTGCGAACAGCAGCGCGGGCACCGCGGTGAGGATATAGGCCGACATGCGCCCTTCGGTGGAGATCGAGCGCACCTTGCGCCTGAGCTTGCCGCGCTCGCGGATGACCGTGGCGAGACCGTCAAGGATTTCGCGCAGATTGCCGCCGGTCGTGCTCTGGATCGAGACCGCCGTGACGAAAAGCGGCAGATCCTCGTGGCCGACGCGCTCGAACATGTTCTGGAGCGCGGTGATCAGATCGGAGCCGTAGGTCACCTCGTCGGCGATGACGCCGAATTCCGTGCCGATCGGGTCGGGCATCTCGCGCGCCACCATGGCGATCGCCACCGGCACCGGATGACCCGCCTTGAGGCCGCGCGTGATGAGCTCGATCGCCTCCGGCAACTGCATGCCGAACATCTTGTGACGGCGGCCAAGCAGATATTTCATGGCGAAGATCGGGAAGAGCATCGAAAGCGCCACGAAAAGCGGCGGCGAGAAGAGCAGAGGCAAACCTTTCCAGACAGCGAGCAGGGTGACCACCAGCGCCGCGCCGGAGGTCTTCAGCAGGAATTGCGGGAGCGGCGTCGTCAGGCCGGACTGGATGCGCAACGCGCGCAGCCCGGCGGGCGTGAACAGCGACTTGCCGCCGTCGACGCCGCGCTCCTTGCGCAACTGGATCAGCACCTGCTCTTGCGTCAGCCGCTTGTCCTGGAGCTTCATGCGGCGGTTGATCGCGGCGCGCCTGTCCTGACTGGAAGACAGCATGAGGTAGATCGCCTCGGCGATCATGATCGCCGTCAGGCCCACCGCCGCATAGATCAGGAAGAGCTCGCTGCCCATTCTCGTTCAGGCCTGCGGTTTGCCGGGTTCGAAATACTTGCCCGGGAACTCGATGCCCATGGCGCGCAGATCCTCGAGGAAGCGCGGACGCAGGCCGGTCGCCTCGAAATAGCCCTGTATCTTGCCGTCCGGCTCCATGCCGGTGCGCACGAAACGGAAAATCTCCTGCATCTGGATGACGTCGCCTTCCATGCCGGTGACTTCCGCGACGCTGGTCACCTTGCGCTTGCCGTCGGACAGGCGGGTAAGCTGCACGATGATGTCGAGGGCGCTGGAGATCTGGCTGCGGATCGACTGGACCGTCATCGGCATGCCGGTCATGCCGAGCATCTGCTCCAGGCGACCGATGGCGTCGCGGGGGGTATTGGCGTGGATCGTGGCCATCGACCCTTCATGACCGGTGTTCATGGCCTGAAGCATGTCGAAGGCTTCCTCGCCGCGACACTCGCCGAGAATGACGCGGTCGGGGCGCATGCGCAGCGCGTTCTTGACGAGATCGCGCTGCTTAAGCTCGCCATGTCCCTCAACGTTGGCCGGGCGGGTTTCCATGCGCGCCACATGCGGCTGCTGGAGCTGAAGCTCGGCTGCGTCCTCGATGGTGATCAGGCGTTCGTCCTCGGAGATATAGGCCGAGAGGGCGTTGAGCATGGTCGTCTTGCCGGTGCCCGTGCCTCCCGAGATGATGGTTGTCTTGCGGGCGTGGACCGCGGCCGCCAGCACCTCCGCCATGTTCTGTGTGAGCGCGCCGAACTCCACCAGCTGGTTCAGGCCCAGCTTGTGCTTGGAGAATTTGCGGATCGAGATCAGCGGCCCGTCCACGGCAATGGGGCGGATCGCGGCGTTGAAGCGCGAGCCATCGCTCATGCGGGCGTCGACCATGGGCTGGGACTCGTCCACGCGCCTGCCGACGGCCGCCACGATCTTGTTGACGATGCGCAGCAGGTGCGCCTCATCCTTGAACGGGATCTGGACCTGCGTCAGCTTGCCCTTCTTTTCGACAAAGCAACTGCGATGCCCATTGATGAGGATGTCGGCGATGTCAGGGTCCTTGAGCAGAGGCTCCAGCGGCCCCAGTCCGACCATCTCGTCAACGATGTCGTCGACCAGCGCATCGAGTTCCGCCACATTGATTGCCATGCGCTCTTCGCGGATCTTCTCCGACACGAAGTCGTGGACCTGCTTGCGCATTTCCGGCCGGGGCAATCGCTCCAGCGCGACGAGGTTGATCTCCTCGATCAGCATGCGATGGATGCGGTCGCGGGCGTCGAGCACGCGATTGCTCTTGATGCCCACCGATTCCGGCCGGGGCGCCGCCGGCCGCATCGCCGGCAGGATGACAGCGCTGGCGGCCGGAGCGGGATGCTCCGCCTGCTTGACCGGCGCCGCGCTGCGCCCCTGAAGCGTGGAGAAGCGCGAGCTCATGCCTTCTTCTTCCCAAGCAGACTGCGGCCGAACGACAGGAACGACTTCGACTTCTGCTCCTCGGCTTCCACCTCTTCCGGCAGGATGATGCGCCTGAGATCGGCGATGACGTTGGCGCGCGGATCGATCTGTTGCAGCGGCACGCCGCGATCAACAGCTTCGCGCACCAGCTTGTAATTGTTGGAAATACCGCCGACGAAATGCTCGCCGAGGATCGCCTGGACGTCGGCCTGCTTGATGCCGTTCTCGAACATGCGCTGCTCGAAACGATTGACGATGACGTTGGGCTTCACTTCCTTGCCGACCGTCTCGTAGATCGCCTGGATGAGACGCTGCGTGTGGCGCAGGCACGGAACCGTCATTTCCGACACGATGTAGAGGCGGTTGGAGCCGAGCAGCACCGTTTCGGTCCACGGGAACCACGTGCGCGGCATGTCGATGACAACATTGTCGAAATAGGCCGAGACGAGGTCGAGCATGCGCACGACGACGTCGGTGTTGAACGAACGCATCTCGGACGGCTTCGTCGGCGCCGCCAGCACGCAAAGGCCGCTCGCATGTTTCGACAGCATGGCATCGAGAAGCTGGCGGTCGAGGCGCTCGGGCTGGTTCTCGATCTCCGTGATGTCGAAGCGCGGATCGAGGTCCAGATACTCCGCGCAGGCGCCCTGCTGGAAATTCAGGTCGACAATGCAGGTCGAGGCGCCGCGTGAGACGGAATTATGGAGCTGGAATGCCGTCTGGAGGGCCAGCGTGGTCGTGCCCACGCCGCCGGCCGCCGGCATGAAGGTGTAGATTTCAGATTCCGTGCTTTCGTCCCTGCCCTGCCCTTGCAAGGCGCGCAAGCACGAGCGCACGAGATCGGCTGTCGTCAACGGCTTGGTCAGGAAGTCCGCGATCTGAAGCTGGACGAGTATGCGCACCGCAGCGGCGTTGAACTCCCGCGTGACGACGACGATCGGGGTCCGGCCTTCAAGCCGGCGCACGATACGCTGCAGGGATTCGATCTGGTCGAGCCTGGAGGCATCGAGATCGATGATGACGGCGTCGCCTTCGGCATCGTGGATCTCGCCCCGCAGATCGGTCACAGGTTTCTCGACCGCAACGACGGTGATCTTTTCCGATGTCGCGAAGGCCGCGCGCGCATCCTGCACGAAAGCCTTGTCGGTCGATACCAGCAGGATCGTCTTCGGGGTGGTCTGGGCTGCCATGTCGAACCTCAGTCTGAGACGACGGAAGACGACGTCGCGCGGCCGCTGTCCTCGCCCGTCACCTTGCCGGACGCTTGCGCTTCGGCGGCCTGAGCGGCCCGCTGCGCCGGAACGAGAAGCTCGGTGTCGTCGACGCCCGTAGGCCACGGATCGACCATCTGCATCACCATGTTGGCGGCGATCGCCTCGCCCGCGCCGGGGGTGACGCCGTCCATCCGCATGGTCTGGTCGCTGGTGCAGCCGCTGGCCGCCAGCGCGATCGCGAGCAGGGAAAGGCGCTTCATCGTGCTACTCCGAGAGATCGAGGAAGTGGCCGGACTTAGGCGCCGCACTGCGGCGCGAAGACGACAGCGCGCGGTTCGCGTCGGACACCTTCACCTCCTCGACATTGCCGAGGAAGAAATCCGCGTCGTTTCCGGGTGCCATCTGGTCGACCGGTGTCATTACCTTCTTCGTCGGGTCTATCGGCTTCACCAGATGCGGCGTCACGATCATCACCAGATCGGTCTCCCGACGCTGATAGGCCTTCGACGAGAACAGCGCGCCAATGACCGGCATCTGGCCCACTCCCGGCACGCGCTGGTTGCCGAGACTGTTCTCGCTCTGCAGCAGGCCGGCGATCATGAAGCTCTGGCCGCTCTTGAGGTCGATCGACGTGCTGGCGCGCCGCACGATGAAACCGGGAATGGCGATGTTGCCGACCTGATAGGAGGCGGATGTGTCGACCGACGACACTTCCGGCTCGATGTCGAGGCTGATAAGCCCGTCCTTCAGCACGGTCGGCTTGAAATCCAGGCTGACGCCGTACTTCTTGTAGGTGACGGTGATCTTGTTGTCGTCTTCCGAGATCGGGATCGGAAATTCGCCGCCGGCAAGGAAGCTGGCCTTCTCGCCGGAGCGGGCGATGAGATTGGGCTCGGCGAGCAAACGCGCCACGCCGCGGTCCTCCAGCGCCTTGATCGCCATGTCGATCGTCCAGCCGCCAGTTATCAGGCCGCCTATGATCTGGCCCGCGGGCGTGGAGGACGTGCTCTTGGGCGCGGAATTGAAGCTGATGCCGCCGTTGCTGCCGAAGTAGGACGCATTCAGCGTCGTTCCGAGTTCGCGGCCGACCTGGCGGTTGATCTCCACAAAGCGGACGTTGAGCTGGACCTGTTGCGACGAGGAGATGTTGACGGAATTGATGACGTTTTCCGAGCCGGAGAACTCGGACGCGATCTGCTGCGCCTTTTCAGCCGCGACCGCGTCCTTGGCCTCGCCAGACAGAACCAGACGACCGTTAGCCGACTTCACCTTGATGTCGGCATCCGGGACCGTGTCGCGGATCGTGCTCGCCAGGCGGTCGGTGTCGAGCGTCACCTCGATATCGACGGTTCCGACAAGTTGCTTGTTCTGGTCGAACAGCGCGATGGCGGTGGTGCCGAGATTGTTGCCGAGCACATAGAATGACTGGTCGGTCAGCGGATTGATGTTCGCGACTTCCGGATCGCCGATCACGATCTCGTAGAACGGCACGTCGGTCTTGATGGTGCGCGGCTTGCCCTTGGCGATCTTCACCGACGCCGGCTTTGTGGAGGAAATCCGGATGACCCCATCGGCGGCGCGAACCTCCGTCTGCTGCACCAGCACGAACGTTCCCGCCAGGATCGCCGCCGCGAAAGCCACGGCGCCTTTCCGGATCATCGCGATCCCAGCCGTATTCCGAGTCCAGCTGTTCATTCCCCGTCCCCTAATCACGGCTCCCCAGCCGTTGTTCAGTTCGTCGGTGCGTTCTGTTCGCCCGTAACGGTGAGAACCACAGGCTCTCCGACCCCTGCGCCGCCAGCGGTCCCGGACCTTGCCTGGGCGCCCTTCGCTCCCTTGGGCGGCACGACCACCTGATAAGGCTTCGAGTCCAGCGCACGGGTGACGATCACCGTCTTGTGCTTCGGTCCCTCAGGCTCTTCCGTCGCGGAGGTGATCAGCTTGCTGACCTTCTCCATCGCACGGCTCGCGGCCGATCCGCTGAAGGCCGAGATCGTGGTCAGGCCCGTGCCGCTTCCGTCGTCCTCGGCGCTGGCGCGCAGCGTGAGCGACAGGCTGCCGACATTGCGGGCGAGCGCGATCTTCTGCGCCCCCGCGGTCGTCACCTCGATCGTGACCGAGCTTGCGACCTGAGGGGCCGTCTGGCGTTCGTCGGCGGCCTGGCCGACGGAAAGAACCTTGGCGTTCTCGACGACCACCTCCGTGGTGATTGTCGACCCTGAAGCGCCCTGCGCGTTCTTCTGGACTTCCTCGATCTCGCCGGCGTCGCGGGTCAGCACGACGTCGACCCGGTCGCCCGGCGTCACGAAACCGCCGACGCCGGCGATCTCGTCGGTCTTGATGGTCACGGCGCGCATGCCCGGCGTCAGCAGGTTCGACAGCGTGGCGCGGCCGTTCGGACCGGAAAGCTTGGCGAGCAATACCGGCTCATTCGGTTCGATCGGCGTGAGCACGACGCGCGATCCTTCGGCAAACAGCCCGTCGATCGACGCAAAGGCGCCCTGCGGCATCGCTTCCTGCGGCCATGGGATCTCGGCGAGTTGCACGCGATCCAGCGGCATGCCGAAGCGCAATGGCTCCCTGGCGACGACGATCGTCTTGAACTCGACGGCGGGCTCGGCAGGCGCCGGCTTCGGCGCGTTGTCCGCCATGGCGCGCGCTCTTTCGCTGGCCGCTCTCTTGATCCAGGCGTCCGCTGCGAATATGGAGACAGCTCCCATCACAGCGGCAATGCCGATCATGGTGATGATCTTACGTTTCAAAGCCCAATCCCTGCACGCCCACGTCTTTTTATGCAGGCAGGCTACGCGCCATTCTTAAAACTTCAGGAATCAGACAGGGTGTATCCGGGGGTATTTTGGAGCGCTTGGTTATCGAACCGTTCCATCCGGCGCGAATCTTTGAACGGAACATAGATCGAACATGATCGATCCCGACGCTGAAAAATGGCACTATGGATTTGATTCGTAAGGGCAACGAGATCGCGTATGGATGACGGCAACGACCTCTTCGGCAGCTTGGAACGGCGGCCGGGAATGGCGCGCGCGCCGGTGAAGACTGCCGAACCGCTGGCGCAAGCCGCCCGGCGGGGAGCGGTGAAGGACGCCAGCGACAGCTATAGCGCCGCGGACATCGAGGTTCTCGAAGGCCTCGAGCCGGTCCGGCGGCGTCCGGGCATGTATATCGGCGGCACCGACGAAAAGGCGCTGCATCATCTCTTCGCCGAGGTCATCGACAATTCGATGGACGAAGCGGTCGCCGGGCACGCGACGTTCATCGATGTCGAACTCGGAGCAGACGGCTTCCTGACGGTGACGGACAACGGCCGCGGCATTCCCGTCGATCCGCATCCGAAGTTCAAGAACAAGTCGGCACTCGAAGTCATCATGACGACGCTGCATTCCGGCGGCAAATTCGATTCCAAGGTCTATGAGACGTCCGGCGGCCTGCATGGGGTCGGCGTTTCGGTGGTCAACGCGCTGTCGGACATGCTGGAAGTCGAGGTGGCGCGCGGCCGCCAGCTCTACCGCCAGCGCTTTTCGCGTGGCGTTCCCCAAGGCAAGCTCGAACACCTGGGCGAGGTCCATAACCGGCGCGGCACGCGCACCCGCTTCCATCCCGACCCGCAGATATTCAAGGGCCACGTCTTCGAGCCGGCCCGGCTCTACCGCATGGCGCGTTCCAAGGCCTACCTCTTCGGCGGCGTGAACATCCGCTGGTCCTGCGATCCGTCGTTGATAAAGGAGAAGGATTCGACCCCGGCGAAGGCCGAGTTCCATTTTCCCGGCGGCTTGAAGGACTATCTCATCGCCTCGCTGGGCGACGAGTTCCAGGTGACGCGGGAGGTGTTCGCCGGCAAGAGCGAGCGTCAGGGCGGCCACGGATCGGTGGAGTGGGCCGTGACCTGGTATGGCGGCGACGGTTTCGTCAACTCCTACTGCAACACCATCCCGACCGGCGAAGGGGGCACGCACGAAACCGGCTTCCGCAACGTGCTGATGCGCGGCCTAAAGGCCTATGCCGATCTGACGGGCAACAAACGCGCATCGATCGTCACCAGCGAAGACGTGATGATCTCGGCGGCGGGCATGCTTTCGGTGTTTATCCGCGAGCCGGAGTTCGTCGGCCAGACCAAGGACCGGCTGGCGACCATCGAGGCGCAGCGCATCGTCGAGACGGCGCTCCGCGATCCCTTCGACCACTGGCTGGCGGACAATCCGCAGGAGGCGTCGAAGCTTCTGGAATGGGTCATCGCGCGCGCCGACGAGCGCGTTCGCCGGCGACAGGAGAAGGAGATCAGCCGCAAGTCTGCCGTGCGCAAGCTGCGGCTGCCCGGCAAACTCGCCGACTGCACCCAGAACGCCGCTGCAGGCGCCGAAATCTTCATCGTCGAAGGCGACTCGGCCGGCGGCTCCGCCAAGCAGGCGCGGAACCGCGCCATGCAGGCCGTGCTGCCGCTGCGTGGCAAGATCCTCAACGTCGCCAGCGCGGGCAGCGACAAGCTCGCCGCCAACCAGCAGATTTCGGACCTGATACAGGCGCTGGGCTGCGGCACGCGTTCGAAATATCGCGACGACGATCTGCGGTACGACCGCGTGATCATCATGACCGACGCCGACGTCGACGGCGCGCATATCGCGTCGCTGCTCATCACCTTCTTCTATCAGGAGATGCCGCAGCTCGTGCGCGGCGGGCATCTCTACATGGCCGTGCCGCCCCTTTATCGCATCAGCCAGGGTGGCAAGATCATGTACGCCCGTGACGACGCCCATAAGGACGAGTTGCTCAAGACGGAGTTCACCGGGCGCGGCAAGGTCGAGATCGGTCGCTTCAAGGGCCTCGGTGAGATGATGGCGAGCCAGCTCAAGGAAACGACCATGGACCCGAAAAAGCGCACCTTGCTGCGTGTCGAGGTTCTGGACGCAGAGGACGCCACGAAGAATGCGGTGGATGCGCTGATGGGCACGAAGCCGGAGGCGCGCTTCCGCTTCATCCAGGAGCGGGCGGAGTTCGCCGAAGCCGAAGCGCTCGATATTTAGGCATTTTTTCCGGCGAGCCGGTCACGCCGCCGCTATCGCCAACGCATGTCCCCGCGCATTGTCGCGCAACGCGTCGATATGGATCGAGCGCAGCAGCGCGGCCATGTCGCCTTCGGCCGACTGGCCGCCGATCTCCCTGAGCATCAACCAGGACACTTCCTGGGCGCCGGCAATGCGTTTGCCGCTCGCCACTTCACGCCAGACCTTCAGCGCGGCGAGGATGACGCGGTGGATGGAGTCGGCGAGGCCGGCGGCGCGCATCAAGGCCGATACCGCCAGATCCTGACCATTGGCGAGCAGCGCGCGAACGCGATGCTCCGCCTGCCCCGTAAGCGCGATCAGGCTGGCGCCGAAGAAATCGATCTTGCCATGGGCGACCGTGCGGATCACGAAGCTGGCGGTGAGTTCGCCCGACAGGCGCAGATGCTCGACCAGGGCAGCGTGCTCCTCCGTGGGCGTCCCGTCGATCAGCGTAAGCGATGCGCGGACGCAGGCGTCGCGTGTCACCCGCTCGGCGCGTGTCGCACCGATCGCGCGCTGCAGCAGAGTGGATTGCTTGAGAACTTCGCCGACGCGTATGACGAGCATATGCCGGCAATCGGACGGCAGCGCCGGATGTTCGAGCAGAGCACCGCGAAGCCCGGCATTGTCTCCATGCCGTTCGATCATACGCCTGAAGCTGATCGTCGCGATCTCGGCGCCGGAATTGCGGGCAAGGACGACGCATGCCTCCACTTCGGCGAGTTCCGCCAAAGCGGCGGCGACCTGAAGCGAGACGCGAGGGCGGCCGGCGATGAGCTTCTGCGTCGCCACGCTGCCATCCGCGACGCGCTCGACCAGATCCGAATCGGTGAGCAGCGGCGACCGGGCAATGATCATCGCGGCGACGTCGGGCTGATCGGAAGCCAGCGCGCTGACGATCTGCAGCGGTGCGTGGCGGCTCATGGACAGCGCCTCGGCGATCGCCATGCGGACCTTGGCCGACGGATCGTCCATCAGCAATGTCAGCGCCGCTTCCGCCGCGCAGCGCTGCTCGAATGAAAGGTCCCGCTCGTTGAATATACGCGCCAGCGCGCTCGCCGCAGCCGCGCGCTCCGCGACGCGCGCCGTTCTGATCCACTTGAGGAGATGTTCGATGACCATGCAAGCCTTTTCCCAGCCTGCGTCGAGACTAGCGGGGAATAGGTTTACGAACCGTTCACCATATCTCTTAACGTGTCGCTTGCCTGACCGCAGCCCGACGCCTATCACGCGGCATCAGGAGGAATGCGATGCCGGGACTTTATCTGGAGGAGTTCGTCGTCGGTCAGGTCATCAGGCACCCGCTGCGACGGTCCGTGACCGAAGCGGACAACATGTTCTTTTCCACCATGACGCTGAATACCCAGCCGCTTCACATCGACTTCGACTATGCGTCGAAGACCGAGTGGGGCAAACCGCTGGTCAATTCGCTGTTCACGCTCAGCCTGATGATCGGCATTTCGGTCAACGACACCACGGTCGGCACCATCGTCGCCAATCTCGGCATGAGCGAAACCGTGTTCCCGAACCCGGTTTTTCACGGCGATACGATATCTGTCGAGACGGAGATCAAATCCGTCCGCGAATCGAAATCCAGGGACGACAGGGGAATAGTCGAAATGGAGCATCGCGCCTTCAACCAGCACGGCGTGCTCGTGGCGCGCTGCCTGCGCCAGACGATGATCCAGAAGAAGCCGGTGGCCTGACGATGCGCTCATTGCTGTTCGTACCCGGCGATTCCGAAAAGAAGCTCGCCAAGGGTTTCGGTTCTGACGCCGATGTCTTGCTCGTCGATCTTGAAGATTCGGTCTCTGCCGACAACAAGGCGGCAGCGCGTGCGCTGGCGCGGGAATTCATCCTGGCCGAACGCGCCAAGACGCGCGCCCGCATCTTCATCCGCGTCAACGATCTGACGACGGGCGAGACCGACCGCGATCTCGACGGCATCATGGCGGCGCATCCGGACGGGATCATGCTGCCCAAATGCACAGGTTTCGCCGATGTCGAGCATCTGTCGACGAAACTGCGCGTGCATGAGGCTGACAACGGCCTGAAAGATGGCGCCACGCGCATCATCCCGCTGATCACCGAGACCGCCGCGTCCGTGCTGGCCGCATCGTCCTATCGCCCGCACGCGCGCTTCTCAGGGATCACGTGGGGAGCTGAGGATCTTTCAGCCTCGATCGGCGCGCGCGCGGCACGCGACGGGAACGGGCAGTACACCGACGTCTTCCGGCTGGCGCGCGCGCTCACCCTTCTCGCTGCCTCCGCCAGCGAAGTGCCGGCAATCGACACGGTGTTCCCGAATTTCCGCGACGAAGATGGATTTCGCGCCGAGTGCGTCGCGGCGGAACGCGACGGCTTCACGTCCAAGATGGCGATTCATCCGGCGCAGGTCGCCGTCATCAACGAGGTTTTCACGCCGACGGCCGAAGCGGTTGCCCGGTCGCAGGCGATCGTCGACGCATTCCGTGCAGCAGGCAATCCCGGCGTTGTCGCTATCGACGGCAAGATGTACGACCGGCCGCATCTCCGGCTCGCCGAACGGTTGCTTGCACGCGCCACGCAGACAAAAGCCGGATGACCAGCGATCAGACCTTGCTGTCGTCTTTCCACTTCGGGCGCCGCATGGAGAAGATTTCCTCCGTGCTGCTGAAATCGAGATAGCCAAGGCGGGCAACGTTACCGACCTTTCGCACATCGAACAGCCCGTCGACAAGCATCTCGTCGGCGATGTGAATGCCCACCACCTGTCCGACCACGACAACCGCGCGGGTGCGGGAGCCGTCCAGCGCGCGCGGCTCGAGAATCTCGGTTACCCGGCATTCCAGCGCAGCCGGGGCTTCGGCCACCCGGGGCGCGGCGACGATGCGGCAGGGCGCCGGCGTCAGGCCGGCGTAGCCGAACTCGCTGACGCCTCGCGGTGCATCGACCGACGTCGCGTTCATCCGTTCGGCAAGCTCGCGGCCGACGAGATTGGCCACGAACTCTCCGGTCTCGCGTGCGAAAGCGGGACTGTCCTTGAAACCTTCAGAGGAGAAGAACACCAGATAAGGGTCGGTGTGCAGCGCGTTGAAGAAGGAATATGGCGCGAGGTTCATCTCCCCCGCCCTGTTCCGCGTCGATATCCAGCCTATCGGCCGGGGTGCGACAAGCGCCTTGAAAGGATCGCGCGGCAAACCGTGCCCCTTGTCCGGCTCGTAGAACATCAGCCCTCCCAAGGCCCCTGGTATTCAGTCATGACCGCGGGGATATCGGGTCTCGGCCGTTCGGGGACGCTGCCATGGAACGTGCCGATATGGACGAAGCCGATCACGCGCTCATGCGGCGCAAGGCCAAGCAGGCGACGTCCCTCTTCATTCTGGGAATACCAGTTGGTGATCCAGTTCGTGCCGTAGCCCAAGGCATTAGCGGCCAGCACGAGACTCATGGCAGCGGCGCCGCCGGACAGGAACATCTCCCATTCGGGAATCTTGGGATGCTCCTTCGGGCTGGAAACCACGCCGATCACGAGCGGCGCTCGCGAAAACCGCGTCAGCTCCTGATTGCGGCGGACATCCGAAAGCGGCCCTTCCTGCTTTTCCGCCAGTCCGGCGAGCAATTCGCCCGCCTTTTCCCGTGCCGAACCGCGATAGACGATGAAACGCCACGGCTCCAGCCGCCCGTGATCCGGCACATGCGACGCAACGCGAATCATCGTCTCGATCTCCGCGTCATTCGGACCCGGCGCCTTCAGTTCCTGAATCGGCGGTGAGATACGGGACAGCATGAAATCGATGATGGGCGATGCCATTCCAGGTCTCCACGTTTCTGGCTGAAGCCACGCGGAAAGGCATGGCCTTGCAGGAGCGCGATGCCGCGCCCAGGGGAACAGGTCTTGAAATTGCCACCGGCTTGGGTTTCAACGCAAGGAATGTTCCGGGGACCTACACGCGATCTTGTGCGGCTCGTCGCCTTCGGCATCTTCGTTGCCGCGGGCGTAAGCGCGCATGCACAGGGATTCGTCGATTCGGCGCCTTCGTTTCCGCTCGACCTGCCTCCGCTCAACAATTTTGCCGCGCCGGACGAAGGCAATCGCGACCGTCCGCTTTCCACGGCGGTCGTCACCAACAGGACCACGCTCGCGGCGCAACTCGTCGGGGACGGCAAGGAAATCACCCGCGGCCTGGTATGGCGTGTCTTCAAGCCGGAACCCGGTCCCGACGGCAAATTGCCGCTGGTGGCCTCCGCGCAAGGCGGAACCAGCGTTTTTGATCTTCAACCCGGCAAATATCTCGTCCACGCGGCGTTCGGACGCGCCGGGGCAACGAAAAAGATCACCGTAGGCCGGGAATCACGGCGCGAGACGCTGGTCCTCGACGCCGGTGGCCTCGAACTCGACGCAGTGGTTGACGGCGGCCTGCGCGTTCCGCCCGAAGAACTGAAGTTCTCGATCTACGAAGGCACGCCCGACGAAAAGGGCGAGCGGGCGCTTATCATTCCGGACGTCAAGCCGCGCACGGTGGTCCGGCTGAACTCCGGCGTCTATCACGTCGTTTCCACCTATGGTTCGGTCAACGCCGTGATCCGGTCGGACATCCGTGTCGAAGCCGGCAAGCTGACCGAGGCGACCGTGGAGCATCGGGCGGCGGAACTGACCATGAAACTCGTGCGCGAAAAAGGCGGTGAAGCGATCGCCGATACGTCGTGGTCCATCCTAACCGGCTCGGGCGATCCGATCCGCGAGACGGTCGGCGCCTACGCATCCATGGTGCTGGCGGAGGGCGAATATACGGTCATCGCCAAGAACCGCGACCGTATCTATCAGCGCGATCTGACCGTCGTCGCGGGCGAGAACCAAGATGTCGAGGTTCTGGCGACCGAAGAGGACGCCGTGCCCGATGACGAAATCACCGATTGAGCGACAAATTCCGGTTTGAGATGAAAAGGGCGGCACGAGCCGCCCTTAACTTTGGTCGATTACTGCCGATCTCGAAGGTCCGGCGGCGTGGCTTCCTCGACTAGCGCGGCTATCGCGGCATCCAGAGACATGGCGTGCTGGTCGCGAGAACCGAGACGGCGAACGTTGACCGACCCTTCCTCGGCCTCTCGCCTGCCGCAGACAAGGATCACAGGGACCTTGGCAAGGCTGTGCTCGCGGACCTTGTAGTTGATCTTCTCATTGCGCAGGTCGAGTTCCGCCGACAAGCCGGCCTTCTTCAACTTCGCGACAACCTGCCCGGCATAGCCATCGGCTTCCGAGGTGATCGTCGCCACCACGACCTGCAGCGGCGCGAACCACAGCGGCATCTGCCCGGCATGGCTCTCGATCAGAATGCCTAGGAAACGTTCCAGCGAGCCGCAGATGGCGCGGTGCACCATGACCGGCTGCTTCTTCTCCGAATCCGAGCCGATATAGAAGGCGCCGAAACGCTCCGGCAGATTGAAGTCCACCTGCGTCGTGCCGCATTGCCATTCGCGACCGATGGCGTCCTTCAGCGTGTACTCGAATTTGGGGCCGTAGAAGGTGCCCTCGCCTTCGCTGATGCCGGTCTTGATGCGGTTGTCCTCCCGCGCCATGCGGGCGAGAGCGCGCTTCAGAATGTCCTCGGCATGATCCCACATGGCGTCGGTGCCGACACGCTTTTCAGGGCGCGTCGCCAGCTTCACCACGACCTCGTCAAAGCCGAAATCCTTGTAGACCGACATCATGAGGTCGTTGATCTTGAGGATCTCCGCCTCGAGCTGATCTTCGGTGCAGAAGATGTGCGCGTCGTCCTGCGTGAAAGCGCGCACGCGCATCAGGCCGTGCAGCGCGCCGGATGCCTCGTACCGATGGACATTGCCGAATTCCGCAAGCCGGATAGGCAGATCGCGGTAAGACTTCAGACCGTGCTTGAAGATCTGCACATGGCCGGGACAGTTCATTGGCTTCAGTGCGAAGATGCGCTGATCCGCTTCCGGATCGTCCGGATGGGTGAAGGCGTGGGCCGACTTCACGGCGAACATGTTCTCCTGATACCAGCCCCAGTGGCCAGACGTCTCCCACAGGCTCTTGTCTAGCACCTGCGGGGCATTGACCTCCTGATAATCGTCGCCGAGGCGGCGGCGCATATAGGCGATCAGGTTCTGGAACATCTTCCAGCCCTTGGCGTGCCAGAAGACGACTCCCGGCCCCTCCTCCTGGAAATGGAACAGGTCCATCTCGCGGCCGAGCCGGCGATGGTCGCGCTTCTCGGCCTCTTCAAGCATATGAAGATAGGCGTCGAGCTGCGCCTGATCCGCCCATGCCGTACCGTATATGCGGGTCAGCATCGGGTTGTTGCTATCGCCGCGCCAGTAGGCTCCGGCGACCTTCATCAGCTTGAAGGCGTTGCCGATCTGGCCGGTGGAAGCCATATGCGGGCCACGGCAAAGGTCGAACCAGTCGCCCTGATAGTAGATCCTGAGGTCCTGGTCGTCCGGAATGGCGTCGATCAGCTCAACCTTGTAGCTCTCGCCCTTGTCGCGGAAGACTTTTCGCGCGCGCTCGCGGTCCCATACCTCCTTCGTGAACGGCTTGTTGCGGCCGATGATCTCCCGCATCTTCTTCTCGATGATGGGGAAGTCCTCCGGCGTGAACGGCTCGTTGCGGGCGAAGTCGTAATAGAACCCGTTGTCGATGACGGGGCCGATGGTGACCTGCGTACCGGGCCAGAGCTCCTGCACGGCTTCGGCGAGCACGTGAGCGGTATCGTGGCGGATCAGTTCCAGAGCGCGCGGGTCCTCGCGCGTGACGATCTCGACCTTGCCCGACCGGCCGATCGGATCAGCAAGATCGCGCACGGTACCGTCCAGCGCATAGGCGACGGCCTTCTTCGCGAGCGATTTGGAGATGGATTCGGCGAGCGCAGCGCCGGTCGTCGCCGCATCGTATTCGCGGACGGAACCATCGGGGAATGTGAGGGAGATGTTCAACATGGCTTCTTTCCTATCCAGTCCCGCAAACGAGCGCGGGTGGTGATTGCCGGGTATTTCCGGCGGCGAGCGGTCTTTTATCAGGGAAAACGCAGGCGTAAAGGGCCAGTCGCTTTCAATCTCGGCGTTCTCGGCCGATCTGCCAATATCGCCACGGCAGAAACCACCGGTAACGCGGAGCCAGTTGTTCCGGCACGCGGTCTATGCCGCTGGTGCCGAACGGACCGCAGCGCGCGAAGCGGAACAGCCCCATCCAGCCGCCGGCCCACAATCCATGGCGCGCTATCGCCTCGTAGGCATATTCCGAGCAAGTCGGCAGATGCCGGCAGGTGTTGCCGGCGAAGCCCGACAGGGTAAGCTGGTATAATCGAACGAATGCGGTGCCGATCAGGCGACCGGGCGTTTTGCGCCACGGGCCGGAGTAATTCCGGCTGCGTCGAACGGTATCGTGATGCGATGTGTGATCGTGCAAGCGCTTGCCCTGTCCGTACCGCTCACAGATAGGCGCTGTCTCGCGTTTTTCGAAGTGCTTCGATGACTGTCAACGTGAACTGAACGGCGCGTAGAATTCGTTCAATTTGAACGCGAGCCCAGCCTTTCCTATCTTGCCGTCATCCAATCGCGCCGCAAAGCGGCACGCCTCGCGACCGGCAACGGCCGGACCACCCGCGGATCGGAACTGATTATGACAAGAGCAATCGAATTCGGCATCGATACCTTCGGCGACGTCACCGTCGGCCCGGACGGCGAACGGCTGCACCATGCGCAGGTCATTCGCAACGTGCTGGACGAAGCGATCCTTGCCGATGAGGTCGGCATAGATTTCATCGGTGTCGGAGAGCATCACCGGGACGACTTCGCCGTTTCAGCGCCGGAAATCGTGCTCGCCGGCATCGCCACACGCACGAAGCGCATCAAGCTCGGCTCGGCGGTGACCGTTCTCAGCTCGGACGACCCGATCCGCGTTTTCGAGCGCTTTTCCACAGTCAACGCGCTGTCGAACGGCCGCGCCGAAGTGATCCTCGGGCGAGGCTCTTTCACCGAGTCGTTCCCGTTGTTCGGCTACAACCTCAACGACTACGAGACGCTGTTCGAGGAGAAGCTCGATCTTTTCGCCGCGCTGCTTCAGAACGGCCCGGTCAACTGGCAGGGCAAGCTGCGCCCGCCGCTCAAGGAGCAGACCATTTATCCACCGATCGAGAGTGGCAAACTCAGCGCCTGGATCGGCGTCGGCGGCAGTCCGGAATCGGTCGTCCGTTCCGTGCGCTACCAGATCCCGATGACGCTTGCGATCATCGGCGGCGATCCGCGGCGCTTCCTGCCCTATGTCGACCTCTACAAGCGGGCGCAGAAGCAGCTTGACGTGCCTGTCATGCCGCTCGGGGTCCACTCGCCCGGCTATGTGGCCGACACGGACGTCGAGGCGCGTGAACAGCTCTGGCCCGGCTACAAGGCCATGCACGACCGGATCGGCCGGGAGCGGGGCTGGCCGGCGACGACGAAGGAGAGCTTCATCCACGAGATCGAGCACGGCTCGACGTATGCCGGCTCGCCCGAAACCGTCGCCCGCAAGATCGCCGCGACGGTCAAGGCGTTGGGCACGGACCGCTTCGACATGAAATATTCCGGCGGGACCACATCGCACGAGAAGATGATGCGTTCCATCGAGCTTTATGGAACGAAGGTCATCCCGATGGTCAGGAACCTCCTCGCGGAACCAGACGAAGCGGCGGCCTGATCGTCAGGCCGCCTCTCCCGCACGCCGCCGCTCGATCTGGCCGATCGCCTCGACGACGGCATCGAAGGTGAGCATGGTGGAGGCGTGGCGCGCCTTGTAGTCGCGCACGGGCTCGAGATATTTGAGATCGGCGAAACGCTCACCTGCGGGCGGGGCGCCGTTCTCCTTGAGCATTTTCAGCATCTCGTCGCGAACGGCGCGGAGTTCCGATGCCGTAGCGCCCACGACATGCCGTGCCATGATGGAGGAGGAGGCCTGACCCAGCGCGCACGCCTTCACGACATGGGCAAAGTCCGTGACGACGTCTTCGTCCATCTTGAGATCGATGGTGACGGTCGAGCCGCACAATCTGGAATGGGCAGTCGCCGTCGCATCCGGATTTTCCAGGCGGCCGATACGGCCGATATTGCCGGCAAAGCCAAGGATTTTCGTGTTGTAGACGTCGTCGATCATATTTTGCCGCCCAATCGCCAACCTGCGAATCGTCCTTCCACGGACGTGTCTTTCAATCGTGCGATAGCGCCATATATAATGGTCGCGCGCCCCCAACGGCAAGGCAAGCCGGGTCGGGGGCGCAATGCCGCTTCCCGATGTTTTTCGACAGTCTGGGAAAAGTCGGTCCGTTCAACTCGTTCCTCCTGAGAGGGGAACTACGGGAGACACCTGGATGGATGCCATTGCCAAGAAGCCGCTTGCGGTCGTTTCAAGCCTCGACGAGCACAAGTCGAACCGCCCAAGCCAGGCTGAGGTGGAAGCGGCAGTCCGCACGCTGATCCGCTGGACGGGCGACGATCCGGACAGGGAGGGTCTTGTCGATACGCCAAGGCGCGTTGCCAAGGCCTATCGCGAGATGTTCAGCGGCTATGACCAATCCCCCGCGGAGGAACTCGGCCGGACCTTCGAGGAGGTCGCCGGCTACGACGACATGGTCATCGTCAGAGACATCAAATTCCATTCACATTGCGAGCACCACATGGTGCCGATCATCGGGCGCGCTCATGTAGGCTACCTGCCGGACCGCAAGGTGGTGGGGCTGTCCAAGATCGCCCGCGTCGTGGATATTTTCGCGCATCGCCTGCAGACGCAGGAAGCCATGACCGCGCAGATCTCCTCAGTCATCCAAGACGTGCTCAACCCACGCGGCGTGGCGGTCATGATCGAGGCCGAGCATATGTGCATGGCCATGCGCGGCATCCGCAAACAGGGCTCGTCCACGCTGACCTCCAGCTTCACCGGCGTCTTCCGCGACAGTCCGGAGGAGCAGGTTCGTTTCGTCACCATGGTCCGCAGCTGACCGGCAACGGCCTTCCCAAACAGCATCGGCAATGACCTTCCCCTCGCCCCCGGCCAACAAGCAGGAACTGGAAGAAGGCGCGGTGTTCTCGCCGCGCTTCGACGCCAACGGGCTGGTGACCGCGGTCGTTACCGACGCCGACGACGGAACCGTGCTCATGGTCGCGCACATGAACGCCGAAGCGCTCGAGCTGACGCTTTCCACCGGCATCGCACACTACTGGTCGCGCTCCCGCAACGCATTGTGGAAGAAGGGCGAGACCTCGGGAAACACGCAGCGCGTGGTCGAAATGCGCACCGACTGCGATCAGGACGCGGTCTGGATCAGGGTGGCGGTCGAGGGCGATCAGGCCACCTGCCATACGGGTCGACGTTCCTGTTTCTACCGGATTGCAGGCATGCGTGACGGACGCGCGATCCTGACGGACGACGGCAGCGCACCGCTCTTTGACGCGGCCGCAACCTATGGCAAGCTTGCCTGAACATTCTCGCCCGAGGCGTTGACGTTTTCGATACGCGCCCTGCTTAGAATAGAGAATGAGGACGGGAGGGCTGGGATGCTCGACTGGGCATCGATGTATGGGCGCGGCCCCGCGCGGGAGGCGAGCGACGCTTCCCTCGCGGCTGCAGCGCCGGCCGAGGCACTACCGCGGAGAGGCATTGCGCTGGCTCTGGGCGGCGGCGTAGCCCGCGGCTGGGCGCATATCGGCGTGTTGCGCGCGCTGGACGAAGCCGGCATCGAAATAGAGATGATCGCGGGAACGTCAATCGGCGCGCTGGTGGGCGGATGCTATCTGGCCGGCAAGCTCGACGCCCTGGAAGAATTCGCGCGCAGCCTGACAAAGCGCCGTATCTTCGGCCTGCTGGACTTCAGCTTCGGCGGCAGCGGGCTCCTCGGCGGCATGAAGCTCACGCAGCGCATGCAGGAACACCTCAACGGCATCCGCATAGAGGATTTGCCGAAGCCTTTCGTGGCGGTCGCGACGGAGATCCGCACAGGCCACGAGATCTGGGTGTCCAGCGGTTCGCTGATCACAGCCATGCGGGCTTCCTACGCGCTCCCGGGCGTGTTCGAGCCGGTGCTCTGCAACAAGCGCATGCTGGTCGATGGCGCCCTGGTCAATCCGGTGCCTGTCTCCGTCTGCCGGGCTTACGAGCAGCCGCTCGTTGTCGCCGTCAACCTCCATTACGACCTTTTCGGCCGCGCGGCGGTGGTGAAACACAATGCCGGCGAACTCGTGGTGGAGCACGACGCACCACCGCTTTCCAGCGGCGCCAATCGCGAAAGCCCCAATCGGGAAAGCCGGCTGGGCATCACCGGGGTTATGGTGGAGGCCTTCAACATCATCCAGGACCGCATCGCGCGCGCCCGTCTGGCGGGCGATCCACCCGACCTTTCGATCAGCCCGAAGCTCGGCCATGTCGGCCTGACCGAATTTCATCGGGCAGCGGAAACGATCAGCGCCGGATACGAGACGGCCAAGGCTCAGATCGCGGACCTCAGGCAGATGCAGGTGATCGCGGCGCGCTGATGCGCCGTCAGGCCGGTGCGGCATCCACGATGCGAAACTGCACGCTGCGCGAGCCGTTCCAGTAGTTCGAGGACAGCGTGCCGGCGAGATGTATGGTGCCGCCGCGATTGCCGACGAGGAAGTTTCCCAGATCGCTGTCGGCGGCGCGGAAGGCCATGGCCTGCAGGCGTCCGCCCATTTCCGACCGAAGCTCGACACGGATATGGTTCGCGCCCACAAGCCGTGCGTCCACAATACGGTGGCGCGGCACGGCAAACATCGGCGCCGGATGGCCTGCGCCATAGGGTCCCGCGGCCTCGAGCGAATCGAGCAGCGTTTCCGTAGCGCCCTCGCCGGTGAGCGCGGCGTCGATCTTCAGCGTTTCCTCATCCCGCA
Organism: Rhizobiaceae bacterium; assembly: GCA_023953845.1. NCBI lineage: Bacteria > Pseudomonadati > Pseudomonadota > Alphaproteobacteria > Hyphomicrobiales > Rhizobiaceae > Rhizobiaceae bacterium. The sequence continues at coordinate 3,884,967 of JAMLJC010000001.1, read as the reverse complement.
GACGCGACACCGCCTCCTGTGCCCGCTCCTCGAAGAAGGCGCGTAAGGCTCCGAGCTTCGTACGTTCCACCGTGATGCCTGCCGCCATGGCATGGCCACCGCCCTTGAGCAGCAGGTCCTGCGCCACGGCCTCGCGCACCAGGTGGCCAAGATCGAAGCCGGGGATTGAACGGCCGGAGCCCGTGCCGACGCCATTCGGATTGAAGGCGATCACGAAGACGGGACGCCGCGCGTGATCCTTGAGCCGCGACGCCAGCAGCCCGACGATGCCCGGATGCCAGTTGTCCCGCGCCGTCACCAGCACGGCGGGTCCATGCCCGCTCGCCAGTTCCGCGTCGGCTTCCGTTCTCGCCTCGGAGAGCATGGCCTGTTCCATGGCCTGCCGCTCCTGATTGAGACGATCCAGCGTCTCGGCGATGCGTTGGGCCTCGGAAGGGTCGTCGCCCGCCAGAAGCCGGCTGCCAAGCGCTGCGTCCCCGATGCGGCCGCCGGCATTGATGCGGGGACCGAGCAGAAACGACAGATGAAAGCAGCCCAGCGGCTCGCCGATGCGCGCCACACGCGACAGCGCCGCAAGACCGACATTCTGCTGATGTCGGATCGCGAGCAGGCCCTTGGTGACGAAGGCTCGATTCACCCCGGTCAGGGAAACGACGTCGCAAACGGTGGCGAGCGCAACGAGATCGAGATAGCCGAGCAGATCCGGCCCAGGTGTTCCCGGCAAGCGGTTGCGCAAAACCTTCGCAGTCTGAACCAGCGTCAGAAAAACGACGCCGGCGGCGCACAGATGCCCCTGCCCCGACAGATCATCCTCGCGGTTCGGATTGACCACAGGAGTATTCGCCGGCAGGTCGCCGCCAACCTGATGATGATCGAGCACGACGGCATCGGCGCCGGCTTCCCGCGCGGCGGCGATGGAGGGCGCGCTGTTCGTTCCGCAGTCGACCGTCACGATCAGCGTCGCGCCACGCGACACGAGATCGCGCATGGCCTCGGGATTCGGACCGTAGCCCTCAAAAATGCGATCCGGGATGTAGATTTCCCACTCTACCCCGTAATGCGTGAGAAAGCGGGCGAGAAGCGCCGAAGAAGCGGCTCCATCGACGTCGTAGTCACCGAAGATCGCCACCTTTTCCCGGCGCGTCACCGCATCGGCGATGCGGCTTGCGGCGGCTTCCATGTCGGTCAGCCGGGTCGGATCAGGCAACAGGTCGCGGATCGTGGGATCGAGGAAACGCGGCGTCTCGGACGCGGTCACGCCACGGCCAGCAAGTACGCGTGCGACGATATCGGACACGCCATGCGTCTGCGCGATGGCAAGCGCGGCCATGTCCTGACGCTCGCTCAGTCGATGCTCCCAGGCAAGCCCGGTGGCAGAGTTCCGCACGCCGAGGAAATATCGCTTCTCGCTGGTCAACCGATCACCGCACCATCCCGCCAAACACATGCTTGCCGGCAACGATAGCGTGAGGTCGAAGCCATCGGCAAAACAAAAGGGACCCGAAGGTCCCTTTCAAAAGTCCCCATATCGCGGGAAACGCCGATCAGGCGGCCTGCGCTTCATCATTGGCGCCTTCGGCTTCGAGGCGAGCACGATCGGCGGCACCCTTGGCCGAAACGTCGCGGTCGACGAACTCGATGACGGCCAACGCCGCGTTGTCGCCGTGGCGGAAGCCCGCCTTCATGATGCGGAGATAGCCGCCATGACGGTCGGCATAGCGGGGCGCAACGGTCTCGAACAGACGCTTCACGACCTTCTCGTTGCCGATCTGCGCGATCACCTGACGACGGGCATGCAGGTCGCCGCGCTTGCCGAGCGTTACAAGCTTCTCGACGATCGGACGCAGATCCTTCGCCTTCTCGAGCGTGGTGACGATCTGCTCGTGCTCGATCAGCGAGACGGCGAGGTTGGCGAACATCGACTTGCGATGGCTTACACTGCGGGCGAACCGGCGGCCTTTGAAACCGTGGCGCATGGCTTTCTCCTTCTTATTTCTGGTTCAAAGAGGCCACGGCCTCCGATGTTTTCCGCATGACCGTCGGGCTCAACGGCTCGCGCCGCCAGCCCTTGGCATCATGCTCAATACTGGTCTTCGTAACGCTTGGCCAAGTCTTCGATGTTCTCCGGAGGCCAGTCCGGCACTTCCATGCCGAGGTGCAGGCCCATCGAGGCCAGCACTTCCTTGATTTCGTTGAGCGATTTGCGGCCGAAGTTCGGCGTGCGCAACATCTCGGCTTCCGTCTTCTGGATCAGGTCGCCGATATAGACGATGTTGTCGTTCTTCAGGCAGTTTGCCGAACGCACCGACAGCTCCAACTCGTCCACCTTCTTGAGCAGCGCCGGATTGAACGCCAGCTCGGTGACCGCTTCCTCGGCAACAGCCTTCTGCGGCTCGTCGAAATTGACGAACAGGCCGAGCTGATCCTGCAGGATGCGCGCCGCGAAAGCGACGGCGTCCTCGCCGGTGACCGAGCCGTTCGTCTCGATCGTCATGGTCAGCTTGTCCTTGTCGAGTTCTTCGCCGTGGCGGGTGTTCTCGACCTTGTAGGAGACCTTCTTGACCGGCGAATAGAGTGAGTCGACCGGGATAAGGCCGATCGGCGCATCCTCGGCGCGGTTGCGGTCTGCCGGCACATAACCCTTGCCGGTGTCGACGGTGAACTCCATGCGGATCTCCGCGCCCTCGTCGAGGGTGCAGATCACATGATCGGGGTTCAGAATCTCGACATCGCCAACCGTCTGAATGTCACCGGCGGTGACGGCGCCCGGTCCCTGCTTGCGCACGACCATGCGCTTCGGGCCGTCGCCTTCCATCTTGATGGCGATTTCCTTGATGTTGAGCACGATGTCGGTAACGTCCTCACGAACGCCGGCAATCGAGGAGAATTCGTGGAGCACGCCGTCGATCTGCACCGCGGTCACAGCCGCGCCGCGCAGCGACGAAAGGAGCACACGCCGCAGCGCGTTGCCGAGGGTGAGACCGAAACCGCGCTCCAGCGGCTCCGCGACCAGCGTCGTCAGGGTGCGTCCCTTGGACGAGAAGTCGATCTTGTTCGGCTTGATCAGTTCTTGCCAGTTTTTCTGGATCATCTTTCTTCCTTCCTGCGCCCGTCACCATCCAATCGTGACAGGCGATCTGGAAACCAAGAAGGAGCGCCCAGCGGCGCTCCTGCCATCGCGATGTCGTATTAGACGCGGCGCTTCTTGCGCGGCCGGCAGCCATTGTGCGGGATCGGGGTCACGTCACGAATGGATGTAATGGTGAAGCCCGCAGCCTGCAAGGCGCGCAGCGCCGATTCACGGCCGGAACCCGGACCGCAGACCTCGACCTCGAGCATGCGCATGCCATGCTCCTGCGCCTTCTTGGCGGCATCCTCGGCGGCCACCTGCGCGGCGAACGGGGTCGACTTGCGCGAGCCCTTGAAGCCCTGAGCGCCAGCCGACGACCAGGCAATCGCGTTGCCCTGCGCGTCGGTGATGGTGATCATGGTGTTGTTGAAGGTCGAGTTGACGTGCGCGGTGCCCGACGAGATATTCTTGCGTTCGCGGCGGCGAACACGTGTGGCTTCCTTGGCCATATTGGTCCTTCCGTTTGATCTCTACACCGCCGTAATGCCAGCGGCTCCACCTGGACAGTGAACAGTGAACCGTGAGCAGTGAACTGATCACCGCTCACTGCTCACGGTTCACTGAATTACTTCTTCTTGCCGGCGATCGGCTTGGCCGGACCCTTCCGGGTACGGGCATTCGTGTGCGTGCGCTGGCCGCGAACAGGCAGCGAGCGGCGGTGACGCAGGCCGCGATAGGACCCGAGGTCCATAAGGCGCTTGATATTCATCGAGACTTCACGGCGCAGGTCACCCTCGACCTGATAGTCGCGGTCGATGGTCTCGCGGATCTGCAGGACCTCGGCGTCGGTCAACTGGCTGACGCGGCGCTCCGCCGGGATACCCACCTTCTCGGTGATCTCCTTGGCGAATTTGGGTCCGATGCCGTGGATGTATTGCAGCGCGATGATGACGCGCTTGTTGGTCGGAATATTGACGCCGGCTATACGAGCCATCTTCACCTTCTCCATGTAGGCCGGTAAAGCCCACGGCTTCCGGCGTTTCGTTATCCCGCGTCCGGTGGAGGCCGGCCCATGCGGGCTTCCAGACAATTCAGGGCGTAGCCCAAACGGGCCCTTCAGCCATATGTCTGAATGGAAGATGGCCGCTATAGTCCAGCCACCTGCTTTCGTCAACAGGGTTCGCTACGAATTCCTGAAGTCGGCGAGGATCGCCTCGATGGCTTCCGTGACGCTGTTCATGTCGGCCATGCCGTCGGTGCTCTTCAGCAGATCCTTCGCATAATAATAGCCGATCAGCGGCGCCGTCTTCTTGTAATATTCGCGCAGCCGTTCATCGAACACTTCGGCATTGTCGTCCTTGCGCACGGGCTGACCGGCAGCCTTCGCCTCCTCCGCCCGCTTCAGGATACGGCCGACCAGCGCCTTGTCGTCGACGACCAGCTCTATGACGACATCGAGCTTCGTGCCGCGATCAGCCAGCATGGCCTCGACGGCGTCAGCCTGCGGCAGCGTGCGCGGATAGCCGTCGAGGATAAAACCTCTGGCGCAATCCGGCTGATCGATGCGTTCGGCAACGATGGCGTTCACGATGGCGTCCGAGACGAGCTCGCCAGCGTCCATCACGGCCTTGGCCTTCAAGCCGACAGGTGTTTTGGCGGCGACGGCCGCGCGCAGCATGTCGCCTGTCGACAGTTGCGGAATCCCGTGCTTCTCAACCAGTCTTTGCGCTTGCGTTCCCTTGCCTGCCCCCGGCGGCCCAAGCAGTATAAGCCTCATCGTCCCCTCTTGCCCCCCCGGAGCTTCGACTTCTTGATCAGCCCTTCATACTGATGGGCAATCAGGTGGCCCTGGATCTGGGCGACGGTGTCGAGCGTGACGCTGACGACGATCAGAAGCGACGTGCCCCCAAGGTAGAACGGAACGCCGGCGGCCGAGATCAGGAATTCCGGCAGCAAGCAGATAACCACAAGATAGACCGCGCCGACGACGGTGATGCGCGTCAGCACATAATCGATATACTCCGCCGTGCGCTCGCCGGGGCGATAGCCCGGAATGAAGCCGGAATGCTTCTTCAGCTGGTCGGCCGTGTCCTTCGGGTTGAACACGATCGCTGTATAGAAGAAGGCGAAGAACGCAATCAGCGCCGCGTAAAGCGCCATATAGAGCGGCTGGCCGTGACCAAGCGTGGCCAGCACCATGTTCGCCCAGGCAGGAAGCGTCTGGGTGTTGGAGAAGCCGGCCAGCGTCGCAGGCAGAAGCAGCAGCGAGGAAGCGAAGATCGGCGGGATGACGCCCGCCGTATTGAGCTTCAACGGCAGGTGCGACGTGTCGCCCTGGAACATGCGGTTGCCGATCTGGCGCTTGGGATACTGGATCAGCAGCCGGCGCTGGGCGCGCTCGAAGAAGACGATGACGCCGATCACGACGATCGCGAGCACGATGATGCCGAGGATCAGGCCGGTCGACAGGGCGCCGGTGCGCCCCTGCTCCAGCATGTTGCCGAGCGCGTGCGGCAGCCCGGCCACGATGCCGGCGAAAATGATGAGCGAAATACCGTTGCCGATGCCGCGCGCCGTGATCTGCTCGCCGAGCCACATCAGGAACATGGTACCACCGACCAGCGTGATGACGGCGGAAATCCGGAAGAACCAGCCGGGATCGGTGACGATGCCGTTGCCGCTCTCCAAACCGACCGAGATGCCATAGGCTTGCACGAGCGCCAGAAGGACGGTGCCGTAGCGGGTGTACTGGTTGATGACCTTGCGGCCCTGCTCGCCTTCCTTCTTAAGCGCTTCAAGCGACGGCACGACCGACGTCATGAGCTGCATGATGATGGAGGCGGAGATGTATGGCATGATGCCGAGGGCGAAGATCGCCATGCGCTCGACGGCGCCGCCGGAAAAGGCGTTGAAGATGCCAAGCACACCGCCGCTCTGCGACTGGAACGCCTGCTCGAACGCATCCGGATTGATGCCCGGAAGCGGAATGTAGGTGCCGAGACGATAGACGAGAAGCGCGCCGAGGGTGAACCAGATGCGCTTCTTGAGATCTTCCGCCTTCGCGAAAGCAGCGAAATTCAGATTGGCGGCAAGTTGTTCGGCAGCCGAAGCCATGCAAATTCTCCGCTGGATCGCGCTGGCTTGCCGAAAATGGCGGGGCGCGCGTCGCCGAAGCACGAGATAGGCTCCGGACACCAAACATGCAAGCGGCGGACAATGTCCGCCGCCTGGATACGTCTGCTACTTGGCCTTTTTCACCTTGGGCTGAGGCTCCGCCTTTTCAGGCAGCTTTACCGATCCGCCGGCTTTCTCGATCTTCTCGATCGCCGACTTCGAGGCGCCTGCGACATCAAGAGTCAGCCTGGCCTTGAACTCGCCCTCGCCGCCGAGAACGCGGACACCGTCCTTGACGCGACGAATCACGCCGGCCTTGACCAGCGCGGCTGCGTCGACCGTCGCCGAGGCGTCGAGCTTCTTGGCGTCGATCGCGGCCTGGATGCGAGCGAGCGAGACGGCGTTGAAGTCGCTGCGGAACGGGTTCTTGAAGCCGCGCTTCGGCAGACGCCGATAAAGCGGCATCTGACCACCCTCGAAGCCGTTGATGGCAACGCCCGAGCGCGCCTTCTGGCCCTTCACGCCGCGGCCGCCGGTCTTGCCAGAGCCCGAGCCGATACCACGGCCGAGGCGCTTGCGCGAATGGGTCGCGCCTTGCTTGTCGCTGATTTCGTTGAGTTTCATCTGTCTTGCTCCTCAGCTCACTTCTCGTCGACGACGCGAACGAGATGCTGCACCGAGTTGATCATGCCCCGCACGGAGGGAGTGTCCTCCAGCGTGCTGCGGCGATGCAACTTGTTCAGACCGAGGCCGACCAGCGTCGCACGCTGTTCCTTCGGCCGGCGGATCGGCGAACCGACCTGCTCGACGGTCACCGTCCTGGCTGCCTTCTGGGCTGCTGCTTTCTTGGCCATGGTTTTGATCCCCTGGTCAGCGCTTATTCTTCAGCCGTAACCGCGGAGCCGCGGCGTGCCTGAAGGGTCGAATACTTGATGCCGCGCTGAGCGGCGACATCCTTCGGATGCAACTGGCTCTTCAACGCGTCGAAGGTGGCGCGAACCATGTTGTACGGGTTGGACGAGCCCATCGACTTGGCGACGACGTCGTGCATGCCGAGCGTCTCGAAGACGGCGCGCATCGGGCCGCCGGCGATGATGCCGGTACCCGGCTTGGCGGCGCGCAGCAGAACCTTGCCGGCGCCCCAGCGGCCTTCCACGTCATGGTGCAGCGTGCGGCCCGAGCGGAGCGGCACGAAGATCAGGTCGCGCTTGGCGCTTTCGGTCGCCTTGCGGATCGCCTCCGGCACTTCGCGCGCCTTGCCGTGGCCGAAGCCGACGCGGCCCTTCTGGTCGCCGACGACGACGAGTGCGGCAAAGCCGAAGCGACGGCCGCCCTTCACCACCTTGGCGACGCGATTGATGTGGACGAGCTTGTCGACGAACTCGCTGTCGCGCTCTTCCCGGTCACGGCTGCGCTCGCGATCGCGGCCGCCTTCCCTACGTTCCTGTGCCATATCCTAGTCCTTGTTCTTTTCCGGAAGCACGGGTTGCTGAAATGCCAGCGCCCCGTTCGGGGGTCGCCGGCGGCGAAAATCATGCGGCTTCTGCCCGATCCTTGTCCAAATGTCAGCCCCTTTTCAGAGGCCGACGCCGGAAAAGGCAAATCAGAAGCTGAGGCCGGCCTCGCGGGCCGCATCGGCCAGCGCCTTGACGCGGCCGTGATAGATGTAGGCGCCGCGATCGAATATCACTTCCTTGACGCCAGCGGCTACGGCACGCTCGGCGACCAGCTTGCCGATGGCGGCCGCCGCGGCCGTGTCGGCGCCGGTCTTCAGCGAGCCGCGGAGATCCTTCTCAAGCGAGGACGCCGCCGCGACAGTGTGGCCCTTCGCGTCGTCGATGACCTGCGCGTAGATGTGCTTCGAGGAACGATGCACGGAAAGACGCGGACGACCGCCCGCCACCTTCTTCAACTGACGGCGGATACGCTGCGCGCGCTTCTGAACAACCTGCTTGTCGGCCATGGCCAATTTCCTTCTGCCTTGTGAAACGGTGGCGGCCCGACTTCTCACCGTGCGGTCAGCCGATACAAGCTGCCCGCGACCGCCTTCCGTGGCTAACGCCCTGACGGGCTTACTTCTTCTTGCCTTCCTTGCGGACGATCTTCTCGCCGGCGTAGCGCACGCCCTTGCCCTTGTAGGGCTCGGGACCGCGATACTCGCGGATCTCGGCCGCGACCTGGCCGACCTGCTGCTTGTCGATGCCGGAAACGGTGATCTCGGTCGGCTTCGGGGTCGCGATGGTGATGCCTTCCGGCGTCTGGTAGACGACGTCATGGCTGAAGCCCAGCGCAAGCTGCAGGTTCTTGCCCTGCATCGCCGCACGATAGCCGACGCCCGTGATCTCGAGCTTCCTCTCGAAGCCGTCCTTCACGCCCGTCAGGATGTTGACGATCTGGGTGCGGGACATGCCCCACTTCGAGCGGGCCGTCTTCGACTGGTCGCGCGGCTCAACGGCAATCTCGCCGTTCTCCAACTTGACCAGAACCTCGTCGTTGACGACGAATTTCAGCTCGCCCTTCGGACCCTTCGCGGTAACCGTCTGGCCATTCACCGACGCGGTGACACCGGCCGGAACGGCGACGGGCTTCTTACCAATACGAGACATTTTGCTGTCCTCTACTTCTCAATGCTCCGCAGATCAGAAGATCTGGCAGAGAATCTCGCCGCCGACGTTCTGCTCGCGAGCCTCGTGATCCGCCATCACGCCCTTCGGCGTCGACAGGATCGAGATGCCGAGGCCGTTGGCAACCTGCGGGATCGACTTGGCGGCGACATAAACGCGACGGCCCGGCTTCGACACGCGAGCGATCTCGCGGATCACCGGCACGCCGTCGAAATATTTCAGCTCGATCTCGATCTCGGACTTGCCGTTGTCGAAATCAGTCTGGCTGTAGTCGCGGATATAGCCCTCAGACTTCAGCACTTCGAGCACGCGGGCGCGCAGCTTCGAGGCCGGGGTCGAAACCTTCGACTTCTTGCGGCCGACGGCGTTGCGGATGCGGGTGAGCATATCGCCCAGAGGATCATTCATCGACATATCATGCCCTCCTTACCAGCTCGACTTCACCAGGCCCGGAATGAGGCCGTTGTTGCCGAGCTCGCGCAGCGCAACGCGGCTCATCATCAGCTTGCGATAGACGGCGCGCGGACGGCCGGTCACTTCGCAGCGGTTGCGGATGCGGGTCTTGGACGAATTGCGCGGCAGTTCGTTCAGCTTGAGCTGGGCGCGGAAACGCTCCTCAAGCGACTTCGACTGGTCCATCACCACGTCCTTGAGCGCCTTGCGCTTCGCGGCGTAGCTGTCAACCAGCTTGCGCCGGCGGTTGTTCTTCTCGACTGAGCTGGTCTTTGCCATTTCTCAAAAATCCCTTGATCGCCGCCGTTACTGCCGGAACGGGAAGTTGAACGCCTTGAGCAGCGCCCGGGCTTCGTCGTCCGTCTTCGCAGTCGTGCAAACGATGATGTCCATGCCCCAGATCTGATCAACCTTGTCGTAGTTGATCTCCGGGAACACGATGTGCTCCTTGATGCCCATGGCGTAGTTGCCACGGCCGTCGAAGCTCTTCGGATTGAGCCCGCGGAAGTCGCGGACGCGCGGCAGGGCGATGTTCACCAGACGGTCCAGGAACTCGTACATGCGCTCCTTGCGGAGCGTCACCTTGGTACCGATCGGCATGTTCTCGCGGACCTTGAAGGTCGCGATCGACTTACGTGCGCGGGTGATCACCGGCTTCTGGCCGGCGATCATCGCAAGGTCCTCGGCCGCGACCGAAGGCTTCTTCGAGTCGCCCGTCGCCTCGCCGACACCCATGTTCAGCACGATCTTGTCGAGACGCGGAATCTGCATCTCGTTGTCATACTTGAACTGCTCCTGCAGCGCCTGGCGGATGGTCTCCTTGTAGACCTTCTTCAGCCGCGGCTGGTAATCTGCTGCCTTAGCCATTGATCACTTCTCCCGAGCGCTTCGCAAAGCGCACCTTCTTGTCGCCATCGACACGGAAACCGACGCGGGTCGGCTTGCCGTCCTTCGGATCGGCGATGGCGAGATTCGACAGGTGGATCGGCGCTTCCTTGGTGATGATGCCGCCTTCCTGGTTCTGCGTCTGCTTCTGGTGGCGGCGGATCTGGTTCACGCCACGCACGATCGCCGTATCGTCCTTCGGCTGAACCGACAGCACCTCGCCGGTGCGGCCCTTGTCCTTGCCGGCGAGCACGACGACCTTGTCGCCTTTACGGATCTTCTGCATGTCTCCGGCTCCTTACAGCACTTCAGGCGCCAGCGAGATGATCTTCATGTGGTTCTTGGCGCGAAGCTCGCGCGGAACCGGCCCGAAGATACGGGTGCCGACTGGCTCTTTCTTGTTGTCGACGAGAACGGCCGCGTTCTTGTCGAAACGGATCACGCTGCCGTCCGGGCGGCGGATGTCCTTGGCCGTGCGAACCACGACCGCCTTCATCACGTCGCCCTTCTTCACGCGGCCGCGCGGAATGGCTTCCTTGATCGAGACGACAATGATGTCGCCGACCGAAGCATACTTCCGCTTCGAACCGCCCAGCACCTTGATGCACATGACACGACGGGCGCCGGAATTATCCGCGACGTCGAGGTTTGTTTGCATCTGAATCATGACTGGCCGCCTTCTTTATTCTTTCCGGGAGGAGCTTTCCGCCCTCCCCGCCTGTCCAAACTCGATTACTGCGCCTGGGTCTCGGTGATGACGACCCAGCGCTTGTCCTTGGAAATCGGCTTCGATTCCTCGATGAACACGACGTCGCCAACCTTGTGCTGGTTGTTCTCGTCATGCGCCTTGTACTTCTTGGTCATGCGAACCGTCTTCTTCATGACCGGGTGCGTGAAGCGGCGCTCGACCTTGACCACGACGGTCTTGTCGTTCTTGTCGCTGACGACGGTGCCCTGCAATACGCGCTTTGGCATTGTTGTTGTCCTTAAGCCTTCTTGGCCGCCGCTTTTTCAGCGGCGATCGTCTTGATGCGGGCGATGTCCTTGCGGACCTGCTTCACGCGGCCGGTCTTCTCGAGCTGGCCGGTCGCCTTCTGGAAGCGCAGGTTGAACTGCTCCTTCTTGAGGGCGGCCAGATCGTCGCCGAGCTGGTCCGGGGTCTTGGTCCTGAGATCCGAAGCTTTCATGGTCAAAACCCTTCCTATTCCGCGATGCGCTGCACGAAGCGCGTGCGGACCGACAGCTTGGCGGCGCCGAGACGCAGAGCTTCACGGGCGGTCTCTTCCGAAACGCCGTCGATCTCGAACATGACGCGGCCGGGCTTGACCCGAGCCGCCCAATAGTCGACCGCGCCCTTGCCCTTGCCCATGCGGACCTCGGTCGGCTTCGAGGTCACCGGCAGGTCCGGGAACACCCGGATCCAGACGCGGCCCTGGCGCTTCATTTCGCGGGTGATCGCGCGGCGCGCCGCCTCGATCTCACGAGCCGTCACGCGGTTCGGTTCCAATGCCTTCAGTCCGAAGCCGCCGAAATCGAGGTTCGTGCCACCCTTGGCGTTGCCGTGGATGCGCCCCTTGAACTGCTTGCGGAACTTTGTGCGCTTAGGCTGCAACATCGTTCTTACTCCAAAATCCCTTTATCGACGTGATCTTGTCCGAAAACCGGCTTCCACTTTTCGGGATCACGCCATGTCTCAGGCGTTCTCGCGACGGCGATTGCGCTCGCCGCCAGAGGCCTCGCCCTCAGTCGCGCGACGCTCGGAAGCCATCGGGTCGTGCTCCAGGATCTCGCCCTTGAACACCCATACCTTGACGCCGCAGGTGCCGTAGGCGGTCTGCGCCTCGGCGGTGCCGTAGTCGACGTCGGCGCGCAGCGTATGCAGCGGCACGCGACCCTCACGGTACCATTCCATGCGCGCGATTTCCGCGCCGCCCAGGCGACCCGAGCAGTTGATGCGGATGCCCTCGGCGCCGAGACGCATGGCCGACTGCACGGCGCGCTTCATGGCGCGGCGAAAGGCGATGCGGCGCTCGAGCTGCTGGGCGATCGACTGCGCGACCAGCGTGGCGTCGATTTCCGGCTTGCGCACCTCGACGATGTTCAGGTGCGTCTCGGACTTCGTCATCTCGGTCAGCTTCTTGCGCAGCTTCTCGATGTCGGCGCCCTTCTTGCCGATGATAAGACCCGGACGGGCAGCATGGATCGTCACGCGGCACTTCTTGTGCGGGCGCTCGATGACGATCTTCGACACTGCAGCCTGCTTGAGCTCCTTCTTCAGGTACTCGCGGATCTTGATGTCCTCATGCAGCAGCTTGCCGTATTCGCCGGTGTTCGCGTACCAGCGCGAATCCCAGGTGCGGTTGATGCCGAGACGGAGACCGATCGGATTGATTTTCTGGCCCATCAGGCGGCCTCCCCTTTCTCCTCGACCTCACGAACGACGATCGTGAGGTGCGAAAACGGCTTCTCGATGCGGCTGGCGCGGCCACGACCACGAGCGTGGAAACGCTTCATGACGAGCGACTTGCCGACATAGGCCTCGGCCACGACGAGCGCGTCGACGTCGAGGTCGTGGTTGTTCTCGGCATTGGCGATCGCCGACTCGAGCGTCTTCTTGACGGTGCCGGAAATGCGCTTCTGCGAGAATTCCAGATCGTTCAGCGCGTTCGCGACCTTCTTGCCACGGATCATCGCGGCAACCAGGTTCAGCTTCTGCGGGCTGATACGAATGGTGCGGAGAACCGCACGCGCCTCGTTGTCAGCAAGCCTGCGCGGAGCTTTGGCCTTGCCCATCGTTACTTCCTCTTCGCCTTCTTGTCCGCGCCATGACCGTAATAGGTACGGGTCGGGGCGAACTCACCGAACTTGTGGCCGACCATCTCTTCCGAGACGGAGACCGGAATGTGCTTCTGGCCGTTGTAGACGCCGAAGGTGAGGCCGACGAACTGCGGCAGGATGGTGGACCGGCGGGTCCACATCTTGATCACCTCGTTGCGGCCGCCTTCACGAACCTTGTCTGCCTTCTTCAGCAGATAGCCGTCGATGAACGGACCTTTCCAGACTGAACGGGTCACTTCAGCTACCTCTTCTTAGCTCTTGCGCGCATGGCGCGAGCGCATGATGAACTTGTCGGTCGCCTTGTTGGACCGCGTCTTCTTGCCCTTGGTCGGCTTGCCCCACGGCGTGACCGGGTGACGGCCGCCCGAGGTGCGGCCTTCGCCGCCGCCATGCGGGTGGTCGACCGGGTTCATGGTGACGCCGCGATTGTGTGGGCGCTTGCCGAGCCAGACCTTGCGGCCGGCCTTGCCGAGGTTGACGTTGCCGTGGTCCGGATTGGACACCGCGCCGACCGTGGCAAAGCAAGAACCGTGGACGACGCGCTGCTCGCCCGAATTCAGGCGCAGGATCGCCATGCCCTGGTCGCGACCGACGAGCTGGGCATAGGTGCCGGCCGAACGGGCGACCTGACCGCCCTTGCCCGGCTTCAGCTCGACATTGTGGACGATCGTGCCGACCGGCATCGCCGACAACGGCATCGCATTGCCCGGCTTCACGTCGACCACTTCGCCGGCCACCACCTGATCGCCGGCGGCGATACGCTGCGGCGCGAGGATGTAGGACAGCTCGCCGTCCTCGTACTTCAGCAGCGCGAGGAACGCGGTGCGGTTCGGGTCGTATTCAAGCCGCTCGACCGTCGCCGTGACGTTCAGCTTGCGGCGCTTGAAGTCAACGATGCGGTAGGTCTGCTTGTGACCGCCGCCGATGAAGCGCGCCGTGATGCGCCCGTAATTGTTGCGGCCGCCCGACTTGGTGAGACCCTCGGTCAAACCCTTGACCGGCTTGCCCTTGTAGAGACCCGAACGGTCGACGATGACCAGCTGGCGCGTACCTGGCGTTACCGGCTTGTATTTCTTCAGTGCCATTGCTCTATCCTCGCGCCTTCGCTCAGAGGCCCGTGGCGACGTCGATCGACTGGCCGTCGGCCAGCGTCACAATCGCCTTCTTCACGTCGCTCTGACGGCCGACCGTGCCGCGGAAACGCTTCACCTTGCCCTTGCGGACGAGGGTGTTGACGCCCGTGACCTTGACGCTGAACAGCGCTTCGATGGCGGCCTTGATCTGCGGCTTCGTCGCCTTCTTCGCGACGTTGAACACGACCTGGTTCTGTTCCGAAGCCATGGTCGACTTTTCGGTGATCGCCGGGCTGACGATCACGTCGTAGTGGCGAAGATCAGTCATTTGAAGCGCTCCTCGAGGGCCTCGACGGCGGCCTTGGAAAGAACCAGCGTGCCGCGGCGCAGAATGTCGTAGACGTTGATGCCCTGGATCGGCAGCACGTCGATGTTCGGGATGTTGCGGGCCGCCCGGGCAAAGCCCTGGTCCAGCTCGGCGCCGCCGATCAGCAGCGCGTTGGTCAGGCCGAGCGTGGCGAAATTCGCTACCAGCGCCTTGGTCTTGGCGTCCGCCAGCTTCAGATCGTCGATGACGATGATCGATGCCGACTTCGCCTTGGCCGAGAGCGCATGCTTCAGGCCGAGCGCACGAACCTTCTTCGGCAGGTCATGCTCGTGGCTGCGCACCACCGGGCCATGGGCCTTGCCGCCGCCGCGGAACTGCGGAGCGCGAGCCGAATGGTGGCGGGCGCGACCCGTGCCCTTCTGCTTGTACATCTTGGCGCCAGTGCGGGCGACCTCGGCGCGGGTCTGCGCCTTGTGGGTGCCCTGCTGGCGCTTCGCCAACTGCCAGCGCACGACGCGCTGAAGGATGTCCTCCCGCGGTTCGAGACCGAAGATCTCGTCCGAGAGCTTGACGTTGCCGGCTTCCGCGCCGGCGAGCGTGGTGATCTTGACGTCCATTATTCCGCTCCCTGGGTGGCCGGAGCTTCTGACTTGCCACCGGCGCGAATGGCAGCCGGCTTCGGCGCATTCTCCGGCAGAGCGACCTTGGCGGCATCGCGAACGAGGATCCATGCGCCCTTCGAGCCCGGTACAGCGCCGCGGATCAGGATCAGACCACGGTCCGTATCGGTCGAGACAACCTCGACGTTCTGCGTCGTCACGCGGGTCGAGCCCATGTGGCCGGCCATCTTCTTGCCCTTGAACACCTTGCCCGGATCCTGGCGCTGACCAGTCGAACCGTGCACGCGGTGCGACACCGAGTTACCGTGCGTCGCGCGGCCACCGCCGAAATTGTAGCGCTTCATCACGCCCTGGAAGCCCTTGCCGATCGAGGTGCCGGTGACATCGACCTTCTGGCCGACGACGAAGTGCTCGACGGTGATCTCGGCGCCGACGTCCAGCAGGTTCTCCGGAGAGACGCGGAACTCGGCGACCTTCGCCTTCGGCTCAACCGAGGCGGCGGCGAAATGGCCGCGCAGCGCCTTGGACGTGTTCTTCACCTTGGAGAGGCCGACGCCGAGCTGAACGGCGGTATAGCCATTCTTCTCCTGCGTGCGCTGAGCCACGACCTGGCAGTTCTCCATCTGGAGCACGGTGACCGGGATGTGCTCGCCAGCGTCGTTATAGACGCGCGTCATCCCCACCTTCTTTGCAATTACACCTGAACGCATCGGTTCATCTTCCTTCAGAGGAGCCATGCCCGAACGAAGCCGGCAGGCTCATGTTTGTTTCCGAAGTCGCTTTCGGGGTTTTACCCCTCCTCGCCTCTTGACCTCAGAGCTTGATTTCGACGTCGACACCCGCAGCCAAGTCGAGCTTCATAAGCGCGTCGACCGTCTGGGGGGTTGGATCGACGATGTCGAGCAGACGCTTGTGGGTGCGCATCTCGAACTGCTCACGGCTCTTCTTGTCGATGTGCGGCGAGCGATTGACCGTGAACTTCTCGATGCGGGTCGGCAGCGGAATCGGGCCCCGGACATTGGCGCCGGTGCGCTTCGCCGTCGACACGATCTCGCGCGTCGACGCGTCGAGCACACGATGATCAAACGCTTTGAGGCGTATGCGGATATTCTGGCCGTTCATCTTACTGAATTCCTTGTTCTGGCGCGGCGCGGGCGAATTCCCGCCCGCGACAGATCACTTGCGTTTCTTCTTACTCGACGATGGATGCGACGATGCCGGCGCCGACGGTACGTCCGCCTTCACGGATGGCGAAGCGGAGCTTCTCCTCCATGGCGATCGGCACGATCAGGGTGACGTCGACCGTCACGTTGTCGCCCGGCATCACCATCTCCGTGCCTTCCGGCAGCGTCACGATGCCCGTCACGTCCGTCGTGCGGAAGTAGAACTGCGGACGGTAGTTGGTGAAGAACGGCGTGTGACGGCCACCCTCCTCCTTCGTCAGGATGTAGGCCTCGGCCTTGAACTTGGTGTGCGGCTTGACCGAGCCGGGCTTGGCCAGAACCTGGCCGCGCTCCACGCCCTCGCGGTCGACGCCGCGCAGCAGCGCGCCGATGTTGTCGCCAGCCTGGCCCTGGTCGAGCAGCTTGCGGAACATCTCGACGCCCGTGCAGGTCGTCTTCGTCGTCGGGCGGATGCCGACGATCTCGACTTCCTCGCCGACCTTGACGATGCCGCGCTCGACGCGACCCGTCACCACCGTGCCGCGGCCCGAGATCGAGAACACGTCCTCGATCGGCATCAGGAACGGCTGGTCGATCGGACGCTCCGGCGTCGGGATGTAGCGGTCGACCTCGGCCATCAGCTTGCGAACCGCGTCCTCGCCGATCTCCTTGTTCGAATCCTCGAGCGCGGCCAGCGCCGAGCCCGCGACGATCGGAATGTCGTCGCCCGGGAACTCGTAGGCCGACAGAAGCTCGCGGACCTCGAGCTCGACCAGCTCCAGAAGCTCGGCGTCGTCGACCTGGTCCACCTTGTTCAGGAACACCACGATCGCCGGAACGCCGACCTGACGCGCCAGAAGAATGTGCTCGCGCGTCTGCGGCATCGGGCCGTCGGCCGCCGAAACCACCAGGATCGCGCCGTCCATCTGCGCCGCGCCCGTGATCATGTTCTTCACATAGTCGGCGTGGCCCGGGCAGTCGACATGCGCATAGTGACGGGCCGCCGTCTCATACTCCACATGCGCCGTCGAGATCGTGATGCCGCGCGCCTTCTCCTCAGGCGCTGCATCGATCTGGTCATACGCCTTGAACTCACCAAAATACTTCGTGATCGCCGCCGTCAACGACGTCTTGCCATGGTCAACGTGACCAATCGTTCCAACATTCACATGAGGCTTATTACGCTCGAATTTACCTTTGGCCATGTGAGGTCTCCATTCTCTTGTCTACGCCGCGCGCGGCACTCGATTGCGTTAATGCGCTGATCGTGCCGATCACGCGTACTTCTTCTGGACTTCCTGGGCGACAGCGGTCGGAACCGGCTCATAGTGGTCGAACTGCATCGTGTACTGGGCGCGGCCCTGCGACATCGAACGCAGATTGTCGACGTACTTGAACATGTTGGCCAGCGGCACCATGGCGTTGACGACAACCGCAACACCGCGCGACTCCTGCCCCTGGATCTGGCCACGGCGGCCGTTCAGGTCGCCGATGACGTTGCCGACATAGTCTTCCGGCGTCACCACCTCGACCTTCATGATCGGCTCGAGCAACTGCACGCCGAGCTTCGGAGCCGCCTCGCGGAAGCAGGCGCGCGCCGCGATCTCGAAGGCAAGAACCGAGGAGTCGACGTCGTGGTAAGCTCCATCGATGAGGGTCGCCTTCACGCCGATCATCGGGAAGCCGGCGAACGGGCCGGACGACAGCACGCTCTGGATGCCCTTCTCGACGCCCGGAATGTATTCCTTCGGCACCGCGCCGCCGACGATCTTCGATTCGAACTTGAAATCGCCGCCTTCGGCATCCGGCTCGAACAGAACCTTGACGCGGGCGAACTGGCCGGTGCCGCCGGTCTGCTTCTTGTGGGTGTAGTCCTGCTCGTGAGCGCGGGTGATCGTCTCGCGATAGGCCACCTGCGGCGCGCCGACATTGGCCTCCACCTTGAACTCGCGACGCATGCGATCGACGATGATGTCGAGATGCAGCTCGCCCATGCCGGCGATGATGGTCTGGCCGCTTTCCTCGTCGGTCTTGACGCGGAAGGACGGGTCCTCGGCGGCGAGACGATGCAGGGCAAGGCCCATCTTCTCCTGGTCGCCCTTGGTCTTCGGCTCGATGGCGATCTGGATGACCGGGTCCGGGAACTCCATGCGCTCCAGGATGACCGGCTTCAGCGGATCGCACAGCGTGTCACCCGTCGTGGTCTCCTTGAGACCAGCCAGGGCAACGATGTCGCCGGCATAGGCCTCCTCGATGTCCTGACGGGAATTGGCGTGCATCTGCAGCATGCGGCCGATGCGCTCCTTCTTGCCCTTCACGGTGTTATCGAGCGAAACGCCCTTGGTGAGCTTGCCCGAATAGATGCGCGCGAAGGTCAGCGAACCGACGAACGGGTCGTTCATGATCTTGAACGCCAGCATCGACAGCGGCTCGTTGTCGTCGGCGTGACGCTCGATCTCCTGATCGGTCTTGGCATCAACACCCTTGATGGCGGGCACGTCGACCGGCGACGGCAGGTATTCGACCACCGCGTCGAGCAGCGGCTGAACGCCCTTGTTCTTGAACGCCGAGCCGCAGAACATCGGGAAGAACTTCACCGCGATCGTACCCTTGCGGATCAGCGCGCGGATCTGATCGTTGTCCGGCAGGTTGCCCTCGAGGTAGTTGTTCATCGCGTCGTCGTCCATCTCGACGGCGGCCTCGATGAGCTTCTCGCGGTACTGTTCGGCCTTCTCCTTGAGATCGGCCGGGATCTCGACGACATCCCAGGCAGCGCCCAGGCTTTCATCGCGCCAGACGAGCGCATTCATCTCGACGAGGTCGACGACACCCTTGAATTCGCTCTCGGCACCGATCGGCAACTGCATGACGACGGCCTGCGCACCGAGGCGCGAACCGACCATCTCCACCGAGCGGTAGAAATCGGCGCCGATCTTGTCCATCTTGTTGCAGAAGATCATGCGCGGAACGCGATACTTGTCGGCCTGACGCCAGACCGTCTCGGTCTGCGGCTCGACACCGGCGTTGGCGTCGAGCAGCGCGATGGCGCCGTCGAGCACGCGCAGCGAACGCTCCACCTCGATGGTGAAGTCGACGTGGCCCGGCGTATCGATGATGTTGAAGCGGCGCGTCTTGCCGTCGCGACCCTTCCAGAAGGTCGTCGTGGCGGCCGAGGTGATGGTGATGCCGCGCTCCTGCTCCTGCTCCATCCAGTCCATGGTCGCGGCGCCGTCGTGGACTTCGCCGATCTTGTGCGACTTGCCGGTATAATAGAGCACGCGCTCGGTCGTCGTCGTCTTGCCGGCGTCGATATGCGCCATGATACCGAAATTGCGGTAGTCTTCGATCTTGTATTCGCGGGCCATGGGAGGTGCCTCTCAGTCCTTCTTTCGCGCCGTTACCAGCGGTAATGCGCGAAGGCGCGGTTGGCTTCCGCCATCTTGTGGGTGTCTTCACGCTTCTTGACGGCGGTGCCGCGATTGTTCGCAGCGTCCATCAGTTCACCCGACAGGCGATCGACCATCGTCGTCTCGTTACGGTTGCGGGCGGCCGTGATCAGCCAGCGGATGGCGAGAGCCTGACGGCGCTCCGGACGAACGTCGACCGGCACCTGATAGGTCGCACCACCGACGCGGCGCGAGCGCACTTCTACGTGCGGCGCGACATTGTCGAGCGCCTGATGGAAGACGGCGACCGGCTCCTGCTTCGTCTTGGCCTGCACCTGATCGAGCGCGCCATAGACGATCGTCTCGGCGACCGACTTCTTGCCGTCATACATGACGGCGTTCATGAACTTGGTGACGACGAGATCGCCGAACTTCGGGTCCGGATTGATCTCACGCTTCTCTGCACTGTGACGTCGGGACATACTTCTCGTCTCTCGCTATCGACGGCCCGGCGCAGAAAAACAAAGCGCCGAAACCGGGAAAAAGCCCTTACTTCGGACGCTTGGCACCGTATTTCGAGCGGCGCTGCTTGCGGTTCTTCACACCCTGCGTGTCGAGCACGCCACGGATGATGTGATAACGCACACCCGGAAGATCCTTCACGCGGCCGCCGCGGATCATGACCACGGAGTGCTCCTGAAGGTTGTGACCCTCGCCGGGAATGTAGCCGATCACCTCGAAGCCGTTCGTCAGGCGAATCTTGGCGACCTTGCGCAGCGCCGAGTTCGGCTTCTTCGGCGTCGTCGTGTAGACGCGCGTGCAGACACCCCGCTTCTGCGGGTTCTGCTGCATGGCCGGAACCTTGTTGCGCGTCGCCGGCGCCTGGCGCGGCTTGCGGATCAGCTGGTTTACGGTAGGCATTAAACCTTCCTTCTCAATCTCAATCTCGTGTCGATGGCCCTTGCGGGCTCGTTCGGCACTGGAATTTCCATACGCAAATTCGGGCCAAAAACCGCTTCTTGCGGTTCCGCCCGAACAAAAGCAGAGGAAGCGTCAGCCGCTTCGTGCACGCCGGAAATGTCTTAGTGCTCGTAGAACGAACCCTGTTTGAAGCAAAACTTCAGGACAAGACGTCCCGAAACCGAAGCTTCACATCGGTCCAGACGGGCGGCTTCTACTCGCAGAGTCGGAAAGCGTCAACCCCGAACCACCAAAATCCGCGCATCGCGGGCGGTTGGCAGCCATGTGTGGAATGCAGCGCAATTTTGTTTCGTGTGCCATCCATCCGGCGGAATAATGTAATGAGCCATCAAGCGGGATTGCGGATGGGAATGTCATCCGGCGGCAAACCCATATAGAGTCGCCGGATGTCGAACGATATCAAGAGAGAATCGGCGGTGAACGACAACGATCAGCGGTCCGTCACCATCATCACCGGACGCGCCTGGCGCGAGAAGGGCGGCGAGTCGGAAGGCGTCCACGTGATGCTCGTCGCTCCGGACGACGACAGCGCCGTGCGCCGCGCCCTCGAGGCGCTCGCAAAAGAAGGATTCGCGGAAGCCGAACTCGACCAGATCGGCGATATGGAGGGCATGCCGGACGAGGAACCGCATGCCTCCGCCTATCAGGGCGCGGTGGAAGGCGACGTTTCGATCGTCACATTCGAGGAAGGCCTTTGACGATCGAGGCGTCGACCGTGGATGTCGCCGCTTCGCCAAGGGTGTGGGTCGAAGAGGCCATTTCGCGGATCGAGGCCGATCAGCGGCGCTCGGCGGACACGCATCTATGGAAGCTGGACATTCCTGCGCTCCCCGGTATCGACCTTTATCTCAAGGACGAATCCACACATCCGACCGGCAGCCTCAAGCATCGGCTGGCGCGATCACTCTTTCTTTATGCACTTTGCAACGGGCGCATTCATGAGCGAACGGCGGTGGTCGAGGCTTCGTCAGGATCGACGGCCGTTTCGGAGGCCTATTTCGCGCGCATGATCGGCGTACCCTTCTACGCCGTCATGCCCCGCTCGACCTCGCGGGAAAAGATCGCGGCCATCGAACATTATGGCGGAAACTGCCATTTTATCGATGACGGCCGCCGTATCTATGCCGAGTCGACGGATCTGGCGGATCGTCTGGGCGGCTATTTCATGGACCAGTTCACCCATGCCGAACGGGCGACCGACTGGCGCGGCAACAACAACATCGCCGAATCCATCTTCCAGCAGATGGCCGGCGAGCGTTTCCCCGTTCCCGAATGGATCGTGATGAGCGCCGGCACTGGAGGAACGACGGCCACGATCGGCCGCTACGTCCGCTATCGCCGCCACGCCACGCGGCTCAGCGTGCCCGATGTCGAACATTCCGCCTTCTTCGACGGGTTCTCCCGGCGCGACGCCTCATGCATCTGCGAAAAGCCGACGCGCATCGAGGGCATAGGACGGCCGCGCGTCGAACCGTCCTTCGTTCCCGGCGTCATCGACCACATGATCCGCGTGCCAGATGCCGTGTCGCTGGCAGCAATGCAGGTCCTGTCGCGCCGGCTTGGCCGGCGCGTCGGCGGCTCGACCGGCACGAATTTCGCCGGCATGTGCCTGCACGCCGCGCGGATGCGTGCATCCGGCGTTTCCGGCTCCGTGGTCACGCTGATATGCGATTCCGGCGAACGCTATGGGAACACTTATCACTCGGACGAGTGGCTGGACGCACAAGGCTTCGAGACGGCGTCTCATATGCAGGCCATCGAGACGTTCCTCGATGGCGGCCCATTCGAACTCGGCTTCGACGAAAGCAGTTGAGCGGCGGCACTGGCGAGGGCAGCGCTTGCCCGCCGCGCGTGTCCCTCTTATCAATCTCCGCATTCGATCGGGAGATTTTTGAAGCATGGCGCAAGGTAAAATCCGGCTGGGCCTTGTCGGTATCGGCAAGATCGTGCGCGACCAGCATCTGCCGGCCATCGCGCGCAATGCGGATTTCGACCTGATCGCGGCGGCGAGCCGCCACGGGAAGGTCGAGGGAATCGCGAACTTCTCCTCGATCGAGGAGATGCTGGCCGCCATGCCGGAACTCGACGCGGTTTCGCTCTGCATGCCGCCTCAGGCGCGCTACGCTCCGGCGCTCGCGGCGCTTCAGGCCGGCAAGCACGTTTTTCTGGAGAAGCCGCCCGGCGCGACGGTCAGCGAGGTCGAGGAGCTGAAGCATTTGGCTGACGCAAAAGGTGTGTCGCTTTTTGCAAGCTGGCATTCCCGCTATGCGCCTGCCGTCGAGGCGGCGCGCTCCTTCCTCGCCGGAACAGTCGTAAGGTCGGCCTCCATCGTCTGGAAGGAGGACGTCCGCCGCTGGCATCCGTACCAGGCCTGGATATGGGAACCCGGCGGCTTCGGCGTGTTCGACCCGTTCATCAACGCGCTGTCGATCGTCACCCACATACTGCCGCCGCTGCACATCACAGAAGCGACGCTCGACTTTCCCGAAAACCGCGACGCGCCGGTGGCTGCGCGAATGGCGTTTCAAGGCGCGGGCGGGCTGGTGGCGGCTGCGGAGATCGACTGGCTTCAGACCGGCCCCCAGACGTGGGACATCGTCGCCGAGACGGACGCCGGGCGCATGGTGCTGTCAAGCGGCGGCGCAAAACTCGCCATCGACGGCAAGACGGTGCAGGACCAGCCGGAGCGCGAATACCCTGCTCTCTATGAGCGCTTTGCCGAGATCGTTCGGGCCGGTGTCTCGGACGTGGACGTCGCCCCGCTGCAGCATGTCGCCGACGCCTTCATGCTGGGCAAGAGGAACGTGGTCGAGGCGTTTTACGACTGAGACGACGGCAGGCATGACAATCCGAAAGCTTCTCCCGCCGCCGGTTTCGGCGTAGGATAGTAGGCGGGTTACATGATCGGCGGGCTTGACGTTCCGGTAGAAGGTTCGTTGCCGTGGCGCTCGTGTCGCAATGCCTGTGCGGAAATGCGCGACTTCAGGCCGTCGCCCTCAACAACCCTGCCATGTTCGTCGGCGAGACAGGCTTCGCCGTCGCCCTTGTTCAGAAAAGTCTGGTCGATCTCGGCTACAAGCTGCCGATCTCCGTTGGCGCCGAAGGATTGCCGGACGGCATCTTCGGCAACGAGACCTTCACCCAGGTGAAGGCCTTTCAGGAATGGGCCGGACTGAAAATCGATGGAATCGTCGGCAGGCTGACGATCACCGGAATCGATGCGATTCTTGCGAAAGACGAGAGGCCCTCGCCCTGGCTGAAGTTCAAGATCGAAGGATTGCCGGCGCCCGGCAACCTGCCCGAGGGCGTCAAATGGGAAGCCGATCAGTATCGCGCTGACGTGAGAAGCGTGATTCTCCGTATGAATTCAAATTCCGTGTTTCGCGCCATTCTGGATCACATTCTGGGCAGGATAAGAGTTCGGCCGGGAAAGTCTGCGAAGACCGAGCCCTACTGGTCCGGCCTGGAAGAGTATCTCTTCTACACACCTTACCTCTTTTGGCCGGGGTCGCCGCTCTACGAAGGGCCGCCGTCCGGGCCGAAATCTACCGAGCGCAGTCGCATGATCGTCTGGAGCGATGACATGACGTTCTGTCACGAACTTGTGCATGCCATGCTTTTCAGTCGTGGCAGCACCGCACGCGATACGAATGTTCCCGGCATCGTCCATCCCATCAAGATCATCAGCAAGCCGCACATCTTCCTGGACAAGCTTTTCTTCGGCAATTTTGGAGACTTTATCGCAATCGTGGTCGCCAACACGTTCCTTTCTCTGCAAAGACGCGGCCGTCCGATAGAGGCCATTGCCCGCAACCGTCTCCTGCTGGTTATGGATCATCATGCGCCCAACCAGCACCGGCCGCTTCGCAGTCCCGAGACATTTCACGAGACACCGGAAATAAGGGATTTGCTGCTGAAGGTTTGGGCTGAACTCGATACGTTCGCTCGCGCGGTGGCAGAAAATAGCGCTCCCTTCAACCCTTTGCGTGACGTGAGGAAGTAGGAAGCCAGGAGACGTGCCTTGATGGCGCCGCATTATCCGCAACGAAAAAGGCCGCCGGAGCGATCCGGCGGCCTTTTGGTTTCGCAGTGACCGGCGTGCTTACTGCGCGGCGGTCGACATGTCCGCCAGCAGCGGATCGGCGATCTCGACGCCCGAAGCCTTGCGGCGCTCGTCGAGGATCAGTTCGTCGCGATGGGTCGCGATGCGACGGATCTGGCTCATCTGGCCGCCAGTGCCGGCCGGGATGAGACGGCCGACGATGACGTTTTCCTTGAGGCCCTGCAGCGTATCCATCTTGCCGGCGACCGCCGCCTCGGTGAGCACGCGGGTGGTCTCCTGGAAGGAGGCCGCCGAGATGAAGGACGGAGTCTGCAGGGAGGCCTTGGTGATGCCGAGCAGCACCGGTTGGCCGGCCGCCGGCTTCTTGCCATCCTCGATCAGGCGTTCGTTGACCTCGTCCAGTTCGATCACATCGACATGGTCGCCCGGGATGTAGACCGAGTCGCCCTGCTCCGTGATCTCCACCTTCTGCAGCATCTGGCGAACGATCACCTCGATGTGCTTGTCGTTGATGACCACGCCCTGCAACCGGTAGACTTCCTGGATTTCGTTGACGAGGTAGGAAGCCAGAGCCTCCACGCCCTTGATCGCCAGGATGTCGTGCGGCGCCGGGTTGCCGTCGAGGATGTAGTCGCCCTTCTCGATGACGTCGCCGTCCTGAAGATGGAACGGTTTGCCCTTCGGAATGAGATACTCCACCGGCTCCAGCGTCGAGTCATGCGGCTCGATGATGATGCGGCGCTTGTTCTTGTAGTCGCGGCCGAAGCGGACCGTGCCGTCGATCTCGGCGATGATGGCGTGGTCCTTCGGACGACGGGCCTCGAACAGCTCGGCCACACGCGGCAGACCGCCGGTGATGTCCTTGGTCTTGGCGCTTTCCATCGGGATACGCGCCAGCACGTCGCCCGGCTTCACATGCGCGCCCGGCTCGACCGACAGAATGGCCTCGACCGAGAGCATGAAGCGGGCATCGCCACCCTTGGACAGCTTGCCGACCTTACCCTTGGCGTCCTGCACGACGAGAGCCGGCTTGAGGTCCGAACCGCGCGGCGTGGACCGCCAGTCGATGACCTCGCGCTTGGTGATGCCGGTCGACTCGTCGGTCGTCTCCTGCACGGAAATGCCGTCGACCAGATCCTCGAACGCCACGCGACCCTCGATCTCGGTGAGGATCGGGCGGGTATACGGGTCCCACTCGGCGATGCGCTGGCCGCGCTTCACCTTGTCGCCGTCATCCACATAGACGCGCGAACCGTAGGTGACGCGGTGCGTCGCGCGCTCCTTGCCGGCTTCGTCGAGGATCAGCACCGCCATGTTGCGGCCCATGACGACCAGCTGGCCGTCGGAGTTGCGCACCACATTGCGGTTGCGGATCTGCACCGTGCCCTCATACGAGGCCTCCAGGAACGACTGGTCGACGACCTGCGCCGTGCCGCCCATGTGGAAGGTACGCATGGTGAGCTGCGTGCCCGGCTCGCCGATCGACTGCGCCGCGATGACGCCGACTGCCTCGCCCTGGTTGACGGGCGTGCCGCGAGCCAGATCGCGACCGTAGCAGACCGCGCAGACACCGACCCGAACCTCGCAGGTGAGCGCCGAGCGGATGCGGACGGACTGGATGCCGGCCTTCTCGATGACGTCGACGTCACGCTCATCGATCAGCTTACCGCCCTTCACCAGCAGATCGCCGCTGACGGGATGGTTGATGTCCTCGAGCGCCGTGCGGCCGAGGATGCGCTGTCCGAGCGAGGCGACGACCTGACCGGCATCGACGATCGGCTGCATGGTGAGGCCCTTGTCGGTGCCGCAGTCGACCGCGTTGACGATGCAGTCCTGCGCCACGTCGACGAGACGGCGCGTGAGATAGCCCGAATTCGCCGTCTTCAAGGCGGTGTCGGCCAATCCCTTGCGGGCGCCGTGGGTCGAGTTGAAGTACTCGAGCACGGTCAGGCCTTCCTTGAAGTTCGAGATGATCGGCGTCTCGATGATCTCGCCCGACGGCTTGGCCATCAGACCGCGCATGCCGGCAAGCTGACGCATCTGCGTCGGCGAGCCGCGGGCGCCGGAGTGGCTCATCATGTAGATCGAATTCATCGGCTTCTGGCGGCCATTGTCGTTGAATTCAACCGCCTTGATGCGGCCCATCATCTCGTCCGCGACCTTCTCCGAGCACTTGGCCCAGGCGTCGACCACCTTGTTGTACTTCTCGCCCTGCGTGATCAGGCCGTCATTGTACTGCTGCTCGTACTCCTTGGCCAAAGCCTCGGTGTCCGCCACCAGCTTCGCCTTGGTGTCCGGGATCAGCATGTCGTCCTTGCCGAATGAAATGCCGGCGCGGCAGGCATGGGCGAAACCGAGCGACATGATGCGGTCGCAGAAGATGACCGTCTCCTTCTGACCGCAGTGGCGGTAGACGGTGTCGATCATCTTGGAGATGTTCTTCTTGGTCATCTCCTGGTTGGCGGTCTCGAACGGCACGTTGTGGTTCTTCGGCAGAAGCTCGCCGATAATCATGCGGCCGGGCGTCGTATCGTAGATCTTCGAGACGACGTTGCCGTCCTTGTCGACCGTGCGGAAACGACCCTTGATCTTGGCGTGCAGAGTGACGGCCCTCGTCTCCAGCGCGTGCTGGAGCTCGCCCATGTCGGCGAACGCCATGCCCTGCCCCGGCTCGTTTTCGTTGACGATCGAGAGATAGTAGAGGCCGAGCACCATGTCTTGCGACGGCACGATGATCGGCGCGCCGGAGGCCGGGTGCAGGATGTTGTTGGTCGACATCATCAGCACGCGCGCTTCCAGCTGCGCTTCCAGCGACAGCGGGACGTGCACGGCCATCTGGTCGCCGTCGAAATCCGCGTTGAAGGCCGTGCAGACCAGCGGATGAAGCTGGATCGCCTTGCCTTCGATCAGGATCGGCTCGAACGCCTGGATGCCCAGGCGGTGCAGCGTCGGCGCGCGGTTCAGCAGCACCGGATGCTCGCGGATAACCTCGTCGAGGATATCCCAGACTTCCGGCTTCTCCTTCTCGACCAGCTTCTTCGCCTGCTTGACCGTCGAGGAGTAACCCTTGGCGTCGAGGCGGGCGTAGATGAACGGCTTGAACAGCTCCAGCGCCATCTTCTTCGGCAGGCCGCACTGATGCAGCTTGAGCTCCGGACCGGTCACGATGACCGAACGGCCGGAATAGTCGACGCGCTTGCCGAGCAGATTCTGGCGGAAGCGACCCTGCTTGCCCTTCAGCATGTCGGAGAGCGACTTCAGCGGGCGCTTGTTGGCGCCGGTGATAACGCGGCCGCGGCGACCGTTGTCGAACAGCGCGTCGACAGCCTCCTGCAGCATGCGCATCTCGTTGCGGATGATGATGCCGGGGGCGCGCAGCTCCTTCAGCCGCTTCAGGCGATTGTTGCGGTTGATGACGCGGCGGTAGAGGTCGTTCAGATCCGACGTGGCGAAGCGGCCGCCGTCCAGCGGGACGAGCGGGCGCAAATCCGGCGGGATGACCGGGATGACGTTGAGGATCATCCATTCCGGACGGTTGCCGGATTCCATGAAGTTTTCGACGACCTTCAGGCGCTTCAGCAGCTTCTTCTGCTTCAGCTCCGACGTGGTCGAGGCGAGTTCCGAACGCAGTTCGCCCGCGATCTTCTCCAGCTCCATGCCGGCCAGCAGTTCCTGGATGGCCTCGGCGCCGATCTTGGCGGTGAAGGCGTCTTCACCGTAATTGTCGACCGCCAGCATGTACTCCTCTTCGGAGAGGAGCTGGTGCTGCTTGAGATCGGTCAGGCCGTTCTCCATGACGATATAGTTCTCGAAATAGAGAACCCGCTCGATATCCTTGAGCGTCATGTCGAGCAGCGTGCCGATGCGCGACGGCAGCGACTTCAGGAACCAGATATGGGCGACGGGCGCGGCCAGCTCGATATGGCCCATGCGCTCGCGGCGAACGCGCGACAGGGTGACTTCCACGCCGCATTTCTCGCAGATGACGCCCTTGTACTTCATGCGCTTGTACTTGCCGCACAGGCACTCGTAGTCCTTGATCGGACCGAAGATGCGCGCGCAGAACAGGCCGTCACGCTCGGGCTTGAACGTGCGGTAGTTGATCGTCTCCGGCTTCTTGATCTCGCCGAACGACCAGGACAGGATCTTGTCGGGGCTCGCCAGCGAGATGCGAATGGAATCGAACACCTGCGCCGGAGCCTGGTTATTGAAGAGATTCATGACCTCTTGGTTCATGCCGTTCTCCTTTCGGGGCCTCGTGACCCCCTGAATTTCTGACGGGCGCCGCGGCCCTTCGCGTTGCCGGCGCAGCGCGCAGAAGGCGCGCTGCCGGCTTCGTGGTGCGGCATCATACGCCGCGAGGATACGCCGCTATTCCGCGGCGTCGGGCAGACGCTGCTGCGCCTGGTCGTCGACCTTGGTGTTCTCAAGCTCGACATTGAGCCCGAGCGACCGCATTTCCTTGACGAGAACGTTGAAGCTCTCCGGGATGCCGGCTTCGAACGTGTCGTCGCCGCGGACGATCGCCTCGTAGACCTTGGTGCGGCCGGCCACGTCGTCCGACTTCACCGTCAGCATCTCCTGCAGCGTGTAGGCCGCGCCGTAGGCTTCCAGCGCCCAGACCTCCATCTCGCCGAAACGCTGGCCGCCGAACTGCGCCTTGCCGCCCAGCGGCTGCTGGGTGACGAGCGAGTACGGTCCGATCGAACGGGCGTGGATCTTGTCGTCCACGAGGTGATGCAGCTTGAGCATATATATGTAGCCCATCGTCACCTTGCGATCGAACGGCTCGCCGGTGCGCCCGTCATAGAGCGTCGACTGGCCGGAGGAATGCAGGCCCGCCTGCTCCAGCATCTCGTTGATGTTGACCTCGTGCGCGCCGTCGAACACCGGGGTGGCGATCGAAACGCCACGTCGCATCTGCTCGCCGAGCCGCACGATGGAGTCATCGTCGAACCTGCGGACCGGCTCGTTGCGGTCGTTGTCCGGAATGATCTGCTCGATCGTCTGGCGCAACGGCTTGATGTCGCCGCTGGACTTGTAGGCGTCGATCAGCTGCCCGATCTTCCGGCCCATGCCCGCGCACGCCCAGCCTAGGTGCGTCTCCAGGATCTGGCCGACATTCATGCGCGACGGCACGCCCAACGGATTGAGCACGATGTCGGCATGCGTGCCGTCCTCGAGGAACGGCATGTCCTCGACCGGAACGATGCGCGACACGACGCCCTTATTGCCGTGACGGCCGGCCATCTTGTCGCCCGGCTGCATCTTGCGCTTCACAGCCACGAAGACCTTGACCATCTTCATGACGCCAGGAGGCATCTCGTCGCCGCGCTGCACCTTCTCGACCTTGTCCATGAAGCGCTGTTCCAGCGCCTTCTTGGACTCGTCATACTGGCCGCGCAGGGCTTCCAGCTCGCCCTGAAGCTTTTCGACTTCCACGGCGAACTGCCACCACTGCGAGCGGGGATAATCCGCCAGCAACTCCTTGGAGAGCTTGGTTCCCTTCTTGAAGCCCTTCGGACCCGCAATCGCCTCGGCGCCGTCGAGCATGTCGCTCAGGCGGCTGTAGACGTTGCGGTCGAGGATGGCCTGCTCGTCGTCGCGGTCCTTGGCGAGACGCTCGATCTCCTCGCGCTCGATCGCCATGGCGCGCTCGTCCTTCTCCACGCCGTGGCGGTTGAAGACGCGCACCTCGACGACCGTGCCGAAGGTTCCGGGCGGCATGCGCATGGAGGTGTCGCGGACATCGGACGCCTTCTCGCCGAAGATGGCGCGCAGAAGCTTTTCTTCCGGCGTCATCGGGCTCTCGCCCTTCGGCGTGATCTTGCCGACCAGGATGTCGCCCGGCTGCACTTCCGCGCCGATATAGACGATGCCGGCCTCGTCGAGGTTCTTCAACGCCTCTTCCGACACGTTCGGAATGTCGCGCGTGATCTCCTCAGGCCCGAGCTTGGTGTCGCGGGCCATGACCTCGAACTCCTCGATGTGGATCGAGGTGAAGACGTCGTCCGCGACGATGCGCTCGGACAGAAGGATCGAGTCCTCGTAGTTGTAGCCGTTCCACGGCATGAACGCGACGAGCACGTTGCGGCCGAGCGCCAGATCGCCGAGATCGGTCGAGGGACCGTCGGCGATGATGTCGCCCTTGTTGACGTGATCACCCATCTTTACCAGCGGACGCTGGTTGATGCAGGTGTTCTGGTTCGACCGCTGAAACTTCATCAGCCGGTAGATGTCGACGCCGGACTTGCCGGCTTCGAGGTCTTCCGTGGCGCGGATGACGATACGCGTCGCGTCCACCTGATCGACGATGCCGCCGCGGCGGGCGCCGATGGCGGCGCCGGAGTCGCGGGCGACGACCGGTTCCATGCCGGTGCCGACGAACGGCGCTTCGGCGCGCACCAGCGGCACGGCCTGACGCTGCATGTTCGAGCCCATCAGCGCGCGGTTGGCGTCGTCGTTCTCAAGGAACGGGATGAGCGCGGCCGCGACCGAAACCATCTGCTTCGGCGACACGTCCATCAGGTCGACGTTCTCGCGCGGCGCCATCATCACCTCGCCGGCGTTGCGGCAGATGACGAATTCGTCGACGAAACGGCCTTCCTTGTCGAGCTCGGCGTTCGCCTGCGCGACGAAGTGCTTCGCCTCTTCCATCGCCGACAGATAGACCACCTCGTTGGTGAGCTTGCCGTCGATGATCTTGCGATACGGAGACTCGATGAAGCCGTACTTGTTGACGCGAGCAAACGTCGCCAGACTGTTGATAAGACCGATGTTCGGGCCTTCCGGCGTCTCGATCGGGCAGATGCGGCCATAGTGCGTCGGGTGCACGTCGCGCACCTCGAAGCCGGCGCGCTCGCGGGTCAGACCGCCGGGTCCGAGCGCCGATAGGCGACGCTTGTGCGTGATCTCGGAGAGCGGGTTGGTCTGGTCCATGAACTGCGAGAGCTGCGAGGAGCCGAAGAACTCGCGCACGGCGGCGGCCGCCGGCTTGGCGTTGATCAGGTCCTGCGGCATGACCGTGTCGATCTCGATCGAGGACATGCGCTCCTTGATGGCGCGCTCCATGCGCAGCAGGCCGACGCGATACTGGTTCTCCATCAGCTCGCCGACCGAACGCACGCGGCGGTTGCCGAGATTGTCGATGTCGTCGATCTCGCCCTTGCCGTCGCGCAGTTCCACCAGCGTCTTGACGACGGCGATGATGTCCTCCTTGCGGAGCACGCGCACCGTATCCGGGCAATCGAGTTCCAGACGCATGTTCATCTTGACGCGGCCGACAGCCGACAGGTCGTAACGCTCGGCATCGAAGAACAGCGAGTTGAACATCGCCTCGGCCGTCTCAAGCGTCGGCGGCTCGCCCGGGCGCATGACGCGGTAGATGTCGAACAGCGCGTCCTGGCGGCTCTCGTTCTTGTCGACGGCCAGCGTGTTGCGGATGTAGGCGCCCACGTTGACGTGGTCGATGTCGAGGATCTGAATCTCCTCCTCGCCTGCCGAAAGCAGGACCTTCAGGGTCTTCTCGTCGATCTCGTCTCCGGCTTCGAGATAGATCTCACCGGTGGCGTAGTTGACGATATCCTCGGCGAGATAGGAGCCGTAGAGATCGTCCTCGGTGGCCTTGATCGCCTTCAGGCCCTTGTCGGCGAGCTGGCGCGCCTGACGGGCAGTGATCTTCTTGCCCTGCTCCACGACCACTTCGCCGGTGTCGGCGTCAACCAGATCGTTGACGGCCTTGAGGCCCTTGAAGCGCTCGACGGAGAACGGAATGCGCCAGTGGTCCTTGGACTTCTTGTAGGTGATCTTGTTGTAGAAGGTCGACAGGATCTCCTCGCCGTCCATGCCCAGCGCCATCAGCAGGCTGGTGACGGGGATCTTGCGGCGGCGGTCGATGCGCGCATGCACGACGTCCTTCGAGTCGAACTCGATGTCGAGCCACGAGCCGCGATAGGGAATGACGCGCGCCGCGAACAGCAACTTGCCCGACGAGTGCGACTTGCCCTTGTCGTGGTCGAAGAAGACGCCCGGCGAGCGGTGCATCTGCGAGACAATGACGCGCTCGGTGCCGTTGACGATGAAGGTGCCGTTCATCGTCATGAGCGGCATGTCGCCCATGTAAACGTCCTGCTCCTTGATGTCCTTGATGGACTTCGAGCCGGTATCCTCGTCGATATCGAACACGATCAGGCGCAGCGTCACCTTCAGCGGCGCGGCATAAGTCAGATCGCGCTGCCGGCATTCGTCGACGTCGAACTTCGGCGCCTCGAACTCGTACCGGACGAACTCCAGCATGGACGCGCCCGAAAAGTCCGAGATCGGGAAGACCGACTTGAAAACAGCCTGCAGGCCTTCGTCCGCACGGCCGCCCTTGGGCTCGTCCACCATCAGGAACTGGTCATAAGATGCCTTCTGCACCTCGATGAGGTTCGGCATTTCCGCGACTTCGGGGATCTTTCCGAAGAACTTGCGTACGCGTCTGCGGCCATTGAAAGTCTGGGTCTGGGCCATCGTCGCTCCTTGGCTTGCTTCTTGGGGCGGCTCCGCCGAACCGCCTTGCAACTCGCGGCCGCCCGGAAAGCGGCCAAAATCAACTCCGCCAGCCGGCGGTCTTCCAAAACGGCTGGAAACCTGTTTCCTGAAAGCCGCTCCCGGCCCTCAGGAAAGAGGTTTCCGTCACTCTCCCCCAACGAGCGCCCCGCAAGGCGAGGCAGACGGGCGGTGAGGACACCGCCCGTCGGTACCCGATTACTTCAGCTCGACCTTGGCGCCAGCCTTCTCGAGCTGCTCCTTGATCTTGGCGGCGTCGGCCTTGTTGACCGCTTCCTTCACCGTCTTCGGAGCGCCCTCGACGAGGTCCTTGGCCTCCTTCAGGCCGAGACCGGTGATGGCGCGCACTTCCTTGATGACCTCGATCTTCTTGTCGCCGGCGGCAGCCAGAACGACGTCGAACTCGGTCTTCTCCTCGACCGGAGCGGCGGCGGCAGCGCCACCGCCGGCAGCGGCGACCGCCACCGGAGCAGCGGCGGACACGCCCCACTTCTCTTCCAGGAGCTTCGACAGCTCGGCCGCCTCGAGGACGGTCAGCGAGGACAGGTCATCTACGATCTTTGCGAGATCAGCCATTTTCGTTTTCCTTCAAAAAGTTCGAACAGGTGTTTTCGACAGCGAGGAACGGCCTCATGCCGCCTCGTCCTTCCGGGCATAGGCGCCGATGACGCGCGCGACGGATGCCGCGGGCGCATTGACGACCTGGGCGATCCGGGTAGCCGGGGTGGCGATCATGCCAACCAGGCGGGCGCGCAGCTCGTCCAGCGACGGCAGCGAGGCGAGAGCCTTCACCGCATCGGGGTTGAGTGTGGTCGCGCCCATCGCGCCGCCGAGAATGACAAGCTTGTCATTGCCCTTGGCGAAATCGGACGCCACCTTCGGCGCCGCAATCGGATCCGCCGAGTAGGCGATCAGCGTCTGTCCGGTGAACAGGTCGATGATCTTCTCGGATTCCGTGCCCTGAAGAGCGATTTTGGCGAGACGGTTCTTCGCGACTTTGACGGTACCGCCGGCTGCACGCATCTTCGTACGAAGATCGTTCATTTGTGCGACGGTGATACCGGCATAGTGGGCCACGACGACCGAGCCGGCGCCCTTGAAGGCGTCGTTCAGGTTCGTGACGAGCTCGCGTTTTTCCGCTCTATCCACTGCCTATCTCCAGTTGACCTCCGCCCGGACTGTTCGGGAACGGAGATCGGGTTGCCTTTTGCCGACCGGATCATCCAAAAAAGGATCGTCCGAACGACGCTCGAGGATCCTGTCCCCTTTTCGCCGCTCCGCCGTTTCCGGCGGCGCGCTGACAAAAGGCACACACGGTTCGAACCTTTCATCGAAGCGTCACGCTTCTTTGTCGGGTCTTCACCCGTCTCATGCAGGCTCATCTGAATTAAGGACGGGCGAGGCCCGGCCGCCTGCAATCTCGGACAGGATATCCGGGGTCGTTTCCTTCCCCGGAAACCGGCGCCCGATCGCTCGGGAGCCGGAATTTCAATGGCGCCAGCCACGGCCGGCGCCAGAATACGAATTACGACACGGCCGTCAGCGAGGCCGGGTCGAGCTTCAGGCCCGGGCCCATCGTCGTGGTCAGCGAGACCTTCTTGACGTAGTTGCCCTTGGCGCCGGACGGCTTGGCCTTCGTCACCGCATCGGTGAAGGCGCGGATGTTCTCGGCGATGGCGGCGGCGTCGAACGACACCTTGCCGACGCCGGCATGCACGATGCCCGCCTTCTCGACGCGGAACTCCACCGCGCCGCCCTTCGACGCCTTGACGGCGGCGGCGACATCCATGGTCACGGTGCCGACCTTCGGGTTCGGCATCATGCCGCGCGGGCCAAGCACCTTGCCGAGACGGCCGACCAAGCCCATCATGTCCGGCGTGGCGATGCAGCGATCGAAATCGATCGTGCCGCCCTGAACCGTGGCGACCAGGTCTTCCGCGCCGACGATGTCGGCGCCGGCAGCCTTGGCCTCGTCGGCCTTCGGACCCTTGGCGAACACGGCGACACGGACGGTACGGCCCGTGCCGTTCGGCAGGTTCACGACGCCGCGGACCATCTGGTCGGCGTGACGCGGATCGACGCCGAGGTTCATGGCGACCTCGAAGGTCTCATCGAACTTGGCCGTCGCACGCTCCTTGAGGATCTTCACGGCCTCGTCGAGCGAATAGGCCTTGTTGCGGTCGATGCCCTCGCGGGACTTGGCTACGCGCTTTGCAATCTTCGCCATGATCTCAGCCCACCACTTCCAGGCCCATCGAACGGGCGGAGCCTTCGACCATCAGCATCGCTGCCTCGACGTCGTTGGCGTTCAGATCCTTCAGCTTCTTCTCGGCGATCTCGCGCACCTGCGCCTTCGTCACCGAACCGGCCTTCACCTTACCCGGCTCCTTGGAGCCCGACTTGAGGTTGGCGGCCTTCTTCAGGAAATAGCTCACCGGCGGCGTCTTCATGACGAAGGTGAACGACTTGTCCTGATAGTAGGTGATCACGACCGGAACCGGCGATCCCTTTTCCATCTCCTGCGTCTGCGCGTTGAACGCCTTGCAGAATTCCATGATGTTGATGCCACGCTGACCAAGCGCCGGACCGATCGGGGGCGACGGAGTCGCGGAGCCCGCGGAGACCTGAAGCTTGAGCTGGCCTGCAATTTTCTTAGCCATATCTCTCTGCCTTCTTCTCGTGCCGGCAAGATGCCGGCGGTTGCAGTCCGGTGGTTCGGCTCGCGCGGCCGGCTAAGCCGCCTCGCCTCCCACCCGTTCGGCGCAGCGCATCAGCGCCTTGCCCTCTCCCGGCCGGCGAACCGGCCGCGAGTTTTCGCGATCAGCTCTTTTCGACCTGACCGAATTCCAGATCGACCGGCACCGCACGCCCGAAGATCGACACCTCGACCTTGAGCCGCGCCCGCTCCTCGTCGACTTCCTGAACGAAGCCGTTGAACGACGCGAACGGACCGTCCGAGACGCGCACCTGCTCGCCGATCTCGAAGGTGATGGACGGCTTCGGCCGTTCCACACCCTCCTGCACCTGGTTCAGGATGCGCTGCGCCTCCGCCTCGCTGATATGCATCGGCTTGGCGGTGTGCTTGTCCTCGCCCAGAAAGCCGGTGACGCGCTGCGTGTTCTTGACAAGGCTGATGACCCGATCGTTCAGATCGGCCTTCATCAGCACATAGCCCGGAAAGAACTTCCGCTCCGCGTCGACCTTCTTGCCACGACGGATCTCGACGACCTTTTCAGTCGGGACGACGATCTGCTCGATATGCTGGCTCAGGCCCTTCTGCTCGGCCTTCTTCTGGATTTCCTCGGCGACCTTCTTCTCGAAATTCGAGTAGGCGTGGACGATATACCACCGGGCAGTCATCTCGATAATGTCTCCGTGAGGCCGGTACTAACGCCCGAGGCCGAGAATCAGCTCGACGCCAAACGCCATGAGCTGGTCGGCTGCAAAAAAGAAGATCATGGCGAGCGCGGCAAAACCGAAGACCATCGCCGTGGAGATCAGCGTCTCGCGACGGGACGGCCAGGTCACCTTGGCGGTTTCCTGCCGCACCTGCTGCAGAAAGGTAAAAGGATTCGTGGTCTTCGATGCCATCTGCCGCTCTGTCTCGCGAGGACCCGTAAATCCGGATCTTCTATTTTCCGATCAAGGGGTTATCACCCCGGATGCTGCGACGAAGGCCAGCGAATCATCGCTTACTTTTCGCCATGCCAGCAAGGCGCGTCAAGCCGATCCCTCAGCTCCACGCGCCACGCGTTCCGTGCCGCCTACATAAAACCGATTCCCGACACATGCAAGGGGTCGCGATCCGTTTACGCATGCGCACCGGTTGCGGAACCATCCATTCGTCCCGACAGAGTGCGGCGGTACCTATGCCTCAACGCGCCGTTTTTGGCAAGCACATAGCCGATGGTCGCCCCTTCGCGCGCAATCTTGCCGATGGCGAGCGCATATCCTACACCTCCCACGGTCTCGTGAAGGAATTGGCGCCGCTCTTGAAGACAAGGGAAAATGGCAGCGTTCGCCACGCGCACGCCCCGTACAGTGGGCGCGCGATCTTACGCTCGTTGTCGCGTTTGATCGCAGCGGCGGTGACGCTTATCGG